>JAAUPE010000155.1 GCA_012034595.1 Calothrix sp. CSU_2_0 | reverse complement strand
CTCCTAACTCCTGACCTCCTAACTCCTGACTCCTAACTCCTGACTACTGACTACTGACTACTGACTCCTGACTACTGACTACTGACTACTGACTCCTGACTACTGACTCCTGACTACTGACTACTGATTAACCATTACCAAAATTAATACTCCACCAACGAGATAATTGGTACATCGGGTAAGTGTTTGCGCCCACTTAAATCTCGTAGCTCGATGATAAACCCAAATCCTACCAGTTCGCAGCCAACTTTTTGTAACAATTTCGCAGTTGCACCTGCGGTTCCCCCAGTAGCGATTAAGTCATCAACAATTAAAACGCGACTTCCGATTGGTAAAGCATCCTGATGTATTTCTAAACAATCAGTACCGTATTCTAACTGGTATTCTACCGAATGAACCGCAGCAGGCAATTTCCCAGGTTTGCGAACGGGAATAAAGCCAGCTTTTAATTGATAAGCCAAAGGAGTTCCAAAAATAAAGCCTCGCGATTCCATCCCAACTACATAATCAACCGTCAAATTTGCCTCATGACACTTTTGCTGAAGCAAATCAATGGTATAGCGTAAACCATCGCGATCGCGCAGTAATGTTGTAATATCCCGAAACATAATTCCCGGTTTGGGGAAATCAGGAATATCGCGAATTAAAGATTTTAAATCCATAAACGAATAATAATGGAGAAAATGGGTAAGAGGAAGGGTGATTTAGGAAAAGATTAGCAAACTTGGGAGATGAAAAATACTCCTCTTACTAACCTCTTTTTCGATTTCCCTTTCCGTTTTGCACTCAAATACCCCAGAATCGTACACTATAATGTCATAGTTCCTTTCTGTATGCACAAATAGAACGTCAAATTAATGGTTACTCTCGGCTAACAGCAAAATTTATTTCAGCACAAACACCCTTGTCAAGTAGTGTTTCAGCAATCTTCTGGATTGACGATTAGGATAATCTACACCAAGCTAGGGATGTAACCGCACCATACTGGGTAGGTTGAGGAAGCGAGCTTTGCCTTATTTGGATACTCCCCCGTTGTCATGACTCACATAGCTTGCTAATCAAAGAAAAGCCGCTTGCGCGTCTACTCACAGAGCAACTACCCGTAAGGGTGAAATGATTTTATAAAAATTAGTGCCTGAAAGTTAGTATCTAAAAATGTATGTAAAAATTCTTAAAAAAGTTTGATTTGCGTATACGGAAACCTTTGAGCCTAATGAGTAACTAATGTATATATCAGGGAATAATTATGGAATTGGTAGATTCAACACTTATGAAAAACTTTTTTCTCTAATCCCCAGTCTCTAAAACTTATCTGTTGCAGCCTTATTAACGGTACTTATAATGAATGTCTCCGCCAGTTTAACCCCCTATAACGATAGTTCAACACCGCGATCGCTACCAATGATTTTGGATACTTTACCCAATCCGGTAATTGAGGCAGAGGGCTGTCCACGACGTACTCGCTTACAAATAGACCTATTATTACTTGCGATTGAAGCATTAGAATTAGGTGGTTCGGAAGCTATTTTGGAATTTGCCGAAGAATTAGAACTTAAAGGCATCATTAAAGATAGAGTTAATCTCTGGCGAATGCGTAGCAGCAACCCAATTCGTAGAGCGCATATCCGTCGTCCTCTGAGTATCATGGAAGCTAAAGCCTTGGTGGTTATTGCTTGCTACATTGCTCGACGCTTAACAGTTACTATCCGGCAATTGCTAATTATCTACCAGCAAATGAGCGATAAACAAATTCCCCTAGAACAGAATCTGAGGCTATCAAACTATCTCGAAAGGTTTCGTGCCCATTTTCGCAGTCGGATGAATCCTCGTCGTTCTGGGGTATTAGCAATTACCTCTGAGGCAAAATTAGACGAGCTAGCGATTCATCTATTGGGTCAATTATTATTCTGTACTGGCACTTCCGGGATGCAGAGGTTCTGGATTAGCTTGTTTGATGGTGAAGTTAATTAATATTCCCAGACGGTATCTAGTAGGGCATTTTGCAGAGGTTTAAATGAATATTCAAAGAAAATATAGTTTACCAAATTGTACGCTACTTTTAGAAGGCTTAAGCGATGCTAGCAGGGCTGCACATTATCAAGAAATGCGTCCTGAATTATCAATATTGGTTAATGCTGAATGCTATTTATCTGGTTTACAACAACCTTTAGCAGGTGGAAGAGAATTTTTTGAAAGCTTGGTGCGTACTGTTAACGCTTATGCTCAACAATTTTTGAGCAATGTATCGAATCCACTTTTGCAAAATCAAGATGGGTCGATTGTACAGATATACAAAATTGACAGCAATCGTCACAAGCTCATTGTCAATTCTGAGACTTCTTCCCAATCCGCCGAATATAGCGCATCTGGTGAGAGAACACCAGTCGAACTCGAATTGAATACGGTACAACTCTTTGATTTAGTCGAAGCTGTAGACCAGTTTTTTGCTGATAGTCAAACATTACCAGAAGTAACTCTGGCAGTGCAATCTGTTTCTCGACGCGACGCTGGTGCAAACCAAGCTTTAATCAAACAAGCAGTACCAGCAAGTGTCGGATTAACAAGTTTAGCAGCCGCCGCGATCGCATTTAGTTTAATTCCGGCTCCACAACCAAAACCATCAGAAGTACAGTCCCAACAGGAAACCAATAACACTACAAACTTAGCCACAAATAACGCAACTCCATCAACTTCTGCAAGTCCCATTGCTGAGACTGCTAACCCAGTTGCCACGAATGTTGCTAACGCGATTCCAGAAATAACCCCAAATCCAACAACGACACCAGGAGTTGCTCCCGTAACTGCTGATATCGAAGCACTGATAAAAACTGTGCCCGAAATTACCGATCCATCCCAACTGCGGGCATTAAACCGCCAAGTATATAATCAAGTAAATCCAGTTTGGGAAAATCGCAACAGTTTAAACGAAGATGCAGTTTTCCGCATTGGGGTGGCTGCTGATGGGGCAATTGTTGGTTACAAAGCAGTAAATAAATCCTCGAATGACGAAGTTAGTAAAGTACCTCTGCCGAATTTGCTTTACAATCCCGCGACCAGACCCCCAGTTACCAACGAAGCGATCGCCCAATTTCGGGTAGTATTTAGAAAAGGGGGTGTACTAGAAGTTAGTCCCTGGCTGGGGTATGCCAAAACACCACAAGTTATCGGCGAAAAAATTAAAGACCCGACCCAAGTTAAAGACTTAAACAAAAAGTTACACGATAAAATTCGTACCAGTTGGGGTGGAACTCCCACATTTACCAGTGATTTAAAATATCGAGTTGCAGTTAACAAAGATGGTGTAATTGCTGATTACGAACCATTGAATCGAGGTGCTTTCGATTTTTATCGAGAAACCCCATTACCAAAAATGTTCCAGGAAATTTATGGCTCTAATGTTGCTGCACCCAACAATCAAGGAGCGCTTGCCCATTATGAAGTCACATTCAAACCCGGTGGAAATTTAGACATTAAGCCCTGGCAAGGATATAAATAATTTAATTCGTTTATTCATCCATACCATCGTAGAGACGACCCGATGGGTCGTCTTCTTAATATTTGATTATTATCATTAATTATCATTAAATTTAATATTTTTTATTCCCAATGCCCAATGCCCAATGCCCAATGCCCAATGCCCAATGCCCAATTTTTAATTCCCAATTTTTAATTCCCAATTTTTAATTTTTATATAGACGACCCACCGGGTCGTCTCTACTTCACAACTCTTCCCATATAACTGCCCCACAATTGTGCTGCTTGGGCACTGCTGCCGGACGTGGGGGAATTATTGTCATTTCCTAACCAAACACCTGTAACCATGCGCCGACTCGGAATATAGCCGATATACCAGAGGTCAACGTTTTTGTCGGTTGTACCTGTTTTCCCAGCTTCACCGAAACCAATAGCCGCACCTCTTCCCGTACCACTCGTGACCACACCGCGCAACATATTTGTCATTGTTTGGGCGATATTCTTTTCCAAAACGCGCTTGTTAGCTTCCCGATCTTGGTCAAAAGAATAGATTATCTTGCAAGTTTTTAAGTCATTACGATCGCGGCAAATACTGGTATCTAAAATTCGGCTAATCGCATGGGGTCGATTCCATACACCCTCGTTACTAATCGCCCCAAATGCCCCCGTCATTTCCATGACATTAACGACACTCTGACCCAAAACTAATCCGGGTACAGGATCGAGGGCGATCGCACTCCCAATTTTTTTGCCTCCGCGACCACTTTATCCAATCCAACTTCCTGCGCTACCCGTAAAGCAATGGGGTTTTCTGACAAAGCTAGTCCTGTGGACAAGCTAAAACTTGTACCAGCACCCGCACGACAGGGTTTATACAGAAACCCTTGCCAACGTAGAGGAGCGCAGGAATAGGACTTTTCCGGCGAGATACCTTTTTCGATTGCCGCAGTATAAGCAAATACTTTGAAGGTGGAACCAGGTTGGCGCTTTGCTTGAACGGCACGGTTAAATTGGCTGCGGCGAAAGTCTGTCCCTCCTACCATCGCCAAAATTCCCCCTGTACTGGAATCCAGCGTCACAACTGCCCCTTGTGAATAATTTAAGTTTGCCCCATTTTGAGCAATGGAGTTTCGTAATGCGGATTCAGCTTGGGTTTGAATCGATGGGTCGAGTTGCGTTTCAATTAAAAAATTGCCTTCTTTGGCTAAATCGGGACCTAACAAAGTTTCTAGCTCTTGAAAAACATAGCTATAAAAATAAGGAGCAATGATTTTGGATTGTTTTTCGCAAACTTTGGGACTAATTTCAATGGGCGATCGCCTCGCGCTGTTGTAATCGTCAGTTTTGATTTTGCCCATCTCTAACATTCGTCGCAAAACCCGATTGCGATATTCGATGGTTCGTAGTTTGTTCTGACTATCCCCGCAAAAATCGAACCCATTCGGTGCTGGCAAAATCGCTACCAATGTTGCCGATTCTGCCAGGGTTAATTCTTTCGCAGCTTTATCAAAATAAAATTTCCCCGCATCCTCAAAACCGTAGGTGTCTACCCCCAGAAAAACCCGATTGAGGTAGGTGAGCAAAATATCATTCTTGCTGTAAAAAGTCTCTAATTTCAGCGCCACAACTGCTTCGCGAAATTTTCTTCCCAGGGAATCCTGTGCCCCTACATAATCGCGGAACAAACTGCGGGCAACCTGCTGCGTAACCGTACTTGCCCCCTGTTGAACGTCTCCACTACGGGTATTAACAAATACTGCCCTTGCTACTCCCAATGGGTCAACGCCGGGATGCCAGTAATAACGGCTATCTTCCGATGCAATTACCGCATTACCGAGGTAGGGTCCAAAATCTTCTAATCGCTTCATATCGACGTGGGCGATCGTTCGCGGTTCCCGTAGAGGGGTTACGCCATCGCGGGCATATACAAGTACAGGTGCCCTTGTTGCCCCTGGCAAGGGTCTAACAGAAAATTTTAACGATTCAACACCAATTGCTAAAGCAATCAGCCCTGTGACCGCACCAACCCCATAACTAGCCCAAGTTGCGGCTTTGATGTAAAAAGGTGGTGGGTCTATGTATTGTAGGCGAACCGATGCGGCGAGTTCGGGCGGTCCTAAGGTGAGAATATCACCGTGACGTAGCTCCAGGGTGGTAACGCGGCGCTTACCCCGGTAAATTCCATTGGTCGAGTTTTCGTCTTTAATGATAAAAACCGGATGTCGCTGGCTGGAATCTCGCGATAGCGACAAGTGGATTTGGCTGACAACCGGGTTGCGAACAACAATATCGGAGGACTTGGAACTGCGACCGAGCATATAGCGATCGCCTAACAAAGGATAAACTTCCGCGCTTTGTGCCCCCGCGTCTTGTACCCAGAGTTCGGGAACTCTGGCATTTGGCTTCAGCGCCAGCTTGGAAAAATCAACCCTAGCTTGAATTGTCTGTACTGCTTGCGTCAACTGACCAAGCAAGGTTTGCGGCTTTTGGGGTGGTTGGGGGGAACTCATCGGCTATTCACACCACGGTTTTTACTGAAGAATTGGGCGGGTTACGAAACTCCTGCGGATTCGCTCTGGGTAGCTTGCTTCTCTTGAGAGTACGCGATGCTGCTATTCCACCATTGTAGTTATATCGTTCCACACTGAACATGTATATACCGTGGGAATACTTCCTTTCGCAACGTCACCCAATTAAGGCGATCGAACATGTCTCTACCCCAGAAAAAGTCCCTTTGTGCCCGTCCCAAATACAAAATTGTTATCTTTGGCACTGGGATTTTGGTGGAAAACTACATAAAACACCATTAGACATGTCAAATTTGATGAAATCTAGCACTAATTTAAGTAAATGGTAATGGTTTGTCACCAATCGCCAACCACCTAAAAATGACGCTAGCAGTACCAAATAGTTTCCAACTCTATGGCAAATTAAAAATCATAATATATAACAATGACAATTTAACAGTTAATTATTTTACATTTTGATAAATCGTCAGCAGACCCGGAAATGAATTTGCATTGACCTAATTAAATCCTCTATATTCCTGACTGCATCTAACTTATGCAGTTTATCGACAAGAACAATTTATTTTAATTTTGTATTGAAGTAAACTACTAATTATTAGAACCATGATGTAAATTTTACTTAACTCTACTATCTCAACATCAAAAATTAAACTCAAGATGCATATTCTGACCCCAAATACATCTGCATTTGGGAAGATTTTCTAATGCTTATTGTTTGATTTAATGGGCGAGTATCTGTCGAGGTGTTGAGGTTAAGTAATATGAAGGGAAAACATATAACCCTAATTGGTACGGCTCTGAGTTTGGCATTAAGCTGCAATGTTGCCAACGCCCAATCAAGCAAATTCCCTGAACTCCAAGCACAAAAAGAAGCGGAAAATAGTGCTGGTTCTGCTCAGGAAAAAACTCTCCCTCCTGATGTGATGGAAATTTTATGCAGAAATTTCCCGCTAAACTCTCGCTGTCCAGGTGGTGCAGATGCAAAAACTCCATCTACCACGCCATCTGAAAGTACAACCGAAAAAGCTCCGACTGAAACAACTACACCTGATAGTGGTACTCAGATAACACCACCTGCGGGTTCGGGAACAACAGACGGAGGTTCCACTACACCCGTACCAGTACCTGGTAGTGCGGTGCCTGACAGCAACACACCTTCGGGAACTTCAACCCCAAGTGATTCTAGTCAGCCTGGTGATGGCGGTATCATAACCCCACCTGCTGGTTCGAGTAATGAAACTCCTGTAACACCTCCTACTGGTGGCACTAACAGAGAAACTGTTCCGGTGACTCCACTTCCCGGCAGTACAAATGAGACTCCTGGCACAACCCCATCGGGTAGCGGCATCGATAAACCTATCACTCCTTCTGGTGGTAGCAATCAAGAAACCGCACCTTTAACTCCCATTCCGGGAACACCGGGTAGTAATAGTAACGACGGTGGTTCAAGCGGCAGTAACATAGAACCGTTGAAAACACCAACTTCTGATTCTCCTGGTAGCAATGCAGAACCGTTGAAAACACCAACTTCTGGGACATCGGATAAGATGACTTTACCAAGTACCGTTACCCCCGAACAAACCCCCAGTTCTGGTTCTGAAGTAGTACCTGCACCTGGTGGTGTAAATAAGTAATTACAAGCTTTGACTTGTACTAAAAGCGGCTTGGAACTTTACTTTTCAAATGTAGATGTAATGCCTTGGGGTTTATCAGATGCATCAATTCCACTTATTAAGTCTAGTTGATAAGTCCAGTTCTGAACTGTTAGCAGTATAGGTTAATCAAATTTAACAAGATTAAAACCCGGTTTCCGAAGAATCCGGGTTTATTTTGATCTTTTATTTTGTGTGGGAAGAAAATTTTGCTGCTCTTGATGAATGCTTCAGCAAGATTTTGCGAGCTTACTTAATGACTCTGGCATATCACAGTTTTTAGCGCGATCGCCTGTTAGATGTTGGACTTTTTTGGAAACTACTAATTAATAAACAAATAATACCAATATTAATAGATACATCTGCAAGGTTAAATACGGGAAAGTTAATCAGTCGAAAATCTAAAAAATCAACTACATAACCTAGCATAAATCGATCGATGCCATTACCCATTGCCCCACCAAGAATAAACCCATAAGCAAGTCTTTCCCATAAATTCAATTCGGGAGTAAACAAAGCTAGAGCGATTAAACCCAAACTGACAAGCAATGATAGCCACTTTAATGAATCCACCTGACCATCAAGAATACTAAATGCAGCTCCATAGTTACGAACGTAAGTAAAGTGAAATACTCCAGCTATTAATGGTTTTGTTTGTTTAAATTCAAAGGATTGCAAAATCCAATGTTTTGTGATTTGGTCTAGGAAAAAAGCAATTAAAGCAGCAATCCAAAATTGGCGGTTTTTTATTTGCATGAATCTTGGGGATTGGGCATTGGGGATTGGGGATTGGGAATTGGGCATTGGGCATTGGGCATTGGGCATTGAGAATTAAGATAATTTTTTAGTGTTTCCTCTTTACCTACGCATCAACAATTAACCATTAACCATTAACCATCAACAATTAACCATCAACAATTAACCATTAACCATTAACCATTAACCATTAACTAATAGAACATTAAATGCCGCAATATAAATGCCACAACTGTAACTGCACAAAGTACGATAAATTGTCC
Source organism: Calothrix sp. CSU_2_0 (assembly GCA_012034595.1). Lineage (GTDB taxonomy): Bacteria > Cyanobacteriota > Cyanobacteriia > Cyanobacteriales > Nostocaceae > Brunnivagina. The sequence goes on along the minus strand of JAAUPE010000155.1, from coordinate 8,367 downwards.
TGGTAGTGCGTACCAAGAATATTTTAGGATTGCTTCTAGCAAAGACTGGGTTTCTGTACCCTTCCATTGCAAAAAGTAGCCAAGAGATAGATAAATAATGCCACAAAGGTGAACTGTGACTAAACCGCAAAAACAGCTAAAAGCTAGTGTTTCTAGTTTTGGTCTGGCTTTAAATGCGATTAGTCCGCAAATCCAAGCTCCTGGTATGAAACCAAGCAAATAGCCAAATTGCAATAACTTGACATAACCAATGCCACCACCATCGGAAAATACAGGTAGCAAGGTTAAACCCATGACTAAATAGGCAATCTGAGACAATGCTCCTGCGTTTTTGCCTCCCAAACACCCAACTAGCAATACTCCACCAATTTGATAACTGACACCTAAAGAAAAAGTTTGGATTCCATACTGACTCCAACTCCACGGTAGGGTAGTGACAGATGCTTCGAGGAAGGTTCCACCCATCGTCAGCAGTAAGCCAATCATAGACCATAAAAGTTGATTGGATGCAGCTAGCATTTATAATGTACTCGCCCAAAAGGCTGCCATGCAAAAGTTAAAAATAAGATTTTAATCTGATTTGTGTGGATTGAAAAGTGTACTGATGCTTTATTTTAGCGCTGCTATGGGTTGATTTTATGTAGGACTTGGGGTTTGCTTGTAGAAGAATAGGGGAGAGACTCCGAGAAAATACTCTATTTTTTGTAATTTAAAGTTTATGTACTGAATCGTCTACTCGAATTTGGTTGAAGATGATATTTGGTGAATTTTTAGCTAAAAATAGCTGAAATTAAGTAGGTAAACTTATTGATAAAAAGCTTTTCTATCGCTATCTACAGCCAGTATCTGGTTATCATCGCACTTTGACCAGCTTCAGAGCTAGCAATTAGCCTCACACTAAGATTGAGATTTGTATTTACTAACCAAAATATACAAATTTCAGTGTCTCTTTTAACCTTCTCTTTACCCTAGCAGGATATGTTGTAGTGGCTATGTCTTGACATTTATTTAGAATTTCCCCATGATATCTTCTAACTGTTTGATGCGAGTACTGCCTGCATTGGCTTTGACTTTGAGCTTGGCTGCCTGCGCTGGTGGTGGAGAACAAGCTTCGACAAATACTACTCCTGGTGGGGAGGCAACCCCAGGTGCTGCGAAGGAAGCCACTGCTTCTAGCCCAGGGAAGTTAGACCTTGGTGGGAATGTATCTTTGACTGGTGCTGGTGCATCTTTCCCCGCACCTCTGTATCAAACTTGGTTCCAAGGTTTAAATCAAAAATATCCTAACTTACAAGTTAACTATCAGTCAGTTGGTAGTGGTGCTGGTGTGGAGCAATTCACCAAAGGAACTGTGGATTTTGGTGCTAGCGATGTGGGAATGAAAGATGAGGAAATCGCTAAAGTTCCCGCAGATAAAGGTGTAATCTTGTTACCAATGACTGCTGGTAGTATTGTGCTGGCTTACAACTTGGCAGATGTGCCCGAACTTAAGTTGCCTCGTGCGGTTTACACTGATATTTTGTTGGGCAAAATCAAATCTTGGGATGATGCCGCGATCGCAAAAGCAAATCCAGGTGCAAAACTGCCCAAACAACCGATTACTGTTGTCTACCGTTCCGACGGAAGCGGAACTACAGGGGTATTTACCAAGCATTTGAGCGCTATTAGTCCCGAATGGAAAACTAAAATTGGCGATGGCAAAACTGTTAACTGGGCTACTGGTGTTGGTGCTAAAGGAAATGAAGGTGTAACTGCTCAGGTTGCCCAAACATCAGGTTCGATTGGATACGTCGAATATGGTTACGCTAAACAAAATAACTTGAAGTTCGCATCGCTGGAAAATAAAAGCGGTACATTCGTTGTTCCCGATGAAAAATCTGCTTCAAAAACTTTAGAAGCTGTAACTTTACCTGCTGACTTACGTGCGTTTATTACTGACCCAGAAGGTGCAGATTCTTACCCCATAGTCACTTATACTTGGATTTTGGCATACAAGAAATATCCTGATGCAGCAAAAGCCAAAGCTGTGGAAGCAATGATTGAGTATGGTTTAACTGAAGGTCAGAAAAAGTCTGTGGAATTAGGCTATGTACCTTTACCTGCCAATGTGATTCAAAAAGTTGCTGCTGCTGCTGATGCCATTAGCCCCGATTATAAAATCGCTGTGGGTGATGGTGCAGGTGGTGCTAGTGCTGCTAAGTAGTTGGTAATTGGGCATTGGGCATTGGGAATTGGACATTGGGCATGAATTCCTAACTCCTAACTCCTAACTCCTAACTCTTAATTCCTAACTCCTGAAAATATTTTCGTTCGCTCCTACACACATTTATTGTTGATGGATAAGGTTATTAATGAGTACATTCGCTAGGAACGATCGCTCGCAAAATCAAGCGCGATCGCAACTTGACAAAAACATCGATGTTGGTTTTATCTGGCTGACGCGAATTTGTGCAATTGCGATCGCAGGTGTTTTATTATGGATAACCTTTCAGGTGGCAGTTCAAGCGCTACCCGCTATCCAACAGTTTGGTTTAGGTTTTTTAGGTAAAAGTATTTGGAATCCCGTCAAGAATGAATACGGGGTACTACCGCAAATTTACGGAACATTAGTTAGTGCATTTCTGGGTCTGTTAATATCTATTCCGATTGGGGTGGGTACGGCAGTTTTATTAAGCGAAAGATTGCTACCCAAAGCTGTTGAGACTGTGTTAGTTTTTTTGGTAGAGCTTCTTGCCGCTATTCCTAGTGTTGTTTATGGAGTTTGGGGAATTTTCGTTTTGATTCCCATACTTACCAATATCGGCAAATGGCTACATGGCATACTCGGTTTCATCCCACTTTTTTCAACAGTTCCAACTGGACCAGGTATGATGCCTGCGGGTATAATTTTGGCAATTATGACTTTGCCAGTTATCACAGCTATCTCCCGCGATGCCTTGATATCCATACCTCCTAGCTTACGACAAGCAGCAGTTGGATTGGGTTGTACTCGTTGGGAAACAATCTCGCAAGTTTTGATTCCGGCAGCATTTTCAGGTATCGTCAGCGCAGTCATGTTAGCCCTCGGTCGGGCAATGGGTGAGACAATGGCTGTGACAATGTTGATTGGCAACTCGAATAATATTAGTGCTTCGCTTTTTGCACCATCAAATACAATCTCCTCGCTTTTGGCAAACCAATTTGCCGAAGCTAGCGGTTTACAAGTTGGTGCTTTGATGTACGCAGCTTTGGTTTTATTTGTCTTAACGCTTGTGGTTAATATCTTGGCTGACCTAATTGTGATGCGAGTCAAGCGAATTTAGGATGGCGAATTTAGGATTTGGTTAAAACAAGTCTTTTTATCTGGTGTCTTTCCTGGTTTTATTAAATATATGGCTTCCAGTATTTCCGACCAGTCGAATAGTGGTTACAGCTACGGTAGTTTAACGCGATCGCAATCTCCTCGGACTTTGCTAAGTTCGTTAATGGTTGGTATGGCTTTCCTGTGTGGAATACTATCATTATTACCACTGCTGGCGGTACTATCTTACGTACTAATCCAAGGTTTTAGTAGTTTAAGACTAAGCTTGTTTACCGAATTACCACCACCACCACTAGTACAGGGTGGTGGTTTTGGTAATGCTATTTTGGGAACATTATTAATGGTAGGTATCGGAGCATTAATTAGTGTTCCCATTGGTGTGTTAGCAGCAATTTATTTAACTGAATTTAGTTCCGGCAAATTATCGCGGTGGGTTCGGTTCGCAACCAACGTTCTCAGTGGTGTACCCTCGATTATTGCTGGGGTATTTGCCTATGGGATTGTAGTTGCAACCACTGGTGGATACTCTGCTGTGGCTGGTGGTTTTGCACTGTCAATTTTGATGCTGCCGATTATTATCCGCACCACAGACGAATCTTTGCAACTTGTTTCCCAAGACTTACGTCAAGCCGCAGTTGGCATCGGTTGCACCAAATTTCAAACGGTAGCATCTGTAGTATTACCGACAGCGCTACCAGCTATTGTTACAGGTACAACCCTTGCGATCGCACGAGCATCTGGTGAAACTGCACCTTTACTATTTACAGCATTATTCTCACAATTTTGGTCTAACAGTCCGTTTGTACCAACAGCTTCCTTAGCAGTTTTGGTATATAACTTCGCTATTTCACCCTTTAAAAACTGGCAATCTCTCGCTTGGGCAGCATCGTTGATTTTGGTGTTAATGGTTTTAATCACAAGCATCATTGCCCGTTTAGCAACAAATCGCAAAACCTATTAAGTAGAGTAAGTGATTTTGGATTTTGGATACATTCGCTGTCGCTCAGTACAAGCTTTGGATTTTGGATTTTAGATTTTAGATTTTGAATTAAAAATCCTGGCTAGAAAAATTATTTGAGAAATCCAAAGCACTACTAACTCAAACCTTCTACAAAATAAAATTTCACAATTCCAGGTCAAATTTACTATTTTATGGCTACTAACACTCGTACTGCCAACGATACCGATACAGTTCTCAGAACAGAAGGATTAAATATTTACTACGGTAAATTTTTAGCAGTTAGTAATGTTTGGCTAGATATTCCTAAAAATCAAGCTGTAGCGCTTATCGGTCCTTCGGGATGTGGTAAAAGTACTTTACTGCGATGTTACAACCGTCTCAACGATTTAATCGAAAGTTTCCGAGCAGAAGGTAATGTTATTTACAACGGCAAAAATCTCTATGCACCAGATATCGATCCGGTAGAAGTTCGACGACGCATCGGGATGGTTTTTCAACGTCCAAACCCATTTCCTAAATCTATCTACGACAATATCGCTTTTGGAGCCAAAATCAACGGTTTCAAAGGTGATATGAATCAACTTGTAGAAGATAGTCTTAGAAAAGCTGCGTTATGGGATGAAGTTAAGGATAAACTAAAGCAAAGCGGTTTATCGCTTTCTGGTGGACAACAACAGCGTTTGTGTATAGCCCGTGCTGTCGCAGTTCAGCCCGATGTTATCTTAATGGATGAACCTTGTTCTGCTCTTGACCCAATTTCAACATTGCGGGTTGAAGAACTGATCCATCAATTGAAAGAACAATACACCATCATTATTGTCACCCATAACATGCAGCAAGCATCACGGGTTGCCGACAGAACAGCCTTTTTTAATGTCCAAACCTCTGAAAAAGGTGGACGTACAGGTTATTTGGTAGAATACGATCGCACTGAAAATATTTTCCAAGACCCACAACAAGAAGCAACCAAAGAGTACATTAGCGGTAAATTTGGTTAAATTTGTTACCTCTTTGATTTTATTGATTTTATTGATTTTATTTGTATCCCTGACTTTTTAGAAAGTCAGGGATATGCATGTTTATATATATTGATATTGATATTGATATTGATATTTAAATTATTTAGATTATTCTTATATTAGATTTGTTTCGACAAAAATAGCCTGAATTCGCGTATTTTTTGCTTTAATTCATCTAAATCGTCGCTAACTTGATTCAGGTTTTTCTCAAATTCTGTTAAAGCTTTTTGAGTTAATTGATTATCGGTGATTCTTTGAGTAATTAAAGTATTCTGCAAAGTTTTTAAATAGGAAATTTGATAACTTATTGCTGCAAAATTACCAACAATTTCACCCATATTCTGGCTATGATGGATTTGACTATCAATTTCGTCTTGATAAGTTTGATTAACAGCTTCACCGTACTTTTCCATGAACCCTGCAACTGTATCCAAAGTATCTTGGAACGAATCTTGAAAAGAAACACTCTCAAATCCTTCGCTAGCCATTATCATATTTCCTAATTTATAGATAAACTTATTAACCCACATTCCGCACGTCAAATTGTAGTATGCAAAGTAATACGGAAATTATGGTTAGCTTGGCGTTTTTTTACGTACAAATGCTTAAGCCTTTCAGTTTTTATGTTCGTCAAATTGCACAAAATCGTAATCATTACGTATTACATGGTGAAGTGCGGAATGTGGGTAATAACTATGGTTGATAAATTTATGCTTGGGATATTGTACTTTTTGGAGGAATAAGCCAGAGGTTAAAACCTCTGTCTAACAGTGAAATTCCTCCAAAAGAGGACTTAATTCAAGTTTTAGGAATGCAAATTAAATAACATGCAAATTCTCTGATTGAACTGAGAATGGTGCGTTACATTCCCCTAACACACCAAGGGTAAATGTAGCTTATTTAATCTGAATTCCTTAGCTGAACTCTACTAGCAATTAACTACTAACTATTACCAATTAATTACTATTTAGTGACTATTATTCAAATTGTCTAAATGCATCCTTTGTTCCATCTGACGTAGGAAATATCCGGTCATCATTGCCGATGCTAGCATTCCGGCTAAATTTTCGCGATCGGTACTAATTTGGACATTAAAGTTTTCCGCAGGCAGCATCCCCACTAGCCCTTGGACATTTTGGGAAATAATTTGCTTGATTTCAGGGGTGACAGACTGGGCGACACGCGCTAAAACGTCAGGCGACTGGTGTTGCAGATACTTGAGTAACTGGTTGGGATGTTCCTCAAAGCTCTCATTCAGAAGCTCGTTTGGGTGTTCATCGAAGTTGTCGTTCAAAAAGTTAGGGTCAAACACCATTGGCAATTTTTTTTAGCTTAGTTGCTAATTCTACTCTAAACCATAGCATTTATGTGAAGCATATTGCTTTAGAGCGGAATAGGGAATTTCTAATTGGGATGTAGAAGAAAGACGACTCACCGAGTCGTCTCTACTAGCTTGCTTCTGCTTGTGGCTGGAATTCTAATTCTAATTGGCGTTCCTCTTGACGAGTGACGAAGGGTTGCGGGAGTTGGTCGATTTGGAAGTATTGATGGAATTTAGGGGTGACTTGTAGCGAATAGGAGCGGGATTCGCCATCCCGTCGTTTGCGGACAAATCCCTGTTCGACTAGTTCTTGGACGTGCTGGTAAGCTCCTGAACCGCGCACGTTGATTAAATCGCTTTGCCGGATGGGATTATGAAGCGCGATCGCAGCTAAGGTTCGTAGTGCCCCGACACCTAATTCGACTGGAATCAGGGTTTGTACTAAGTCTTGGTAGTCGGAACGCACTTGTAGGCAGTAACCGCTTGAAGTTTCTACGACTTCTAAGGCTGTATCTCGACGGGCATATTCATCAATTAATTCAATTATTCCTTCTTCTGCTGTTGCGCGATCGCACGCAGCATATTCGGCAATTTCGGTGACGGACAAGGGTTTGCCCTTTAAATAGAGAATCGCTTCGATTTTTGTCGCTGCTATAGTCATGTTCTTGGTTATTTAGTCATTAGTCATTGGTCATTGGTCATTAGTCATCAGTCATTTGACAAATAACATATGACAAATCGGACAAATAACAAGTGGCACGGATTCTATCACTGTTTAACTAAAATGTAAATTGATTCGATTTGAGATTTTGGATTTTGCGTTCGCATAGCGTGTCGAAGACAAAAGTTTGTGGGGAAGGTATCCTTCCACAAAACTTTTCAAGACGGATTTTGGATTGGCTATGGGCATTGGGTTTTTCTCATTCCCCATTCCCCCATTCCCCCATTTCCTACTCCCTACTCTCTACTACCCAATCTACACTCAAGGATAAATTCAGCGATGGTTAAATCTTGGGGTGTGGTAACTTTCAAGTTTGTTTCTTCCCCTTCTACGATTTTGACTTTGTAACCACATTTTTCAAATAATGCGGCATCATCAGTGACTTGCCAGGCTTGCTGTAAACCTTTGGCATGGCACTGTTTCAATAAATTTACATCAAAACCTTGGGGAGTTTGAGCTGCCCATAAATATTGGCGATTGGGTGTACTCTGAATTATGCCACTGTCATCAACTACTTTAATCGTGTCTTTTACGGGAACAGCCGCAATAAAGCCGGGACTATTTAGTGCTGCGTCGGCACATTTATCTAATAATTGGGGTGTAGCGAGGCATCTTGCCCCATCATGAATTAAAACTTGTTGGGCATTAGAGGGTAGAGCTTGCAAGCCATTATAAACTGATTCTTGGCGAGTTGAACCACCTGCAATTAGTTCCACGGGCTTTTTTAAATTTAACTCAACCAAAATATTTTCTAAATCTTGCCAATCTTCGGGTTGCGAGATAATCCCAATCCAGCGAATTGCCTGTGATGCTTCAGCAGCAAGCAAAGTCCAAGCGATTATCGGACGCGATCGCAATCCACACAAAAGTTTATTGCGATCGCTCCCCATCCTCTTACCGATGCCAGCAGCCGGAATTAGTAAATGCATAGTATTAAGTTAATAGTTGGTGGGTTAATGATTAATAGGTTAATGGTTAGTGGTTAGTGGTTAATGGTATTTGCCCAATCCCCAATCCCAATCCCAATCCCAACTCGACCCATCC
>JAAUPE010000154.1 GCA_012034595.1 Calothrix sp. CSU_2_0 | reverse complement strand
TTCTGCTTTCACCTTTTATTTTCCGAGATTTGGGCTAAAAATAATCAAAATTTAGCAAAAAACATCCTAACTATTATTGTCACTCAGTAATTAGTAACAATTAATACTTCAAACTTCAAAAGTTGATGTTTTGTAATTAGATTAAATATTTGTAAATGTAGAAGATTTTATGTAAATCGGATACATTAGAAAACCCAAATGATTCTATCGGCAGGATATAATCGTCTCTCTACTGTATTCTATGTAAACATAAGGTATTTTAATTAGCATGTTTTAGAAAAAGTTACTTAAATAACTTAATTGGTAAAAAAATGAGTATAAATTTATTCTCTCCCCTGCATATAGGTATCAGTTTATTCACGTTAATATTAATTTTAGTGGGAATTTGGCAAAAACAAGCTGTGTTTTCAATTCTGGATATTTTCAGCGTTTTATCTGAAGGAACAGAATGGGCATCACAATTAAAAACACCTGAAGCTGTACTAGAATATATTATCAGCCATCCTCAAGATGTTTCACTAGTTGCCTATGAAGTTGGTTATTCAGAGCAGGAAATCTTTTATAACTCTGATATCAAAAGACCACTTGCTTCAACAATTAAAATTCTTGTATTAGCTGAGTATGCACGTCAAATAAGCCAAGGATTATTAGCACCTCAAGAGTTAGTAAATATTGAAGATATTGATTTATATTATTTACCTGGTACAGATGGTGATGCTCATCCTGGTGCAATTATTGAATGGAAGCAAAAACAATATATAAATTCAGCAAATCAAGTAGAGTTACATCATATTCCTTGGGCAATGATTCGTTATAGCGATAATGCTGCAACTGATTATTTAATTCAACGTTTGGGAAGAGAAAATTTAAATAATTTTATAGAATTAGTAAATATCAAAAATCAAGATGTTCCGTTACCAATTATCGGTCAAATTTTGGTTTGGAGTAATCATACATGTAACGATACTTTTGCGGAAAGATTGCAAAAATATCAGGCTATGTCACCACAAGAGTATGGTAATGAGGTTTATCGACTAACGCAAATCTGGAAAAGTGATGAAGAATTTAGAAGCAATCAATTAACACATATCACATCACCTAAATGGTTAAATTTACAAGAACAGCAAGCAATGGCACATACTTTAAATGGGAAAGGAACAGCTAATGGATATGCTCAGATTATGGAGCGAATTTATCGAGGTTTATTAATATCCTCAGAAGCGGATAGAATCATGCGTCGATATTTAGAATGGACGATGGAATTTCCTAACAATCAACAACAACTAGATACATTTGGCGCAAAAAATGGAAGTTTGGCAGGCATTATTACCGAAGCTTGGTATCTGAAACCTAAAAATGCAACTAATGCTAGAGTCGCAGCTTTATTTTTGAAAATATCCCTCCAGGTGCATGGTTTAATTTCTTGCAAAATTACATTCAGCAAGAGTTTTTGTATAAACTTTTGACTGATGAGGATTTTTTTAATTTGGTCAGAGAAAAATTATTTGAAGTTTGAAATTGCAACTGAAATGTATTCAAATATAACTATATTTTAACATTATGTAATACCAATTTTATGTGAGATATTTTAATTAGCTACTCGACAATCTTTGTACCACTTCTCCACCTAAAATTTGATGTGCCTCAGCCAAGATTTGAGGAATTTGATTTGCATGAGGACTATTGCTTAAACACTGTTGCAAGTCAATTTGAGAAATGCGATCGCATTTATTTCCTGGAAACCAATGACCACCATTTCCTAACAAGTTATAGCGCATTTTGGCGTAATCTATCATGTCATAACCTAATGCTAAATTCCGCAACCACAAAATTATCGGAATATTCACATTATCTGGTGTTTCTTCATGAGTTGGTAAATTAATATGCCAAGTGCTTGCCCAATCTTCTCCAAATACATTAATTAGCTCTTGTTCTAATCTAGCAATAATCGGTGGCAAAATTTCATCTACTCGATCTAACAAATCTAATACTTTTAAATGTTCGTCAAAATCACTTGCTTTCGCTGCACCAATACTCAATGTATGCACATTTAGATGACTCAAACAAAACAAATCATTAAATACGATTGGACTCAATGGTTTACATAAATCTACTAACTTAGATGGTGGATTATACAACTTACCACCTTTATCAGATGGACTAATAATAAATACACCCATATCGTGACGGGTTGCAGCCTCAATTGCCTGCCAATTATTTTGATTGATATAGTACCAATGTAGATTTACATAATCAAATTGATTAGTTTCAATTGCTTTGACAATGGTGTCGCAAGCTCCGTGAGTAGAAAAACCCACAAACCTCACCTTTCCCTGTGCTTGCAATTTTCGTACTACATCCAAACAACCACCAACACCCATTGTATTCTCAAACGTTTCAGCATCATTAATCCCGTGAATACCTAATAAATCAACATACTCTAAATTAAGATATCTTAAAGACTTCTCAAACTCGCTTTCAAATTCCTTGGGGTTTGTTTTCGGAGTAACCTTTGTTTGTACAATCAACTTATCCCGTGGCAAAGTTGGCAAAATCCGACCTAGCTGCATCTCCGAACTACCATAACCACGGGCAGTTTCAATATGATTAATCCCTATCTCCAAAGAATATCGAATAGTCGCTTCCAGATTCGCTTGATTATCACTAGGAACCTGGGATTGGGGGACATCTTGCCATTTAAACTGGTATCGCATTCCCCCACAGGAAAATACAGGCATTTGTAGCTCAGTGCGTCCAAATCTTCGATAAAGCATTTTGTACTGCAAAAATTAAGTTTAAAGTAATTAATTGGATGTTTTCAGATTTCCTGTTACATCTGTTTCACTATTTACGTATTGTAAACGTAAATAAAAAGATTCCGAGTCAGACGGCATTATTACGTAATTTTTCAATGGAACTCAAATTATTACGAAAAAATATTTAGCGAAACAAGAAAATTTATATTTAGTCATCAGGAAATGGTGAGATAACCCCTGAAGTATTTGTTTGTATAAGTAGTTAGTTTGTAGAGGTTTCAATGCGAGGAAGTTCAGCAGATCGACCTGTAAATCAGTCTGTACAAGTAAATTCAACACTTACACCTGAAGTTTCTGTTTCTAATATTGCAGGTTATTTAATCCTAAGTATTCCTATAGTTTTACTTATTAGTATAATTGGTCATAAAAAATATCGTACTGTTGCTCATCGTCGTCGCATCGAAAAGCTAGAACGCTTATGGCATATAGATATCGATGAAAAAACATATTGAGAATGGGGGGATTGGGCAATGGAGAAAGGGGAAAACAGAGACTTTAACTCTTTCTTAACTTGAACTTAGTATTTTTCTCGATTCTTAATGCCCAATGCCCTATTCCCAGACTTTAAATTTGTCGTACAGATGGCTTTCCGTCAATTACTTCACCAATTAAAACGATATCCGCACAATTAACAAAAATTCCATTCTCCAAAACACCGGGAATATTATTCAGTGTTTTCTCTAAATTAACGGGGTCAGGGATAGCATCAAATCTAACATCAATAACCATATTACCTTGATCGGTGATGACTGGACCAGCTTTTTTAACACCCATACGAAGTTCCGGTTTTCCACCAAGCTTTTTAATCGCGTTCATCACAGGTGTCATAGCCATCGGTATAACCTCAACAGGTACGGCAAAAGATGAACCCAGCTTATCAACCAATTTACCACCATCGACAACCACAACAAACTGGTTCGCCAAGTAATCTACCACCTTTTCACGGGTATGTGCCGCACCACCACCCTTAATTAAATTTTTCTGCGGATCGACTTCATCCGCTCCATCAATGGCAATATCAATATGCGCGATCGCATCAAGTGTGGTTAAAGGAATGCCATACTGTTTTGCCAAAACCTCAGCTTGAAAGGAAGTCGGAACTCCAATAATATCTTTGAGTTCCCCCGATTTGAGACGTTCCCCAATATATTGAATAGCATAAGCTGTAGTTGAACCTGTACCCAATCCAACAATACTATTCGACTTTACCAAAGCTGCTGCGGCTTTACCCACTTCCTCCTTCATTACCTTTACGGGGTCTGCTGCGGTCATTCCTAACTCCTGAAAATCTAATCTATAATCCATATCCTACCGTTAATAGGGAATGGGCAACTCAGAGTCATTGGGAATGGGGATTGCACAAAAAGTTATCAAGTTTTTCTCAGGAACGAAGTCATTTCGAGTTGGTCTTAAATTGAATAAGGGTAGTTGTTACATTAATTAACGATTCAAAGTGGGTATAGTTATGCGTCAAATTTTTAGCACACTGTCTTTGCTTGTGTTCTTACAAACATATTCTCTTGGTATTATTACTGTAACTCCAGTGGCTGCACAAGATTCTGACCCAATTTCACAGGTGGTTGCAGCCAATTTGATGCGAAACTTTGCTGATGGCAAATTTTACCCAGAAAGAATGATTAGTCGGGCAGAATTAGCTACGATTATGGTAAAAGCATTTAAACTCGATAAACGTCAAGGTTTACCCAAAGAAAATGTTACCGTTGCTGATGTTCCAGCTTCCCATTGGGCATTTAATGACATTCAGACAGTCTTAAAAACAGGAATTATGCGAGGATATCGGGATAACTTATTTTTCCCCAATCAGCAAGTCACCAGAGCAGAAGCGATCGCAATTTTTGCCCAAGCATATGGTGTATTTCAGTTCCCCGACGATACAGTTAGCGAAATATTAGCTCCATATCCCGATCGCAAATCAATCCCCACATGGGCAAGAAAAGCGATCGCAACGGTAATTTCCGAAGGTTTTATTACTCCTGACAATCAAGGTAATCTTTTACCGTTGAAGCCAATGACACGGGGGGATGTAGCATATTTATTAAGTCGATATTTACAACGCCAGCAAAAACAACCAGAAACCCCCATTGTCCCAGAAATACCACCCACACAGTAAAGTAGCGGCAGAGTCTCCCCCCTGAAAAGGTAGAAACCCCATCTTACTTAGTTGAAGATGGGGTAGTTCATAAATAGTTAAATAGTTTTGAATAATTAACTCACCGTAATACTCACACCCATGCTCTCATTTGCCATCCTATCCACTGTACACACCGCATAGGTTCCCGGTTCGACGGTGGCAAAATTTGTACCGCGACTCAGTACCCTTTGCAATGCCCATGTATCCCCAGTTTTTCGATACAGTGTCCAAGAACGAACATCTTGGCTACTTGCTGCGGGATTCCAACTGAGACGACGGTTAGTTACTTGCAATCCTCCTACTAATGATGGAGGTGTGGCATTTCGCCATGACATTGTTGGTGCAAGCGCTGGTGTATTGTAAATAGAACCTTTGAATGTGTCTGCAATACTTTGGCGATTTTGATTGATGGAAGTCATGCTAAAAAAGATGTTCCCCAAGGATAAATTGTTCGCCAAATTCCGGCTAATTTTTATTTGTTTGACAATTTCTTCATCCTTCCACGCTTTACCATCTAACTGCGCGATATTATTTCCAGCATAAATATGACGCTGTTTGGGATTAACTTCTGTCCACCATTTCAACAAAGCTGGATAACTTTGCTTAGTTTGGTCTGTACGCCAGTATAACTGTGGCGCAATGTAATCAATCCAACCTTGTTCTAACCATTTTTTGGAGTCGGCGTAAAGCACCTCAAAAGCGTCTAAACCAACTATTCCACTGGGTTGTCCTGGTCTATAAATCCCAAAGGGACTAATGCCAAATTTTACATAGGGTTTGGTTTTTTTAATCCCTTGGGAAAGCCGCACTACCATTTGATTGACGTTTTCCCGTCGCCAATCACCCAAACTGAGAATACCACCAGCGTTACGGTAAGCAGTATAGGTTTTGCCATCGGGGAAGGTTTTTCCCTCGATTGGGTAAGGATAAAAATAGTCATCTAAATGGATACCATCAACGTCGTAGCGCTGCAATACATCCATGATGACGCTGTAAGCCTTGTCTTGAACGACTTTTGACCCTGGGTCCATCCATAGTTGATTACCCCATTCATACACGACATCGGGGTTGGTTAAGGCTAGGTGAGGACGGGCAAGGACTCCCTGTTTAATTGAGGTTTTGGCTCGGTAAGGGTTGAACCAAGCATGAACCTCAATATTGCGCTTGCGGCATTCGGAAATAACAAATTCCAAGGGGTCATAAAATGGTTCGGGTGGTTTACCTTGGGTTCCAGAAATCCATTGACTCCAAGGTTCTAATTTCGATTGGTAAATCGCATCACCTTCAGGACGTACCTGTAAAATTAAGGCGTTGAAATTTAATTGTTGCAGCTGGGTAATGATGTTGACGAGTTCGGCTTTTTGTTGTTCGGTAGAAAGTCCAGCTTTTGAGGGAAAGTCACTATTCCAGACGCAAGCTAACCAAGCACCACGAAATTCTCGACGGTGATTAACTCGCACAGTTGCAGATGTTGGTGGTGGTGTGGTGGTACTGGGTTTTGCTAGTACCAGAAAATTGGAGGGAATTTTCGGGACTTCACCAAGGTAGACTAAAGCTTGATAGATGAATGCGGCAACATCGGCACGAGTTCCAGCTAAGGCGGGATTTAGTAGCTTGGGATTGGGATGACTGGTGACTAATTCGGCAGAAGTTGCGATCGCAATTTGATTTGTGCCATAGGTGGGAATTGTTCCAGCATCTTGGTAAATTTGTGGGAGTGTGTTGACTAAATCTGGTTTAATCTTTAGTCCCATGTCTAAGCCAGAAACGAGGGAAATTATAATTTCTAAGCGAGAAATTCGATTTTCGGGACGAAAGCGGTTATCTGGGAAACCATTGAGAAAACCTTTTTCGTGTGCTGTTTGAATTGCGGATGCAGCCCAGTAATTTGCGGGAATATCAGGGAAAGGTTTGTATTGTCGCTTTTTGGGAATTTTTGTAAATGCCCTGGCAATAATTACGGCATATTCAGCACGGGTTACAGAATTATCTGGACGATATGTGCCGTTAGGTAGCCCCGTGATGATACTGCGTTTTGCCAACGCTTCAATAAATCCCTGTGCCCAGTGATTTTGAATATCGGAAAATGATGTAGGAGTTGATACCATATTCACTCCTTACAGAGTAATTGTTGACACTTCTCTGTTATTTTAGGCACAGCAGCGCAATTTCGGACGATTTTTATGTAACTGGTTTGGGTGAATCTTTCTTTGTTCGATTTTTTTAGTTTTTTAAAAATATGGAAACAATTTTTGATTTTGAGACATCGATTATATGGGGATATGTCGAAAGCATTAATACTTAATTGTATTTGATTTGCTGATTTTTGCTGAGAAATAAGCAATGCTGTAATTTGCACTACAATATACATATTTTTTATATTTACTTATTCACGGGAGTGAATTACCTTGTTTGATTTGAATAATACTTTTTTTTAAAATATATTAGTTATAACTAAAATTGTAATTAATCAAAGTGGTGATTTCCATCAGTGCTAAATCTGAAAAACTATAAATATAAGTATCTCTATATATTATTTACACTTGTTTTAATTGGCATAATTGGTTATTCCTATTTATCCAAGCGATCGCCAATTGTTGGTTGTGACGAATCGGGATTTTCAAATAAGTTTCCCAAATCCTATGTTTACCCTGAGAAGATAATAGTAAAACCTTGGCGTGGTCAGCATCATGTTTATGGCATTTTTATGATTCCTGGCGGGCATATTAATGATAAACTATTTACCCTAAATATTCCTGGCGAACCTACTTTTTGCGGAGTGATGGAATATAAAGGAACTGTTGAGGCTGAAGGTGTTCGCGCTAAACCTGGTTCGTATTTAATGAAGGGTTTGATAAATACTCGCACTGCTTTACGGGTGATTTCCCAAGGTAAAGTTGATGAGTTGAAAAAGCCAAATAACTGGAAACTTGGATATACACTTGGACATAAAAAGGAGAACTAGGGAATCCTATTGCTCCCCATAGTTCCCTTCCCGGAAATTACCCTAATTTGAAAATGAAAAATAATGGCTCTTCCGTAGGTGTTATGCTGAACTTAAAACGATAATTCGGTATTTGCTTTTAATTGCAAGGCTTTTGGGCAGTTTTAAGCTTGATTTTGTTCCAAATACTCAAAATCCAAGTTCAAAAGCTATCTTTCTTGCCCAGCAATGAGTTTGAGCTTTTTTAGCATAACAAGTAATGAAGAACCAAAATAATTGTCAGCAACCCCGCTCTAAAGAGACGGGGCTTCAGGCATAAGCCAACAAGCCCTAGCTGACCAGTCTAAGCCTTTACTGACTACGTTTAAGGTAAGAGTTAAAGACCTACCAAGGGATGCGTAGCTAGTCCTTTGCTCTAGAAGTTTCTGATTAAACAGGTTTATGGGTTAAGCCAGTGTCAGAGACAAAGTACCGACCTTAAACATTGACGAAGCTAACATTACCCAGAAATGGAGGGACTTATGTCCAAAATATTCGTACTAGACACAAACAAAAAACCATTAGACCAGATTCACCCAGCACAAGCAAGGCAACTATTACGGAATAAAAAAGCAGCAGTATTTAGACGCTTCCCTTTCACAATTATCTTGAAAAATTCGTGTCCAGATGTCTCAGTTTCGCCACTTAGATTAAAAATTGACCCTGGTGCAAAATTCACAGGAATTGCATTAGTCAATGGTTCTACAGGAGAGGTTGTATTCGCAGCCGAATTAAAGCATAGAGGTTTTGCAATTAGAGAAGCATTGACATCCAGAAGACAATTAAGACGAAGTAGACGTGCTAGAAAAACCCGTTACAGAAAAACGCGATTTTTAAATAGAACTAGACCAGATGGATGGTTAGCACCAAGCTTACAAAGTCGAATAGAAAATATTAAAACTTGGGTTGAAAGATTACGCAAACTTGCCCCAATTGCAGCGATTAGTCAGGAATTAGTACGCTTTGATATGCAGTTAATGCGTAATCCAGATATTCAAGGTAAAGAATATCAACAAGGCACTTTAGCAGGTTACGAAACCAGAGAATATCTATTAGAAAAGTGGAATAGACAATGCGCTTATTGTGGCGTAAAAGATGTTCCTTTCCAAGTAGAACATATTCATCCTCGTGCTAAAGGTGGTTCAAATTCAATAACAAACCTTACCTTAAGTTGCGAGGAATGTAATACAAAAAAAGGGACTAAAGACATTAAAGAATTTCTCAAAAAAGACGCATCTAAATTAGAAAAAATATTGAAGCAAGCTAGACGACCATTGGCAGATGCAGCAGCAGTTAATACTACTCGATGGGCATTATTTAGAGCTTTGAAAGAAACTGGATTGCCAGTAGAAACAGGTTCAGGAGGTTTAACAAAGTTCAATCGTAGTCAGCAAAAATTAGCTAAAACACACTGGATTGATGCTGCTTGCGTTGGTGAATCAACCCCACTTCTTAATATCAAAGGTATTAGACCATTGTTAATTATTGCTAATGGTCATGGAACTCGTCAAATGTGTGGGACTGATAAATTCGGATTTCCTAGCCGTCATCGCACAAATAAACAAATACATTTTGGATTTCAGACTGGGGATATTGTCAAAGCTGTTGTTACTAAAGGTAAAAAAATTGGTAAATATGTTGGACGTGTTTTATGCCGTGCAACAGGAAGTTTTGACATTGCAACCAAGACAGGAAGAATATCAGGTATTAGCCACAAATATTTTCTAGCAACTCATAAAAAAGATGGTTACTCCTATTCGATTTAAATTATTACGGCAGTTAAAACTGCCTGAGTCGATTTTCCTCCCTGCTCTGAAGAGACAGGGCTTCCAATCTCCCATGAGGTTTACGTGACAGATAGAATATTGAAAATCATAATCTAAAATCTAAAGCTTGTACTGAGCGCAAGCAAACGCATTTAAAATCTTATTTTGTTTTCGGATAGGGTGATATTTCCTTACCAAAAAGAGTGCGATACATCAAGCGATAAATATCGGTGTTATCGACGTTATTTGGTAATTTATCAGCATTTAATCCATGTGCTTTAGAAACGATCGCACCTGCATTATCACCTCCACTTGACCAACCGATCGCAAAGGGAAAGCGTTTTCCTTCTTGATTAGGTGCTGAAACGAATGGAGGTGTTAATTTTCCGTCTTTACCATCCCAAGGTGCGCCATTTTCGCTCTTTTCAGGGATAGGTTTATCGAGGGCAAAGTCTTTTTCTGTCACCCCAATTAATTCTAAACCCCCAGCATCACTATCTGCGGCGGTAACTAATAATGTATTTGGGTTTTTTTCAATATACTTCATCGCAGTACCCACCGCATCATCAGCACGCTTCATTGCTTCCAACGTACCTTTGGCATTATTATAGTTGCCGAAATTATCTGTACCTTCTTCCTCCAAAACCACGATAAAGTTTTTGTTTTTCTCAGACAAAACTTTTAATGTTACATCCAACATTTCACCTACAGTTGGTGCAGTGGGGACATAAAGAGGTAAATTGTTCTGTTTTAACTCTTCTTCTGATGCATCATTGTAGGTGTCATCTGCTGCGAAAATACCTAGTACTTTTTTCGTATTAGTAGGTAATTTTAATAATTCTTCGCGAGTATATACAACCGTATAACCTTTCTTTTTCGCGACTTCAATTAAATTTATATTATCTGTGCGCTGACTTTGTTCGGCTGTGCTGTGTCTCCCCGCAGTGCCTTTAGGAAGATACCACATTTCGCCACCGCCCAAAATCACATCAACATTGGACTCAACTATTTGCTTGGTAATCTCGGCAAAGTTGCGACGGGCAGGAACCTTAGCGACAAAAGCTGCTGTTCCTGGTTCGTGAATCATCCCCGAATTAATTATCGCTGTACCTTTTCCAGATGCGATCGCTTCTTCAATAATTGTTTGAGTTTTCCCTGAAGCTGCCACAACAGGTTTAAAATTTTCATCTAAACCAAACGAATCAGCATTTACTTTTATCCCTGTTGCATGAGTCACCGCACCACCATTAGAAGTTGCGGTCAGTTGGTTCTTCATGTGTCCCAGGTAAACACCCATGTGGGACATTTTATCCCAGTTTAGCCTGCCATCGGGACCATAATTTAATATTCTTGCTGCGCCCCAATGGGAAGGACTAGTTCCATCTGGGTGAATAAAGATTACATTCCCTTGATTTGAGTCACTGCCAGTTCCACAACCCGCGATCGCAATTAAGCTCAATGTTGCCAAAGTAATAATTTTATACAAATGACCCACAGTTTTGAAAACCTCATTCACTCGATTTTTAAATCAATAATTTAGCAAATTGTTGATGGGAATTAACATAACACTAGTTAACGATGAATGACTTTAACATTCGGTTAACCTTTTTTGTGAGGTAAAGTGATGTAACAAGTGTAGTTTTAAATAAATATGGTACGGAGTCCGAAAATCAGTTATAACCAGGTGTAGTGATGATTATGAATTTAAGATAGATAAAAAAATGACAATCTCTACCAAGAAAAATATACGTATCATTAGTCTAGTATTAGCAGCTAGTACGGCTTCATTTTTTGGATTCTACAGCCCAGATATTATCTCCCCTGGTACTAATATCGCTCAAGCAAAAACAAAACAAGTAAATCCGACTCCGCTTTCAACCACGGATGCACGTCAAGTTCGCAAAATACTACCAAAGCAAACCCCAATCATTAACCAAAGTTTTCGAGTTAATTTAGAGGAATGTGGTTCTTGTTTCTTTGTACCTGCAATTAAAAGTGAAAGGAATCTAGGTATATATTTAATTAAAAATAATAAAATTATTTATACCTTTCCCCAATCGAAGAATTTAATACCTGGTTGGGCTTTACATCAAGTCAAAGCTGTGTCATTTCTACACCTAAGTTATTCGGGTTCCAACGAAGATGGTATTATAGTTTTAGCCGAATATATTACGGGTATTGGTCGAGATGGAGCCAAACCTTTCCCTGTGACCATTGTTTATATGAGAGAAGGCAAAGGATTTAAAATTTTAGAGAAAGAAAGTGAAGTTCTGACATCAAGAAGAGTGAAAACAGTTAGAGAAGCTCAAAGAATATTGCGAGATGAATTCCAATATTTACCATAGAAGATTTTTTATGTAATGTGCTGAATTTTCAATTCCATTTTCTAAAATCTAAAATCTAATACCAATTCAAATAATGATTGCAACACATCCAACGGTAGAGACGTAGCACTGCTACATCTCTACAAATATCTATCTGTCGCGTTGTTTTTTCAAATTGGTATAAAGTCTAAAATCTAAAATTTGGTGAACAAGCATTTATCCCTACAATTTTCTCAAATATAAACCAATACAGTACTGCTCCGCAGAAGCAGTACTGTATTGGAACATAAACTATATTTAGAAATTTCCGGGAAAATAAAAGACCAATTTGTAGGGTATGTGATGCTACTTATTCAGTAAATCAATATATTCCTTGTAGCGTCACTCTCCTATGATAATTGTGCCCCTTCCTTACAAATTCGTTGGATAATCACTTTGGGGTTATACCTTACCGTACTTTGAAGCTTCAGCAAACCCACCAGTACCAGCTTCCTTCAAAAAACCACTGTAAGCTTCCATACCATGTTCCCCAATATCCAAACCTTCTATTTCTTCGGCAGCAGTTACACGAATACCTAGAGTCGCTTTGAGCGCTAACCAAAAGATAGTACAAAGAGCAACTGTCATCACACCAACCGCGACAACACCAATCAACTGAGTCACCAATTGATTAATTCCACCACCTACAAATAAACCTTTGGCAGGACCAAAACCTTCACCATACCAAGAATATACACCAGGACCAACCGACCATAAACCGACGGCAAGTGTACCAAAGACACCGCAGACAAGGTGTACAGAAGTTGCACCCACGGGGTCATCAATACCAATGCGGTCAAAAAAGGTGACAGCAAAGACGACGATAACACCAGCGATTAAACCAATGACAAAAGCACTGTTGAGGGTAACGTAAGCACAAGATGCGGTGATTCCCACTAAACCTGCCAAAATACCGTTAATAATCATCGATAGGTCGGGTTTACCCAAATACAACCAAGCTGTAATAGTTGCAGCAATCCCACCAGCTGCACCCGCTAAATTAGTAGTCAAAGCAATGTGGGTAATTGCACCTGGATCGGCTGCCATCACAGAACCGGGGTTGAAACCAAACCAACCTAACCAGAGAATTAAGCAACCTAAAGTGGCAATGCTCATGTTATGACCAGGTATGGCAACAATTTGTCCATCTTGGTACTTGCCAATGCGGGGACCAAGGAATATTGCCCCCATTAACGCTGCCCAACCACCAACCGAGTGAACAACTGTAGAACCAGCAAAATCCCAGAATCCTCTGTCTGCCAGCCAGCCAGCACCCCAAATCCAGTGTCCAGTGATGGGATAGGCGATACCTACGAGTAAAAGACTGAAAATTAAGAAGTCAAAAAATTTAATTCGTTCGGCAACTGCACCGGATACAATTGTGGCGGCTGTACCAGCAAAAGCCAATTGAAAGAGAAATTTTCCGAATAGGGGAACACCAGCCCATTTCAGCGAACTGAAGATACCTTTGTAAGCGTCGTTAGTTGCTGGGCTGTTGTCTGCTCCTTGGAGGAAAAATCCAGTCAATCCGATGAAGTCGTTACCATCTCCAAACATCAATCCGAAACCGATCGCCCAAAATGCAACCGTTGCTAAGGCAAATACAACCAGGTTTTTTGCGAGGACGTTGACGGCATTCTTCTGACGACAAAATCCTGTTTCTAACATGCAAAATCCAGCATTCATGAAGAATACTAAAAATGCCGCGATCGCAACCCAAAGTGTATCAAGTGCGACTTTGAGTTCGGTTGTGGTTGGTGCTGGTGCTGGTGCTTGTGCTACTGCTGCATAACCCCATGCCAAGACAATGATTCCAGCTAAGGGAATACTCGCTTGCCAAGTTGGGGAAAGCCCTTTGATTGTTTTAAACAATCTCCAAGCAATTGAACTGTATCTTGAAGAATTTACCGATGAAGTTGCAGAATGGCGACTTCTGCTTTTCCATTTCTTGGTTTGCTTTATTTTTAACATCATCCTCTTTGACAATACTTAACCAGAACACAGCATCGAAAGTTTAAACGAACCCCCAAAGTTAGATATTTTTAGTTTCATAGCTGCTGAAACTATCATTCAGGAACCAAGTCCATCCTCAAGTTTTTTGGCGTTAAAACATCAAAATTCCGACTTCGGAAGCAATTTCTCATTTTCCGCAAATTGAATCCACGAAAATCAGAAACTTGACAAATCCTGTTTGTTTACTTGCGTTCGCGTTAGCGACTCAGGATAAGTATCACAAGACAGGTTAATTTTTTATTAAGACTTCATTATCAGGTTGTTTTTCAAACAGTCAAGTATTCTTCACCAAGTCTTTAACAATTTTTTATTATTGTTGTCAGTACACTTATGAGAATCTTGATGTTTTGTTTCAAAATATTCGCTTTAGCAAATTAAACTTATCAATTTGATAACTTCAAATTGATAATGTTTGCCCAACCAACAACAATAAAAAAAATCTGAGCTTCCCAAAACTAGAAATTTACCCTCTTCAAAATTAAAATTGGTGAACTAAATTTAAATTGCTGGAATGCATGGTAATTACTGACTTCGAGCTAAATTCTTTGGAAACAAACAAAACTCACGGATTCAGCGCAATTACGAACTTTTTAAAACTTCGTAATGACACGAATGAAACCTTATGATTGTGTATTTTTAATACTCAACAATTCTGTAACAACCAATACTATTCTTACCCACTTTCAATCTCTGATACAAATCTCCAAGTTGGTAGTTACCCTTGAATTCTTGTCTGTGTCAGGGTTTGCTGACTTTATCAGTAATCAAAATTGATTTTGTTAATTTTTTTGACAATAGTATCAAATACTGACTGTGGCTGAGAAAGTTGTCTTGCCAATCCCAATACTTAGGAATAAATGTATAAAGAATTACATTTTGTTTAAGTAATTTTGATAACCGATTTCTTCAAGTTGTGACTGTTTAGCCATTACAGATACCTGCAAATCGTGTCGATATTTTTGCACCTTTACGAGTAATTCTGGTTGGTGGATTGCAAGAATTTGCACAGCTAAAAGACCAGCATTTTTAGCATTCCCGATCGCAACAGTGGCAACGGGGATACCTGGGGGCATTTGCACGATGGAGTATAACGAGTCAACACCTTGAAGTTGACGACTAGAAACGGGAACACCAATCACAGGTAAAGGGGTGAGGGATGCCACCATACCGGGGAGATGGGCAGCACCACCAGCACCAGCGATAATCACTTTGATACCGCGATCGCAAGCTGTTTTAGCATATTCAAACATACGTTCTGGTGTACGATGGGCACTAACAATCGCAACTTCGCAAGCGACATCAAATTCCTCACAAATTGCGATCGCATCTTTCATAGTGGGCAAATCGGAATCGCTGCCCATGATAATACCGATTAAGGGGGACATAGGATTTTGGATTTTGGATTTTGGATTTTGGATTTTGGATTTTCGTAGAGACGTTCCGGTGGAACGTCTTTTTTTATTTGGTGTAACGTCTTTCTTTAAAGAATTTTAGATTTTTATTGAATTTATATATTGAATTTATAACGAAAAACACCATACACCTATTGTCCTACCACCATTTTTAATTAAAATTCGGTCAGTTATCCTAGCTAAATTTATGACAGAAGCCATACAGAATCCCGTAGTAAATCCTATAAATATTATCAATGCTCGCGTACCTGGTTACAAAGAATTGCAAATGTTATTAGTGAATCGGGAGCAGATTATTGAAAAAATTCAGCCGATGGGAATAATTTCCCAACGTCATCTAGAACCCGATGTACAAGTGATTGATTATGCTGGTGATTTAGTTTCTCTAGGTGGTGTTGATTTACAAATTAATGGTGCTTTAGGTTTAGCTTTTCCCGACTTCAACGAAAAAAATACTAGTTTCCTCTGTAAAATCAGCGAATACTTATGGAATTGTGGTGTTGATGGATTTTTACCCACCATCGTTACCACTTCCATCGAAAATATCCATCGTTGCCTAAATTTAATGGCTATCGCTGCTGATTTTATCAATGCCGAACGACTTCGAGGAGCTAAATTTGCCGAAATTTTGGGTTTACATCTCGAAGGACCATTTTTAAATTACCAAAAACGCGGCGCACATCCAGAAGAATATCTTTTACCTTTGACAGTGGATGAAGTGCAACGAGTATTGGCAAATAATCCTAATTTCGTCAAAGTTATTACCCTCGCACCAGAGTTGGACACAACAGCAGAAGTAATTCCTTACTTGCGTAGCTTGGGTATTACTGTGAGTTTAGGGCATTCGCAAGCCAATGTAAGCCAAGCGCAGCAAGCATTTGACGCAGGTGCAACGATGGTGACACATGCATTTAACGCAATGCCACCATTACACCATCGTCAACCCGGTTTGTTAGGTGCTGCGATCGCAAATCCCAATGTTATGTGTGGTTTTATCGCCGATGGGGAACATGTTTCGCCGATAATGTTGGATATATTATTGCGTGCTAGTAATTATCAACAAGGTTTATTTTTAGTTAGTGATGCTTTAGCTCCTTTAGGTTTAGCAGACGGGGTTTATCCTTGGGATAGTCGGGAAATCGCAGTCAAAAATGGAACTGCTAGACTTGCGGATGGAACTTTATCAGGTACAACATTACCTTTATTGGTTGGAGTACAAAATTTAGTCAAATGGGGAATTTGTCAAGTAGAAGATGCGATCGCACTTGCAACCACCGCACCACGTCAAGCGATCGGTTTATCCAGTAATATTATTGGTTCGGAAATTCATCATCTTTTGCGCTGGCATTTTGAAGAAACTAGCAGAGAATTAACTTGGCAGAGATTGGTGTAATTTTGAGAAAGTGTTTATCAATTCGGCAAAAACTGTTTATTTCTTGGTTTTCTAGAAATCAAGATAAATAGAGCGGTTCTCTGTTGAGTCAGCCAAGTAAAAAGTAAAAAGATAAAGGTAAAAAGAAAACCCCAGAGATAAATCTAGGGGCTTGAAACAAGGAATCTTTATCTTTCTCCATGAATCAATTCAGGGGCTTGTATCCGTTGAGATAAAGAT
>JAAUPE010000153.1 GCA_012034595.1 Calothrix sp. CSU_2_0 | reverse complement strand
CAAAATTTGTCATTGCGAGGAGGAACGACGAAGCAATCGCGTAATCTCCGAGTTCTTGCGATTGCTTCATTCCGCTTCGCTTCATTCGCAATGACAATTGGGCATTTTATTACTTGGAGTACTCTTACCAAATCTCGAAGCCCTAACCAACTCTTGCGTTGCATACCGTGAGCCTAATTTCTTAGGTGTTTTGCAAGCCTACACTGTACTGTACTCAGTCAGTGTAGGTAGTTGACTAGATTTAATAAAACTCAGCAAAGCTGTCACTAGTTCTGCTGAGTTTTATCAAAATAGAACCTAAGGTACTGTTGGTAATGTTAAATCTTCTTCGATATCAGGAGAACGCAAATCTTCTACTAAAGCTTGGATATGGGCTGGTGGTGGTGCTGTGAATCGGGAAACAACCCAAGTTACAACTAAGTTAATTACCATACCCAGAGTACCGATACCTTCGGGAGATACACCGAAGAACCAAGCAGGCATTCCCGCGAATTTGACACCAACTATATAAATGATAGTGAAAATCAAACCTGTCAACATACCCGCGATCGCACCTGGGGAGTTGGTACGTTTATCGAAAATACCCAGGACAATTACGGGGAAAAAACTCGACGCAGCTAAACCGAAGGCAAAGGCAACCACTTCACCGACAAACCCCGGTGGATTTACACCAAAGTAACCTGCCAGAACCAACGATAAACCCACCATTAAACGTCCAACAAATAGCCGTTTCTGCTCTGAGGCATTGGGATTGATAATCCGGTAATAGACATCATGAGCGATGGAACTGGAAATTACTAACAATAGTCCTGATGCTGTGGATAAAGCCGCAGCTAAACCACCAGCAGCAACCAAAGCAATTACCCAAGGTGCTAATTTAGCAATTTCTGGAGTCGCCAGAACAATAATATCCCGGTCGATTGTAATTTCATTAGTTTCCTTTTTCGGTGTTAGTTGCAGTCTCCCATCACCATTTTTATCTTCAAAGGAGAGAAGTTTGGTATTTTCCCACTTTCTCACCCAATCGAGTTGCTGTACTTGCTCGACAGTTTGATTGTGTAGGGTATTAATTAAGTTATATCGAGCAAACATCGATAGGGCTGGGGCTGTTGTGTATAAAATAGCAATAAACAACAATGCCCAACCTGCCGAGTATCTTGCCGAACGCACATCAGGAACAGTGTAGAATCTGACGATTACGTGAGGAAGTCCCGCAGTTCCCACCATCAAAGCAATCGTAATAAACAATACATCCAGCATTGGCTTATTCACGAATGCCTGAGTATATTCCTGAAAACCCAAATCCACCTGAACTTGATTGAGTTTGGTAGCAATATCGCTAAAAGTAAAAGCGAATTGGGGAACGGGATTCCCTGTCAGCATAAATGCGATCGCAATTGCGGGAATTAAGTAAGCAAAAATCAAAATCCCATATTGTGCCACCTGAGTCCAGGTAATTCCTTTCATTCCCCCCAACACCGAGAAAAAGCCGACAATCACCATCCCGATAACTACACCAGTATTGATGTCAACCTGCAAAAAGCGACTAAAAACAATCCCCACACCCCGCATTTGTCCAGCAACATAGGTGAGAGAAATAAAGATAGCAGCAACCACCGCCACTAACCGCGCTACATTAGAATAATAGCGATCGCCAACAAAATCGGGGACAGTATACTTACCAAATTTCCGTAGATATGGCGCAAGTAACAAGGCTAACAATACATAACCACCTGTCCAACCCATGAGGTAAATCGAACCATCATACCCCATGAAGGAAATCAACCCTGCCATCGAAATAAACGAAGCCGCAGACATCCAATCAGCAGCAGTTGCAGCACCATTGGCAATCGAAGGAATATCTTGATCGGCGACAAAAAAGCCTTTACTGTCCTTTACCCGCGACTGCCAACCAATGTAAAGATATAGCAGGAAGGAAATTCCCACAATAATAATCGTCCAGAGTTCTACAGACATCTAGCTTCTCACTTGCTCTTGATATTATACTTGTGGTCGAGTTTATCCATCTGCACTGCATAGATAAAAATCAAAGCAACAAATACTAAAATCGAACCCTGTTGAGCCATCCAAAACCCCAGAGGCAGCCCAAAAAAGCGAATTGTATTCAAAGGTTGCACAAGCAAAATACTGAATACTAACGATACTAGTGCCCAAACTATTAACAAATTACGAATTAAAGCTGTATTAGCAAGCCAATATGAACGGTGTTTTTGATTATCCATGATTTACTCAACGTAAATGCACTAAAGATAATATCAGAACCTAACACCGTACTAATATATTTATTTTATGAAAGCCAAGCTAACTAGATTTATTGCTGCTATTTGGCTTTATTTTTGGAAAAATACTGTATGCGTAAAAAGCAAAAAGCGCTTGGACGTGTGACCGTGTTTCCACTCTAAGCGCTTTCTGTTTTCAACTTACTCCTCACACACCCCTATACAATAACTTAGGTTCTGCGATATGGCAAGTAGTTGGGCAATTATTTTAGCAAATTTTTATATTTTTGACCGAAGAGAAGAATCAGGAGGGTTAGTGGTCAGGAGTCAGAAGGTAATATTCTCAATGGTTTACACTTTAGTCGTCAGCAAATTATTGATGGGTTTATTGCTGATTTTACTGTCATGCTGCGGGGTTCGTGATAGAGGTTGATGGGGAAATTCACGATCGACAAATGGAATATGATTTGGAATGATTTGGAACGCGATCGCATTTTATCAACACGGGTTTGCGTGTGAGGTTAGGTTTATTTGGCGATAAGCGGAGCTTAATGCCTCTGGCATATCGCACTTTTAGCACGTAGTTTAGTTAATATAGGGTAAAGGGTTAATGACTTTACCATTACCGTTAGTGAGATAATGCCAGCGAAAGATATCTACCACAACGCAGTTAAAAACGCTTTAATAAAAGATGGATGGATAATTATTGCCGATCCTTATTTTTTAAGATACGAAGATGCTGAACTGTATGCCGATCTACTTGCAGAAAAAGCTTTACTAGCAGAAAGTGAAGGAAGAAAAATAGTTGTTGAAATTAAGAGTTTTATTAGTCCTTCACCAATGAGAGATTTTGAAAATGCTTTGGGTCAATATATTTTATATAGAGATATATTAGAACTGGGACAGAAAGATTATCAACTTTATTTAGCAGTTAGAGATACAGTATTCAATACTTTTTTTCAACGGAAATCAATTCAAGCTGTGGTGAAACGCCATCAAATTGAGTTTCTTATTTTTAATAATGAAAGCGAGGAAATTATTTCATGGATAAAATAAATCAGCATCGTCAATTAGTTAAACAAGTTTTAACTGAATATGATAAATTAGTTTATCAATCACCCGGTTATCATCCTGAAACCTGCCTGGTTTTTGATGAAACCCATGACCATTATCTTTGGTTAACTGTTGATTGGCAAGGAAGTAAAAGGAATAAATATACCCATGTCCATATTCGCATTAAAAATGAAAAAATTTATATTGAAGAGGATTGGACAGAGGAAGGAATTGCTAATGAGTTAATACAGTTAGGTGTTCAAAAGAGTGATATTGTGTTGGCTTTTCAACCTCCAGATGTGAGAAAGTATACTGAATTTGCGACAGTTTAAATGTCTGAAAGCTTAATTATAAAAAATAGACTTTGCTAATTGCAAAGTCTAAGAATAGATACAAATCTAAGTAAAGGAAGTTCTTTAACCACAGATGTTGAGTTGGTAATTGCGAATGTCGGCTAAAGCAAGTTTTGGGAATAAAATAGTCCTGTTATATCTTACGTAATAATGCTGTTGGCATTACTTAGTTTTATGGGCATAATTAGTATTGCAAATTTTATGTATATGAATAAAAGAAAATAATTAAACCGCCGAGACGCTGAGAGTGCCGAAAATAGAGGCAGAGGCTAAATTGAGGAGTCTGTGTCTAAGTAATTACTGAATTAATTAACATATTTTATGATAATTTTGGCTTGAAGTTACGCAAATTTTTCTGATGTTTGCTCAGAAGGTATATTGCTCCCTTTCGGAGGTATTAAGCAGAGCTTGTCGCGCTTTTTCATCTCAAAGCTATTAATTAGTATTTATTGCCATACTATTTATTTTTTTGATTTAGGAAACTCAATAAGATTAATAACATGATTTAGTCTAGTAAAAATATGTTTTTCAAACAAAACTAGATTCAAAGATAGAGAGAGTTTCAGGAGAATAGCAATCTCGGTGAGGCAATAGAACATTTGCTAAATAATATTAAAATGCCATGCCTTGTAACTTCCCAGTTATAAATTAAGAAAATTTATCGTCACTACAAGATATCTTTAAAATCAAAATCAGGATTTATACGGATTTGCTTCAACATTCTAAACCTTACCATTATATATAACTAATAGGTGCGTCTTGGATTCTAGGCGGTAACTATCAAAGATAGATAGTAAAGCCATTAATAAAGATGCTGGTTCTTCTAGGCGAGGATTTATTTAAAAATAAATTTTATCTATGGAATTGTATCTACATCTTAAAAAAGTATCCAATTTATCATTCCCAGAAGCCTACGTATTAGTTCATACAAAATCAAGTAACTACTATCCAAATTGGTTTACCAAAAAGATTTGACCAAGTAAAGTTAATCATTAACGGCTAGATGGGTAGTTTGAATTTTTTAAGAACTTACAGTTTAAATAAAAAGGGAACAAAAGAATGATCCATCCGGAAATGATGGTATCAAGTAATTTACTTGATGAATTTAAAACTTGTACTTTATTGCAGTACAGCGGCAAATTAGACATCAAGACCGCCAAAGGGCAGCGATGGACTTTCTACTATCGCTTGGGGAGGATGGTGTGGGCAACAGGAGGAACCCACCCTTTTCGACGGTGGCGGAGGCATATGTTGCAATACTGCCCAGAAATTGATGTTGATAAAATTCAATTACGCGCAGAAGATGCCAAAGTCGATTCTTGGGATTATCGTCTTTTGGAAGTTTTGCATGAAAAGCAAAGAATCAAGCGCGAGCAAATCAACTCAATTGTTGAAAGTACAATTACTGAATTATTATTTGACCTTGCACAGCAGGCTAACTTTGTCGAGATGAGTTGCGATCGCAACCAGGATACTATCTTGGAAACACCGATGAGCTTCACAAGTGCAGATATGTCTTTGAAGTTTATGCAGGACTCTTGGAAAACTTGGTCGGAGGCTGGTTTGGCTAATTTTTACCCGGATCATGCTCCAGTTCTTCGCAGACCAGAACAACTTCAGCAGTTAGTAAGTCCTGGTGTCTATAAGAATTTTTTAGTTTTAATGAATGGTAAGTATACTCTGCGAGATTTGTCTTTCAAGATGAAGCAGACTGTATTACCTGTTACCCGTTCATTATTTCCATACATTCTCAAAGGTATAGTCGAACTTGTGGAAGTCCCCGATTTACCTTTAAAAATAGCGGAATCAAAAACCACTTCTACGGTAAATAAGGCTCCAAATTCTAATGCTCCTCTAATCGCTTGTGTTGATGATAGCCCGCAAGTATGTTTAATGCTCGAACAAATTTTAGTCCCCAATGGATTTAGATTTGTCAAAATTCAAGACCCTTTGCAAGCTTTACCAATTTTAATTGAGCATAAACCAGACCTTGTTTTTTTAGATTTGGTAATGCCTGTTGCTAGTGGTTACGAAATTTGCGCTCAGTTAAGAAGGGTATCGATATTTGCCCAAACTCCTATCATTATTTTGACGGGTAGTGATGGTCTTTTGGATCGAGTTCGTGCCAAGGTTGTCGGTTCTACTGATTTTATTAGTAAGCCAGTGGCAGCAGATAAAGTTATGGCTGTAGTGCGTAAATATGTGCAAGCAACGGCTTCTGCAAAAGGTGCTACCAATCTACAAGCTACTTCTATGGGGCAACAACCAGCTACTTAAATACAAGTACGGGACTTTATATATTCAGTCCTGTCTTGATTAGTTTGTTTTAATTAG
This sequence comes from Calothrix sp. CSU_2_0, assembly GCA_012034595.1. Taxonomy (GTDB): domain Bacteria; phylum Cyanobacteriota; class Cyanobacteriia; order Cyanobacteriales; family Nostocaceae; genus Brunnivagina. The sequence continues at coordinate 11,267 of JAAUPE010000153.1, read as the reverse complement.
TTTGCCCCAAATTATAACAATTTGAAAAATCACTAAATCTGATGATACTAAAAGTTATGCAATCCTTAAAAATATGAATAACATTAGGGGTTGGAAAGCTTCTATTAATTTATCCATTTATCATACGTAGTTTCACTGAACCTAATCAAGAGACTATGCATCAAAATTAGATAAAGGCAAAAGCTTGGTTCGACCAAGTTTGAATTATCTAGTTTGAATTATCAAGACTAAGTTTTTCTATCCTTTTTAAAAATAACAGGTGATTGCCATGAGTACTGTTTTAGTTGTCGAAGACGGCTTAACCGATATGGAGATTATTTGCCGTTACTTGCAACAAGCAGGCTTTTCTGTGATGAGTGCTAAGAGTAGTGAAGAAGCTCAAGAGAAGCTGAATAGTAATAGACCAGATTTAATTTTTCTTGATGTAATTTTACCTGGTAAGAGTGGTTACGAGATTTGTCGAGAACTTAAGAATAATCCGACTACGAGTGGGATACCTATAGTTTTCTGTTCGACTAAAAATAGCGATGTTGATAAGATGTGGGGAACAATGTTAGGTGCTGATGCTTACATTTCTAAACCAATTGATAAGCAGGAACTCGAAGGAGCTATTAAACTGTTAATTAAGTAATTATTTAGGATTATTTAGGATTATTTAGGAACTAAATTACAAATAGATAACAAAATATTTGTTTTTTTTCACTTTATTTATCGGCTATTAGCTTACTGCTAATGGCTGAAAATTTATGACTAATACTTGACTTCAGATAATTTTTGAATTCTTGACTCTAGAGCATAATTTTTTATTTAGTAATAATGGTGAATCTCTCCTTTATGGGTCTATTCATAGATTTCAAATATTAAGATTGAGTTGAAAATCTAAAAAATATTAACTTATAGATTGTAAAGGGTAAATGGTGTTAGATACCGAGCAAAAGTTTTTAACTTTCCAATTAGGCACTAAAGATGCAGCCGTACTTTCACTAGCAAATATTACAGAGGTATTGCAGGTATCTTTGTCTGAAATCTGTGGAGTTCCGCAAATGCCTAATTATGTAACTGGTATATATAATTGGCGTGGTGAAATGTTGTGGTTGATAGATTTGGAGGAAATGTTGGGTTATTCTTCAATAACGAAAAATAATAGTCTTATTTCCAAAATCATTGCAATTGTTGTCCAGCATGAAGGTAAGTCTTTGGGCTTATTGGTGCGTCAACTTATGGATATTGAAAATTTTGATGCGAGCCAAATAAAACCTGCGAATATGGAGTTATTTTCCCCGGATACTTATTCTTTGTTGCAGGGATATTTTATTGGCACAAATGAGGAAATGATTATTAGCTTGGATGCTCTAGCTATTCTTCAATCTCCAACATGGAATATTCATAATTAGGGGATTGGGAATTGGGGATTGGGCATTGGGCATTGGGGATTGGGCATTGGGCATTGGATAATAGAGTAACTCCTAACTCCTAACTCCTAACTCTTAACTCCTAACTCTTAACTACTAACTACTAACTCCTAACTCCTAACTCCTAACTCCTAACTACTAACTACTAACTCTTAACTACTAACTCTTAACTACTAACTAATCATAATAGGTGCAAAATTATGACGAATGTGTATCAAGAAAATCAAGGTAATGGACATCATGTTGCTGAGGCAGAAAACTCGGAAATGGCTGTCGCTTCTAACAAAGATATTTTTGATTTAAGTACTACCGAACAGCAATTAAAATTATGTCGGCAGATGTTTTCTGGTATTACGATCGCAATGCAACAAGCTAAAGATACCTATTCTTTAACTTCAATTGCTACTCAACAAATCCGGGAAAAATTGGAATGCGATCGCACTTTAGTTTATCGTTTTAATTCAGCAGGCTCTGGTGTGGTTGTTGCTGAGTCTAGAGCTAATAGTTGGACTCCGGCAAAGGATGAGGTTTTACCTGCGATTGTTTTTGGGATGGAGACAAGTCAGCAATATATGGAAGCTGTGATTCTCCAAGTGAGTAATCAGGCAGAAATTAGTCCTTACCAAGCACAATTACTCGAAAAATATCAAATCAAATCCAGTTTGAGTATACCGATTTTATTCAAAGATGAAATTTGGGGTTTGGTTGTTGTGCAAAGTTGCTCGGCAATGCGTCAATGGCAAGAAATTGAAATTAATTTACTGTCTCAGATTGCAGTGGAATTAAATTATAAATTCCAGTCGTTTGAGTTTCAATCACATTTGCAACAGCAAGCACAGGAACAAAAAGCTGTAGCAAAAGTTATTAACCGTATTCGTCAATCGTTAGATTTGGATGCGATTTTTAAAAATACTACTAAGGAAGTTCGGCAATTAATTGGATGCGATCGCGTTTCGGTTTATCGGTTTAATTCTGACTGGAGTGGTGAGTATATCGGTGAATCTGTTGCTCCTGGTTGGACTCCTTTAGTTGGCAAGGATATCAAAACTGTTTGGGAAGATACCCACTTGCAGGAAACTCAAGGTGGACGTTATGCGAAGGGTGAAAGCTTTGCTGTGAATGATATCTACCAAATGGGTCATTCCCAGTGCTACTTGGAGCTTTTAGAACAATTTGAAGCGAAAGCTTATATGACTGTTCCCATCTTCAAAGGTCAAGAACTATGGGGATTGTTAGCAACATATCAAAATTCTGGTTCTCGTCACTGGGAAGAGTCGGAACTAACTTGGTTAAATCAAATTGCTCTCCAGTTTGGTGTCGCGATTTCCCAAGCTGAGTATGTTCAACAGGTACAACAGCAATCACAAAAACTGACTCGTACTGCCGAACGTCAGCAAAGCTTAATCGATCTAACTCGTAAAATTGGGGAAACACTCACAGAAGCGGTTACAGACTCCTCACAATTTGATAAAATCCTCCAAACCACTGTTATCGAAGTGCGGCAACTATTGCAAGCCGATCGTAGTGTTGTTTATCGCTTCAATGCTGACTGGAGTGGAGACTTTATTGCGGAATCGGTAGGTAAAAACTGGGTTCCTTTTAGAGAAAGAAATATTGACCCAGCATTATTGCAACAAAACGGTCATTGCGATACTTTTAAAAACCTGGCATCATTCCACAAAAATAAAGATAAGCACCTGCAAGAAACTCAAGGTGGTCGTTACAAACAGAAAACCATTTTTGTTGTTAATGATGTCGAAAAAGCTGGATTCCCACTTTGCTATATGGAACTGTTGCGGCAATTTGAGGCAAAAGCATATTTGACAGTTCCCATTTTCAAAGAAAATAAACTTTGGGGATTATTAGCAACTTATCAAAATAGTACCGTTCGTGAATGGGAAGAATTTGAAGTCACTTCCATGCAACAAATTGCGGTACTTTTGGGAGTTGCCATGCAACAAGCAGAAACCGTAGAGAAATTGCAACAACAATCTCAAGAAATCGCAAAAACCGCAGAATTAGACCGTGCTGTTGCTAACGTTGTCGAAAAAATTCGCGAATCATTGGAAATGCAGGATGTTTTCACCTCCGCAACCAAAGAATTGCGATCGCTCCTCAAGGTTGACCGTTCTATCATCTATCGCTTTAATCCCGATTGGAGCGGTGAATTTGTCGCTGAGTCGGTGGGAAATGGTTGGATACGTTTGCTAAATATCGTTACCGCAGATACAAACCTTCGGGAAACCCAAGGTGGTCGTTATGCGAAACGCGAATACTCGGCTGTTCCCGATATTTACACAACTGGTTTTGATTCCTGCCACCTAGAACTTCTAGAGCAGTACCAAGCTCGTGCTTACATCATTGTGCCAATTTTCCAAGGACAAAAACTCTGGGGATTGCTGGCAGTTTACCAAAACTCCAGTACTCGACAATGGCAAGAAACAGATATCACCCTGCTCACCAAAATTAGTGACCAATTAGGAGTTGCACTCCAACAAGCTGAATACTTGCAACAACTCCAAGCACAATCTCTCCAAGTTGTAGAAGCAGGAGCCAGGGAAAAAGAAGCCAAAGAGTATTTACAAAAGGGAGCAATGAAACTGCTTTCGGCTGTACGTCCTGCCCTCGATGGTGACTTAACTGTACGGGCACCACTTTCGGAAGATGAACTGGGGACGATCGCCGATGCTTACAATAATACCCTCCAAGCATTGCGGCAAATAGTTATCCAGGTACAAGCAGCAGCGCAACAAGTAGCCGAAAAATCTAACCAAAGTAACGCTTCCTTGTCTGGATTAACCACCTTGGCACAACAGCAATCCAAAGAAATGGATGAAGCTTTGGAAGAAGTTCAGGAAATGGTGGATTCAACCCAAGCAGTTGTAGGTAACGCTGAACAGGTACAAGCTGTGGTCGAAGAGGCAAACCACACGGTTGAATTGGGTGATGGAGCAATGAACCGAACTGTGGAAGCGATTCAAGGAATTCGTGAGACTGTTGCACAAACTAGTAAAAAAATCAAGCGATTGAGCGAATCTTCGCAGAAAATCTCCAAGGTTGTGAGCTTGATTAGTAACTTTGCTACACAAACAAACGTACTCGCGTTGAATGCGGCGATTGAGGCAACACGCGCAGGGGAATACGGTAAAGGGTTTGCGGTAGTTGCCGACGAAGTTCGTTCCTTGTCGCGTCAATCTGCGGCAGCAACCATCGAAATTGAAAAACTCGTCCAAGAGATTCAAGAAGAAACCGGGGAGGTATCAGTGGCAATGGAAACTGGTATTCAACAGGTAGTAGAAGGTACAGCCCTGGTAAATGAAACCCGTCAAAGCTTGAATGCGATCGTGACAGCAACCGCCGAAATTAGTAAGTTACTGCAACAAATTACCGACGCAACCCAAGGGCAAATGTTGCAATCAGTATCCGTAACTGCCTCGATGAAAGACGTAGCAAAAATTGCCACCAAAACTTCCACAGAAGCCAGCAATATTGCGATCGTTTTCCGGGAGTTGTCGGAGACAGCGCAAGAGCTTTTAGCAAGTGCGAGTAAGTTTAAAGTGAACTAGAAAAAGTTAGGAGTTAGTAGATTTAACTGCCAGATTCCCGACTTCTAACCATGCTTGTCGTCAGATTTAAGACGAACCACAGAAGTCGGGAATCTTGAACCAACGCAAAAACCCTAAATAACCTCATGTTCTCCAGGTTTCTATTGGTGGTGCGATACTCCCACAATAACTGTCGCGATCGCAATTAGTTGTCTGTCGGGTTGGGACGATCTACTACTATTTCTAAGATACAAGGTTGGGTTAGACGCACTAAAAATATTTACTAATGATGATAAATATAATTTGCGTCGTAACCCAACATTTAATTTTTGTCGTTAATGAATTGGAATTAAATAAAATATAACTTCTTGATTATTTAGACTTATGTTGGGTTACGCACTCGCTGACACCCAACCTACTAATTATAATTCCCAACTCACAATTCCTAACTATTAAAAATGATTACAGACGAATCTATTAGAGAACAGGGCTACATGTATTTCCTCACTGAAGCCCCAGAATTATTACAAACTATTGAAGAAGAACTTTATGGTTTGTCAGATAATTTTAGTATTGGTAAAGTTCATAATTTGATGCGAGCAACTCACACTATTAAAGGTGGTGCTGCTAATGTTGGACTAGATATTATTAATAAAATTGCTCATTCTTTAGAAGATATTTTTAAGGCACTATATAATCCGGAAGTTGAAATAGATGCTCATTTACAAACATTATTATTTCAGGCTGCTGAATGTTTACAACTACCTGTAACTGCCGAAATTACAAAAACATCAATTGATGATGATGACTTACTGCAACGAGCAGCTTCAGTATTTGCCCAGTTGCAGGATAAACTCGGTGATGCCTTTGGTGCAGAAGTGCATATTCCGACTTCGGAAGAGTTGGGATTTGATATTGTACTGTCAATTTTTGAGACAGGAGTTTCCCAGCGTATCGATAATGTCGCGTATATGTTGGAATCACCTCCCGATAATGATGAAATTGCCAGCTTTATGCGATCGCAGGCTGAAATTTTTGTTGGTTTAGCTGAATCGCTGAATTTACCAGGGTTTGAGGAAATTGCCCATACGATTATTGCGGCTTTAGATGCGAATCCACAACAAGCATTAACGATTGCTCAGGCTAGTTTAGTTAGTTTAGAAGGTTCTCGTCGAGCTGTATTAGGTGGCGATCGCATTCGGGGGGGAGAACCCCACGAAGGGTTACTACGATTGACTAAACCGACATCATCTTTGGGAATGAATCTTGAAGATGATATTTTATCTGAAGATATCCGCGATCGCGGTAAAGCGGTTCCCTTGGAACATCGCGTCGCGATTCCTGTGGAGGATAGCACGATCGGATTTATCGAAGATATTGTCCAAGATATACCGAATTCTTCAATTAATTCGCTTTCACTCAGAAGTGAAGTTGAGGAACTATACCACTTTTTAATAAAACCAAATCCTATCCTCCGCGAGCCATTAAAGTCTCAAACAGCAAAGTATTATCTAAAAATCATTCGCTACATTTTAGGTTGGTTTAATCATGAATTGGAAATCCCCGAAAAAGAACTAAGCTTATCATTATTAGTTCCGAAAACCAATGTTGAAAGTACTGTTGATTATATCGATAATTGGCTGGGTGAATTATGGTTATTTTTACACGATGACAATGATAGCCCAAGTTTATCTCTTTACCGTCAAGGGGTAATTGTCAATGTTTTATTGGTAATTGCAAAATTTAAATATGCTAATACAGTTGGCGATTCTCCAGTCATTGATTCATTACAAGACCAAATTAAAAAATTAGCAAAAGAATATAAAAGTTATCCTCCCATTACTCCGATTGAAAACAATTGGATTGAGAGTCCAAAGCTGGTAAAACTACTGGAAGTTAAATCAATTCCTGTACACGAACCTGTAGAAATAGGAATAAGCGAAAATGGAATTGAGGCAATATGGGGAGAAGATATTACTTCCACATTAGCCGAAACAGGAAGCATAAACTACATTCAAGAAGCTACAAATAATGATGCAATGGTCGAAAATTTAACTTCAACCATCGCGAATGTAGTTCCCAATAATCCACTCGAAAATAACGAATCTGTGACTATTATCGAGCAGACAGTTATTAAAAAAGTCGCACAAGAAATTGCTGAAAAGACCATCGAAGCGACTACAATACACACTTCTCAAACACATAAACCCAGCGAAACCAAAACTCCAACAGTCGCAAATACTAATCCCAATACTAATACCAGTAATCCCCGTCAGCGTTCCTTTGTCAGAGTCGATGTCGAAGGTTTACAACGTCTGAACTACCTAGCTGGGGAATTATTAATTTATCAAAAACGTCGAACTTTACAAGACGAGCAAATTCAAGAACTTGTCGAGCAACTATCCCGACATATTACCAGACACCAAGCGACCTTAGACCACTTGCGAGACTTACCACTTCAGATGCAAAATTTTTCTTTTCATACAAAGAAAAACGTTGCTTCAGTGGATTTTGATTCGCTGGAAATGGATGAATATAGCGAATTTTATTTAACACTCCACTCAGCTTTTGAAGAAACCCTACAACTTCAAGAAACATCAGAATCCCTCGATTTAATTTTGCGACAATCGGCACATATTCATGACACAAAGCAAAATCTAACACTTAACATCATTGACAACCTCGTAGAAGCACGGATGTCACCCTTGGGTAATATTTTAAATCGTTTCCCGCAAATGGTGACAAATATGGCAAACGTGTACGGTAAAAACGTTGTCATGAAGTTAGCTGGAACACAAGTTTTGGTGGATAAAGCTATCTCAGAAAAGCTCTACGACCCATTGTTACATATAGTACGTAACGCATTTGACCACGGAATCGAAGCCCCAGAGATACGAAAAGAGCGCGGCAAAACCGAAACAGGTACGATCGAAATTCGTGCTTACCACCAAGGAAGCCAAACAATTATCGAAGTTGGTGACGATGGACAAGGATTAAACTTCGAGAAAATTCATCAAAAAGGACTCGAACAAGGATTAATACCTAGCGGTTACCATCCGAACCAAGACGAACTATTAGAACTACTATTTTCACCAGGATTTTCCACTGCTGGAAAAGTCAGCGAAATTTCCGGACGAGGTATTGGTTTAGATATCGTCAAAACCCAACTCCAAGCACTTAACGGTTCGATCGCAATTCGCTCGACACCGAACGAAGGAACAACATTTGTACTCAAACTACCTTTTTCTATGACTACCGACAAGTTAATGATAGTTCAAGCAGGGGGCGCAATTTACGCACTGCTATTAGATAGTATCGAAAAAATTATCCTACCCTCGAACGAACAAATCAAGGGATTTGAAGGTAGAAAAGTCCTACATTGGAATACAGACAAAGACGAACGGATGATTGGTTTACGTAACCTCTCGGAGTTGATGTATTATAACGGTTCGTTTGTGAGTGGTACTGGATTAAATAACAATACAGTCATATACGACAATCAGGAAATGGCGAATCCTGTATTGGTACTGCGACGGAATCAGGAAATAATTGCCCTTGAAGTTGAGCAAATTTTGGGTGAACAAGAGCTGGTAATTCGTCCTTTAGGAAGTGCGATCGCGCCTCCAAAATATGTGTATGGTTGTACAAGTTTGGCAAATGGCAACTTGATTTTGGTAATTGATGGTTCGTTATTAATCGAAACTACCGAATTGCAACAAGCATCACTTGATGTAAGTGTTTTGCCAGCATCTTATGCTACAAAGAAAAAAGCATTACCAATGTCGTTTGCCAGCACATCAACACCTCTGCTGTCATCTGCCGACTTTGAAAATAATCAACAAGATACAAGAACCCTGCTGAAACCAGCAATTGATAGTGCTTACAAACCAGCAAAAACTATTTTAGTTGTCGATGACGCAATTAGTTTAAGGCAAACAATATCATTTACCTTGCAAAAAGCAGGCTATCAAGTTGTACAAGCTCAACATGGTATCGAAGCGATCGAACAATTGCAGCGTCATCCCGAAATTCAAATGATTGTTTCGGATTTGGAAATGCCCCGGATGAATGGCTTTGAATTGCTCTCAAATATTCGTCAAAATCCCAGCTTATCTAAAAAGCCTGTAATTATCTTGACATCACGCAGCGCGGATAAACATCGTAAATTAGCAGAAGGTTTGGGTGCAAATGCTTATATGACTAAACCTTATTTAGAACATGAATTTTTAGGAATAATTGATGGTTTACTGAATAAACAAGGTGAAACTTTAACCCAAATATTCGCTAAATTATAATATAAGTCAAGGCAAATCAATCAGGGCAAATCAATTAGGGTAAATCAATCAAGGCAAATCAATTAGGGCAAACAACCGTTTGCCCCTACGGGGATCAATCAAATGAGAACCGCTATATAAAAAAACAAAAAACAATATCCCCGAATTCTTTCAATAAATCGAGGATATTACGTAGGGGTGGGGTTTCCCCACCCTTAATCATATTTGATTTCTAAAGACGTTCTTCAATCACCTTATCAATCAAACCGTATTCCTTAGCTTCTTGAGGAGACATGAAAAAATCCCGATCCATATCTTTCTCAATTTTTGCTAACGGTTGACCAGTATTAGCAGCATAAATGCTATTGAGTTGGTGACGCATCCGGATAATTTCCTTTGCCTCGATCGCAATGTCAGTTGCCTGTCCTCGCGTACCACCGGAAGGTTGGTGAATCATAATCCGTGAATGAGGCAAAGCCAAACGCTTGCCCTTTGTGCCAGCAGCCAAGAGGAAAGAACCCATCGAAGCAGCCAAACCCACACAAATTGTCACCACATCCGATTTGATGTGTTGCATGGTATCGAAAATCGCCAAACCAGCAGAAACCGAACCACCTGGAGAATTTATGTATACAAGAATATCCTTACCAGGGTCTTCCGAATCCATATACAGCATTTGGGCTATAAGTTGATTCGCCATCGCATCACCCACCTCTCCACTCAAGAACACGATGCGTTCGAGGAAAAGACGGTTGTAGATATCAATCCACTGCGTATACTGTCCACCCGGCATACGGTAGGGAACCTGAGGAACACCTATAGGCATTTTGTCTAACTCCAATTTTTGAATAGTTATGAATTATGAGTTAGGAAATTAGAAGTGATAAATTAAAAGTTCTCGCTTAACTCCTAATTATTAACTCCCAACTCCTAACTTTTTTAAAGAACGCTGGCAGGAATGGGAGGATTAGCAACCTCGTTTTTCTCAAATACTCGGTCAATTAAACCGTACTCCACCGCTTGGTAGGGTGTCATGTAAAAAAGCCGATCCATATCCTTTTCAATTTTTTTTATCTCTTGCCCGGTGCTACGGGAGAGAATCTCAACCATTGTTGCTTTATTTGCCAAAACTTCCTTCGCTCGAATTTGGATGTCGGTGGCTTGCCCTTGAGCGTAGCTCTTGGGCTGTTGCAATACAATGGAGGCATTGGGTAAGCTAGCGCGACACCCCTTTGTCCCAGCAGCAAGAATCATCGCTGCCATACCTACAGCCATACCCATACAAATCGTATGAATGGGGGGCTTGATGTACTGCATTGTATCGTAGACAGCAAAAGCTTCTGTTTCATATCCAACTGGGTTGCCATCATCGCCAGAAGTGCCAGTTGAATTAATGTAAATTTTAATTGGTTTTTCTGGATCGTCGGATTGTAAATACAACAATTGGGCGACGATTAAATCGGCGACGGAATGATATCCTAGTGCTTGAAATGCTCCAGAATATAATGGCAGTCCAAGATAGACAATTCGCTCCTTTAATAACAAGGATTGTAAATCTGGTGGCGGTGTGCGGTAGTTGTTATCACCGTAGTAAGGGGCTTGCACAGCCTTGATGGGGGAATTGTCCATAGCAACTGTTGCCTGAAATAATGCCGTTAACTGTAATACATACTAGCGCTTCAATGGCTCAACTGGAGGTGTGGATTTCGCTAATCTATAGTTAATGGGGATTGGGGATTGGGGATGGGGAATTGTTTTAATGGTTGATAAGCATTATTTAATGGATGTACTGCGATCGCCTCGAAACTTGATTAGTAGACATCTCCGAAAATTAATCATGCGTTGCCTAGAATCCTTGTAGAGACGTAGCAATGCTACGTCTTTACATCTTTTCCGGAGATGATTATTAGTATCTCCTCAATAAATCGGGGAAAGTAAGGACGCACTGTTCCAAGACAACCCCAGTTGGAGAATCATCGCTTTTTCATTGATAATCTTAGACAAAGAAGGAATTTCACAATTTTGACAAATGCGTG
>JAAUPE010000035.1 GCA_012034595.1 Calothrix sp. CSU_2_0 | reverse complement strand
GGGACGATATGAAGAAGCGATCGCATCCTGCGAAGAAGCACTCAAAATTAAACCCGATTACCACGAAGCTTTGTGTGGTAAGGGGATTGCGCTGGCTAATTTGGGACAGTTCTCTGAAGCGATCGCATCCTACGAAGAAGTACTCAAATTTAAACCTGATGACGACGCAGCTTGGTACAATCGCGCTTGTACTTACGGTGTTTTAGGTAATATCGATACAGCAATAGAAAATCTGCAAACAGCGATTAATTTAAACCCAGAATGTCGAGAAATGGCAAAAACCGATACCGATTTTGATGCGATTCGCGATGATGGACGATTTCAGGCTTTAATCAACCAGCAATAAATTAAAACGACCAGAATTGCTAAAATTTGGATATTGCCACAACCCCGTCAAAAATCCCTAAGAAAAAAATGTCAGCCATTGTTAAAATACAACTTTCCCTAGAAGCCTTCGCAGAAGCAATTTCCTCTTTAAATTTAGAAGAAAAACGCCAACTTCAGGAAATTATCGAACAACAAATATTTGAAGCCGAAGAAGCACTGTACGAAGACGATACAGAAACACAAGCAGAAATTCAAGCCGTTCGCGATGAGTATGCACGTGGAGAATCGATAACTGTGGATGATTATATTGCGAATCGCTCAAATTCTGTATCATGAGTTACACAGTCATTATTTCCAAGTCAAGTTGGCGATATTTTATTAGTTTATCCATGCGACAATAACCGCTAATTCTTCGTTCACATTCAACTCTCGAATACCAATTGGAAACTGGGGATTTTCTCTAACTTCCTGCAATGGCAACTCCAACCAAATTACATCGTGCCAATTTCCACATTTGTAACCCACATTTTTATAAATTCCTACATCTTGAAAACCAAGCGATCGATGTAAATTCATACTTGGTTGATTCGGTTGGGTAATTCCCGCATAAGCATTATAAAAACCCTGAATTTTTAATAATTCAAACAAACATTTATATAAATTACGTCCAATTCCCTGACGATAGGCTTTTTGGTGAACATACACGCTCACATTTACTGACCATTGATAAGCAGTGCGATCGTGATGCGTTGCTGCGTAGACATATCCGAGAACTTCGCGATTATATTCATATACCAACCAAGGAAATTTTTGCATGAGTTTGTTAATTCTTTGGCTCATTTCCAAAACTGTTGGTGCTTGGGTTTCAAAGGTTGCTGGTGAATGTTCACAAAATGGTGCGTAAATTGCTTGGATTTGTGATGCATCGTCTGATGTTGCAAGTCGAATTATTGTCATGTTGAGATTTTTTAATATTTTTAAACGCAGAGGAACGCAAAGTCAGCGCAGAGTTACGCTGAGGAATAAGGGAGAGAGGAAGAAAGTAGAATAAGAGTACTCCAAGTAATAAAATGCCCAATTGTCATTGCGAATGAAGCGAAGCGGAATGAAGCAATCGCAAGAACTCGGAGATTACGCGATTGCTTCGTCGTTCCTCCTCGCAATGACAAATTTTGGATCATTTATTTGTTGGAATACTCTAATTGGAATATCTTCTCAAATAAATAATTATAATGTCGCAACTGCAACGTATCGTCATTTCTCCTTCCCAACTTCAAGATAAGCAAATTTCCCTAACACGCGAACAGTTACATTATTTAGTACGGGTACTGCGATCGCACAACGGAGATCGATTCATCGCGATTGATGGCACGGGAAAATGGTGGTTAACAAAGTTACAAGGTGAATTTGGAACTGTTTTAGAACTTCTCGATGTCAAAACAGAATTACCTGTATCTATTAATTTATTAGTGGCACTACCTAAGGGAAATGGATTTGATGATGTCGTCCGAGCTTGTACTGAATTAGGAGTAGCAAATATTGTACCTGTGTTGAGCGATCGCACTCTCTTAAATCCGAGTCAACAAAAGCTAGAACGCTGGAGACGAATTGCAATAGAAGCCACAGAACAATCTGAACGTGCAATTATCCCCACAATTCTCGAACCAATGAGCTTCAAAGCTGCATTATCAGCACTTACAGCCGAACAAAAATATATCTGTGAAGGACGTGGTAACAACCCGCATTTACTTAGTTACTTGCAAAACCAAGAAAAAGTCACCAACAACCAAATAATTATTGCGATCGGTTCAGAAGGTGGTTGGACAGATGCAGAATTAGAGTTAGCGATAAAAACCGGATATCAACCCGTATCACTAGGAAAACGTATCCTCCGCGCTATTACAGCCCCAACCGTCGCACTATCCCTAATTTCCGCAGTATATGAAGTATAAAAGATATATTAACTCCTTCCCACCTTTGCGCCTCAGCGTCTCTGCGCTTTTACACCCTTTGCTGAAACAATCTTAGACAAAAATGAAATACTGAGTCACATTAAACCTCACACTCATCTGTTTCGCAGAGAAGCAAGTAATTGGGACCCAGCATTTCAATTATATAGCGGATTAGTATTTACGAAAATTGGGGAATAGGGTAGAAAAAAATTAATATTGCGATTTTTCCTTTCCCTTTTTCAGTAATCCCTAATTCGACTTCTGACCTGGAGTCTTAGCTGTACGAGCCATTTCCAAAAACCCATTCATATTGGGACCTGGACGACGACGACTGTTGCTACCATTAGTCAAAAGGTACTTGGTTGCAAAGTTCTTTTCAGTCGGTACTTCAGGTTTTTTTGCAACTGCTGCGGCTACAATTTCTGCGGGGTCTAATACTTTTGCTGATTCCGCTTTTTTCTCTCCTTTGGCTGCTTGGATTTTAGCAGCTTTTGCAGCAGCAGCAATCTCTTTTTTAGTTGGCTTCCCGTTAGAAGTTTCTGGGGGTACAGGTTTAGGTGCAGATGCTTCAGCAACAGGTGCGGATGAAGCTGCTACTGCTTTGGGTTTTGCACCATTTGATGTTTCAGTTGGTTTTGCCTCTTCATCATCCTTCAATTCTAAATAAAAACTTTTGTCGCTTTTTTTTGCTAAATTTTTGATAAACCCAAACATGACTATTTTGTCTCCCTTCTTCTGGTACGAATCGATTGTAAATTCTGAAAAACAGGTAATATTTTACCCTTTTGAATAGTTACTTCAGTGCCGTTTATTTTGGTTCAACTAGCACTTTACAAATGACAAAACTCAATGTAATCAATTTTGTCTTTATCCCCATAAAAATTAGATCATAAAAGTTAAGTAAATGACCTATTTTTTACTTATTCTGGGAGCTTTAATCGGCTCTGGTTCCAGATTGTGCTAGTTACTATCCACCTATTTTTGATGTTTTAACTTTGACAACACAATACAACTTGACCAAAAAAGTCAATACCCAAAATATACCAGATAAGTAGCGTCTAAAGATATGTGACACTCTATATAGATATTATGAGATTTTACCCAACTTTAAGCAATTTTTTTTAGCAAATGCCTTTACAAAACTTTACTTTATTTTTCCATAGTTCCAATTATGGCATCGAAATCTTAAGTCTAACCTGTCCAATTTCGACCTAACCTCAAATCGGCATTCACCCCTGACCGTGATGATTCGTATTTTTTCGCTAGGCGACGGTGCAAAGCGATCGCAATCAACAAAGTAAAATATCTAGCAAATTAATAATAGTTAAATTACGGAGATAGGAATGGCTCAACTAAATCATAAGAACAAGGTTGTATTAGTACATGGAATAAATGATACGTTTGCCGTATTTAACAAAATGGCAACCTTCTTGAGAAATGAAGGGTGGTTAGTATATGCGCTGGATTTGGTTCCCAATAACGGTGATGTGGGGTTAGATAAATTAGCAGAACAACTTGCCAAATTCATTGCTACCACTTTTACCGAAGGAGAAGCGATCGATATTGTTGGTTTTAGTATGGGGGGAATAGTTAGTCGCTATTATATTCAGCGTCTTGGAGGAATTAAACAAGTACAGAGATTTATTACAATTTCCTCTCCACATCATGGAACAGTTGTAGCTTATGCATCACAGCGTCCAGGTTGCGTGCAAATGCGTCCAGATGACTTGTTTATCAAAGATTTAAATTCTGATGGGAGGATGTTGAAGCAGTTAAACTTTACTTCGATTTGGACACCCTATGATTTAATGATAGTTCCCGCCAAAAGTTCGCAAATGGGATTTGGACGTGAGGTCATAGTTCCAGCATTAATTCACCCGTGGATGTTGACGGATATTAGGACAATGAAAACAGTTGCGGAAGCTTTAGTAGAACCGTTTAATCAGGATTCAGGAGTCAGGAGTCAGGATTTAGGATTCAGGATTTAGGATTCAGGAGTCAGGATTCAGGAGTCAGGATTTAGGGTTCAGGATTCAGGGTTCAGGGTTCAGGATTCAGGAGTCAGAATTCAGGAGTCATAACTCCCTATGTATCGCCTATTTTTTCATACTCAGGACTACCAAAATAGCTTCGGCATGACGGTAGTATTTAAATTCCATTAAATTGTAAAATGGGTCTTCTAAAAAGAAGGTACGGTGTTCTAAAGGTGTCTGCACGAAACGATTTTTTGCTTCTTCACGAAAAGGTAATTGCTGGGCTAAAGCCCTCTCTAATAGAGCTTGCCAGTCTGCCTCGGAAGTAAATATTAAACCGAAATGCCTTGGATAAATACCACGTTGACGTGTTAGTGGTTCCTTGGTTGTATGGGCAACTAATTGATGTCCGTAGAGGTTGAGAATTAGTGCCTGAGGGTTTTCGCGTCCCAGGATACAACCCAATCCGTCGATATAATATGCTTTAGCTTGAGGAATATTGGCGATCGGGAAAGCGAGGTGGAATATAACTTGGTTCATAAATAATTTTAGCAGAGCGTAAATTACTACGACATCAGGAATACATTAAATTATCGCTCTGATTTTCGGAATGCGTTAACCGCATTTCTCATTCCCTGATTACAATTAACTAAAACCAGAATCTAAAACCAAAATCTAAAACCAAAATCCCAACTCCCAAATCTAAAATTATATGTTTTTGGTAACAGGAGCAACAGGTGGAATCGGTCGCAAAGTCGTGCGGCTTTTATGTACACAAAAAGCACGGGTACGAGCATTTGTCCGTCTCACATCGCGCTACGATGAATTAGAACACCGAGGTGCAGAACTGTTTATCGGTGACTTGCGCGAACAGCGTGACATCGAAAAAGCTTGTCGTGGAGTCGAATATATTATCAGCAGTCACGGTTCTGGGGGAGATGCACTAGCGCTAGATTATCGTGCAAACATCGAACTGATCGATCACGCTAAGGACAATGGGGTAAAATATTTTGTCTTTATTTCCGTACTTGGAGCAGATAGAGGCTACGAAGATGCACCCGTATTTAAAGCTAAACGTGAAGTCGAACGATATTTACAATCAAGTGGTTTAGAGTACACGATTTTGCGTCCATCTGGATTAGCGTCAAATTTGCTACCCCTGGCTGAAAGTTTCCGCAAAACAGGATTATATTTACTAATTGGCGATCGCACAAATCGCACGTCGATTGTCAGTACCGATGATTTGGCAAAAATGGCTGTTGATTCGGTTAATATTCCTGCTGCCAGCAATCAAATATTCTCAGTTGGAGGAGCAGAAATATTGACACGGGAAGATATACCCCGTATCTTCGGTCTTATTTTTAATCGAGAAGTAGTTATCATTAATCCACCGCTATTTTTAGTGGATGGGTTTCGTAGTGCATTAGGATTAATTAATCCCCAAGCAGAAAGAGCCTTGGGGACATTTCGGACATTGCTGGCAAACGAATTTTTCTGTACAAAAGAAGAAATTGCTAAATTAGAAGCAATATTTAATTTTCGATTAGAATCCCTAGAAAGCTTCTTAAGAAGACACTTATCGATATGACAGAGGAGTGAGGAATTATAAGTGAGGAATTATGAGTTATCTATCATTACAACCCTGAGTTCTCAACTCCCAACTCCCAACTCCCAACTTCCAACTCCCAACTTCCAACTCCCAACTTCCAACTCCTAACTCCCAACTCCTAACTCCTAACTTTATTTATGCGTTCTCCCTTAGCTGCAAACGCTGCACAAGCACGTCAAACCAAACAAATATTTGCTCGTCCCGAAGAACAATTATCTTTTGAACTAGGGAAAGCAGTACAAGAATTACCGCCTTTATACACGCGATTACTTGCGGGTACAATTAGCGCTATAATTTTTGGCGCGATCGCATGGGCATATTTTTCCGAAGTCGATGAAGTTGCCACCGCACCAGGGGAAATAGTTGCCTCAACCCAAGTACGTCCCGTAACATCCATCGGTAATGGTTCAATTATGGCAGTACGTGTCAAAGAAGGCGATCGCATTACCAAAGACCAAGTATTAATCGAACGTGACCCCGAATATCAAAAATTAGATGTCACCCGATTAGCACAATCTGCTAAACTTATCCAACAAGATTTGAGCCGTCTTGATGCCGAACGCGCAGGTACTAAAAAAGCCGGAACTGCCATCCAAGACGAACTCCTAGCCGCACGATTGCGAGATTTTGAAGCAAAACAAGCCGCAGCCGAAGCCGAAGCAAATCGTCTCGCATCTGCCATCGACCAAGCCAAAGTTCGCTTTACCCGCTTGCAAGAAAACTATACCAACGCCCAAACTAGTTTAGTAAATGCCCAAACCAACCTTGCCAATGCCCAAAACCTGCGGCAAAAAGTCAATAATAACGTTGCCTTAGCCCAACAACGGGAAAAAAGTATGCGTACCCTCATTGGCAACGGTGCAGTTCCCAGACTCGACTATCTCCAAGCACAGGATCAACTCAACCGTGCCAATGCCGAAATTACCCGTGCTGACGACGAAATCACCAACAACCAAAACAAAATTACCGAAGCTCAAGATAAAGTAACATCGCTACAAAAAGACATGGCTGCCCAACTCCAAGAAATTAAGCAGGCACAAGCAGCATTCCAGGGAGCCAAAAACCAAGCACAACGACTAGCATCGGAACGGCAAAGCGAAATTTTAACCCAAATGAACAAGCGACGTGAAGAATTAGCCGATGTATCAGGTAAACTTAATCAAGCCCGTAAGCAAACTGAGTATGAAAGCATCAAATCCCCTGTAGCTGGAACTGTTTACAAAATTAAGGCAACCAAAGGTCCAGTACAATCCGGTGAGGAACTGTTGTCAATATTACCAGATGGAGAAGAATTGCTCCTCGAAGTCAAAGTATTGAACCGCGACATCGGATTTATTCGTCAGGGAATGAGAACAAAAGTGAAAATGGCAACCTTCCCATTTCAGGAATTTGGTACTATCGAAGGCGAAGTTGTCAAAGTTAGCCCCAATGCGATCGCAGATAAGGAGTTAGGTTTAGTATTTCCCACCCAAATCAAACTCAGCAAGCACTCGTTAATGGTGCGGGGTCAGGAAGTACAATTTACACCGGGGATGACAGCGAATGGCGAAATTGTCACCCGGAAAAAGTCGATTTTAACCTTTATTACGGAGCCAGTTACCCGTCGGTTTAGCGAAGCTTTCTCTGTGAGATAGCTGTAAATCAAACATTGTCAAATAAAAAGCGATCGCACTTAAATTATCTATGAAAATGGAAATGCGATCGCAGTTCAACAATAGTCAAAAATACACAAGTTCAATAATATTCATGAATTACCGTTGAATTTGTCGAGGAAATTCCGAAACTAATAAAGATTGTTCTAATTCACCTTGTTCGTTATAAAATCGCATTTCACCTTGTTCATTACATAACCATACTTCTATCGCTTTAGCTTCTAAATATAATTTTTGTTTAAATTCCATTTCTTCCAGACTATTACCACTGGATTTCACTTCTATACATATTTCTGGTGCAATCGATGCTGAGACTTCATCTTCAATTTGAGCAAATCTTTCCTGCGAACACCAAACAACATCGGCAACTTTAACTCCATCTGATGTATTGATGGCACATTCTGGCATCACTTCTCCAGTATTTATTAAAGATTCTAATAACCGTTGGATTCTCCCTTGGTAAAAAGAATGTTTAATTTTTACAGGACTCATGACAATTTGACCCCATTTATTTAATTCGATTTTGAAGGGTAAATCTTGTAAATCTTTATTTTCACAAACTTCTTCCCATTTCATAATTAATATTTTCCGAAGTGAGAGAATAATTTATTTAATTTTAACTGATTGTCGGTGTAATGGAATCGCGATCGCACTTTCAATCAAAACCAGAGACATGCGAACGACTTACGTCGCGCAAGCTTCCCGTAAACTCTTTAAGTAAAGGGATTAAGTATAGAAATATCACATCCCTCGAAGTCCTTTGTGTTTCTTGTTATCAGTGTTAGTTGGTGGATTTTGGCTGTTGCAGCAATTAAAATATCAGCCTGAGCGCGAGGTTTACCTTGAGTTTTCAAATATCCTCTCAACTCACCCGCATGTTTAGCAATTTCTAGACTGACAGGAATTACCTGACAGTAAATGGGCAAAAAATTCTCGAACCATGCTTGAATTCTGGAGTTAGGTTTTGCTGACAAAGCATAGCAAATTTCTTCCAGTGTAATAGCGCTGAGAAAAATTGATGAGACGCTTGCACTCCAGGTAAGAACTCCTGGGTTTGGTATTGGACGAGCTAGTTCGCTGATAATATTAGTATCACAAAGAATACTCATGCTATTCTTCGGCAAATGGGTTGTGTCGTTCCCCTTGTCGTGCAGGAGTATCTAAAATATAATCCTCTTCTACACAGAGTTGACGTAGTTCGGTAAAAGCATCTGCCAGAGAAGGGGTTTTTTGTTGCTGATACCAAACTAGAAATTCTTGAAAAAGTTTAGGTTCTACGATCGCAGCAACTAATTCATCTTGTTTGAAGATTAATTGAGGTTCTGACGCGATACCTTCGGTAAGCTTCGCTAACGCATCAATCACAAGAGAGAGTTTTTTTTGGGCTTCGTCAAGCTTCCAGTTCATCTGCTTTCCTTGAAGAATACTGAATTATAGCCTAACGCAAACAGAAGCGCGATCGCCTAGCTGAACGCATAAACTCTCTGTTTACCTATCACTACTTCAATTCAGCCAAAGAACGTACAGCCAAAACTGCATCACTAGTTAACTTTGCGACTGCTGACATAGGAACGGTAAAAATAGCGATTGAATCACCCGCAGCATTAAACACCTCTAATATATATCCATCTTCTCCACCATCTGGATGTGTGACATAATCGACCAGCATAGCAACATCACCACGTTTGAGGCTATATTCTGGAATGTCACGGCACAAAGCAACATATTGATAAAGTTCAAATTTCATAATTATTATTTTTTCGGTTTAAGGGTAATAAAACGAAAACTCTCGCCATCTTTTGATTGTAACCAAACCGTCACAACCGTTAATTCATGTCCATTAACACCTTGTAAATTACCCTCTATTATATAAAAAATTCCATATTCATTCTTACTATCTTTCACTGCTTCTGTTGTCATCACAAGCTGTTTAATTGCTTTTAATAGTTCTTCTGGATTATCTTGTGTAAATCCAGCTTGAGCTAAAAATTTGGATTTATCATCTTTAATTCTCGGAACCAAAAGATAACGGGTGATTTTTTCTTCTGGAATTATTGCTGTATCTTGTATTCTCACAATTTTACTTGTGTCACTTTGTTTTTCTAGATATTATAACCATTATTTCAAAACAGATACATAACTAATTGTAATGCGATCGCACTTTCAATTAAAACCAAAGAAATGCGATCGGATAAACTCTCAAACTCAACAAACGCGATAAGCTCCCGCTTAATGCCAAGGGCATATCGCACTCCACTCCAAACCCAATCGCATAAACCCCCAAACTCAATAAATGCGAACGACTTACGTCACGCAAGCTTCGCACTTTCAATCAAAACCAGAGAAACGCGATCGCACTCTACATACAAAGCCGACGCATCAACTCCCAAACTTAACAAATGCGATCGCACTTTCAATCAAAACCATAGAAATGCGATCGCTTCACTGCAAATTTAAAGTTTGAGCCGTAACCAACTTAGTATATTTTGTATACTTTAAAACCTCAATCTTGCAAATCCAGTAAATATAGAAAAGTGGGATGTTACGAAAACAACAAAACAAAACTGGCTGGGATAATTTATCCCAGCCAGTGTGAAATTGATATCAAGTTAAAAACTTACTGCATCTTTTCTTATTTTGTGGGAATCAAGCGGATGAAATCCTGGTAGGGAGCCATTAATATATCTCCGTAGCGCTTGAGGATATTTTCTGGATCGGATGGATTGGTGCTTGCCATGCTGGAAATGTCTGATGTGGTTTGGTTCTGGCTCCAGTATTCGGACATCTCAGAACTAGTTATGGTAGTGGTACTAGAAATCGGTAAGCTTTTGTCACCATTGCTTGCGATCGCATTTAAGTCATTATTGGCTGTTCCAAATTCAGTGGTGTAGTCATAGGAGCGCTGATTCAGACTTGATGATGTGATACCGCTTGAGAAGGGGTTAAAACCATCGAATATATCGCCGAAATTAAAGCTAGGGATTGGGGTTGGGGTGCTATCTTGTCCGGAGTTACCCGATGTATCCGCTAATATTTGTCTGACTTGGGAATCACTCAGATTTGGATTGGCACTGAGCATCAAAGCGACAACTCCAGCAACGTGGGGAGATGCCATTGATGTACCATTGTAGTTTTCATATCCGTTATTGGGAACGGTGGAATAAATACTCACTCCTGGAGCAGTGACGTAGGTGAGTTGGTCATTCCCAGAACGATTGGAGAAGCTAGCTTGTTCGCCATTTTTATCAACTGCACCAACTGCTATACCTGTATTTTTGGCGTAGCGTGCGGGGTATATAGGTGATGAACTGCCGCTATTCCCTGCTGCCATGACAACAATTGTGCCTTTGCTGCTGGCATATTGCAGAGCTTCTTCCATAACTTGGTTCCGACTACCACCACCCAAGCTCATATTAATCACTTTTGCTCCGTTATCGACAGCATAGTGGATTCCTTTGGCGATTGAGTCATATGAACCAGAACCACTGTCATCAAGAACTTTGACAGCCATGATTTTGGAGTTGTAAGCAACTCCGGTTGCTCCTTTGTCGTTTTTTTCAGCAGCAATTGTTCCAGAAACATGAGTACCATGTCCAGCTACATCGATCGTATTGTTATTATTGCTGTCGAAGTTCCAGCCGTAAACGTCATCTACATAACCGTTTCCGTCGTCGTCTTTACCGTTGCCTTCGATTTCTTTGCTATTCTTCCAGATGTTGTTTTTTAAGTCTTCATGGTTGCGATCGACTCCAGTATCGAGTACTGCGACTACAATCCCTTCTCCTGTGTATCCTTTTGCCCAAGCTTCAGGTGCTTTCACCATGTCATTTCCCCAATTGTAACCACCTAAATCGGGGACATCTGCAAAGTTGTCTCTACCTGCTGCTTTAGCTACTGCTGTGGATGCATTGACTAAACCGTAACCTGTGCTTGAGTTATAGGATTGAGTGCTGATTTCGCGATCGCTGCTATAACTGCTGGAGTTGTAATTTCTCAGGCTGCGATTACTGTAGATATCATTGTTGTTGGAGTCAAAGTTGGTAATTGAAGAGGTTGGAGTAATATTTAGTTCTTGCTTGGAAACTGAACTATTACTCATATAGTTAATGGGCATGGGTATTTATCCTCAAAAATTGCTTTTTGTGGCGGCATAAAATGTTTCCTTGTTAAATAAAACTTGGAAAATTTTAAAAGTTTTTAAAAATTTTGTCTCGTTAGTAAATAGTAACTATAAAGTAAACATATAATTTGCATTTACTTTTACAAAAAGATAGTAATAAATGTTTTTTTTTCACATCCCCGACTTCTTGAAGTCTGGGATGTGGTCGGGGATGTGCGGATGTGTCATTTATGTATATTGTTTTGTCGTATCCCAATAGCTAAAATTAGACTCGATTTCGCTCCAACTAAGCTCTAAAAACGCGGGTTTCGATGAGCTATCGATACCCCAGGGATTAAATAAGGTAAATTTTTGAGTTGAGGGATTATAGTTTACCAATGCATAAGCGTGGGCAGAAACAATATTATCGGCAATTGGCTTTAACTTTGAACCGAAACCAATCGATTCACCTAGATTAGTTGCTTTAATAATTATATTTAAATCTAAAGGAACACTCATTAATACTTTGCTACCTGTGATATTTTGTAATGCATCAGCAATATAACCACCATTACCAATACCAGAGTAGCTGTTAGTATTATCTTGGTAAATTCCACCAGATTCATTCAGTTGTGCGTAAGCTTTTTCTGCCAGTGCAACCCACAATTCATTGGTGGAATCGTTGTAATTCCTACCTTTATTTGCGTAAACAAAGTTTCCTGATGCATCATTGGTAAATACTTATCTACAGTTACGTAGTCAGCAACGTGATTTCGCCAAAATTTAACGGTGAAAGTATTATCACCGTTGTCTATAAACATGTTTTCAATTGTTTTTACTGAGTTAATTGCTGTTGTCGCTAGTCCAATCAGGAAAAAACAATCATTAATCTTTCCTTGCTTAATATCTTGATAACTAATCCCATTCTGAAAGAGTGAACCACTCACTTGCTGATATGTTTCCTTGTCGGTAGTAGATGGACGATCGCGTCCTAAAAACCATTTATTTATCAGGTTTTCCATGTGGATATCGCTGCTACCTCCACTCAAGTTACCTAGTGAATTACCTTGGTATTTCTGATTGGCTGTATCTCCGTTGATAATTTTGTTTGCCAAAATTCGCACTGGTTCGGAGATAGATAGTGCAACTGAGTTATTGATTAATGCTTTCAAATCGGAAAATTCAGTTGTGTCAGTGATTCCAGCATCTTCAGAGTTACGCAAAATGGCAATCATTTCATTGCGATCGATAACTCCATCAGTAAAAGATGATTTTACTGTTTGCCGAATTCCCACATCTTGAATACCAACGTTGTCAACAACTTTGTCAAACCACTCATTAGCCAAAGTTGATAATGAAGTTGAAGGTACTGTTTCTGTGAGCAGATTACTACTGAACTTTAAGTTATAATCACTGACTGCACGACCAAACCGATAAACTTCAATGTAGTATTCACCCGCTTCTAAGACAACATTGATGGATTCATCAGATTTGCGACGATTGTAGGAACCAGCAACAATAGAACCATTACTATCTAAAATTTGCACATTTAGATTTGCAGATAAACCCGCGATCGCAATATCAAAACTACTGCGATCGCTCAATTTAAAGCTGTAATAGTCGTTTAAATTTTCCCAACCGATGGAACCAGTCACTACCTGCGGATTCTGGGAAATATTTAAGTTGGAATTTATATCAATACTTTGTCTAAAACTATTCACTGTCATAACAATCCTTGCGTCATTCTCCAAGTACTCTGCGGTTCGCACAAGCTACGACACCGAAACTGATACTTTACGGAAGGAAACCCACCGATTGTCTCAGTCAGTTAAACGAAATATGCACGACATATCCCTGCAACCTTATGTCTCGGAGGTTACACGTTAGCCCAGCCATTGAATTCTATGTTTGAACTTATATATTGCTGCTTTATATACTCAAACAGCCATGTAGAATATACGTAACTTAAATTAGCAATTGCTAATATGTCCACGTTATATGTCGTGTTTCTTTTTCTGTTTGATTTTGATTTTGTCTGAATATACTTGTTTTAGCTAGTTATTTACACGCAAGTAGACGACAAAATATTATTAATCTAATACGCTTATTTTCGAGTAGGCATGTAAGCTATGACGAATAAAATATGACCCTCTCCGACGCGGAGAGGGACAATAAAAAATGATTTTTAAGACTCTATCTGTCGCAACCATTCTTCAAATTGAGATTAGATGCACCTCAAACGGCTAAAAGTCGAATAAAGAATAATCAGGCATAATTACGTGCGATCGCTAAGGCACGACGTACAGCAGCATCGGCATTAACAAAGCCATTGCCGTAGAATTTGTCATAACCTGGTGTTCCCAAATCGTATGCAGTTTCCGACAAAATCGCTCGAATTTGCGATGCACTGAGATTTGTGTTTGCGCTCCACACTAACGAAGCAACCCCGGATGCGATCGCAGTTGATGATGAAGTGCCGTTGAATTTATCGTTGTAGCCAAAATTAAACGAACCTGCGGAGTTTTTGTCTGCACTACCAGCAGGAAATTCTGTAGGAGCCATTAACGTTAATGGTCGCAAACCAGCATTAATTGCCGCATCATTGGTATAGTTAGAACCCCACCATTTGGGATTGGCGTAGGAAACCCGTTCCCCTGGGTTTTTTGAGTTACCGTACCAATCTTTATTTCCCCAGGATGCACCAACTGAAATCACGTTACTGTAGGTTTGTGCAAAAGACGCAGGGCTTGATACATTATCAACATCATCATTCCCAGAAGCAATTACAAACAACGCATTATTTTGGTTATTTGCGATTAGCTGTTGGAATGCATCACTACTACCACCAACCAAGCTCAAGTTGACAATTAACTTTTGTCCTTTGCTATTTGCTTGATTAATCAGTGTTTGCGTTGCAGTGACTAAATCTAAATCACCCGCATCGAGAGCATAAGTACCATTAATTGTATTACCCAGAACATCAATATGCATCACGTCCGAGTTCCAGTTAATACCTGCAATCCCAAAACCATTATTACTTGCTGCGGCAATGGTACTTTGGACTAATGTGCCGTGGGAATAGCCTGTTGACTCATCTAAATAGTTGCTTCCGGAAAAAATTGTCGATCGCAAATCGTAGTGAGTGAATCCGTTACTATCAATTCCCAGTCCACTATCTTCAATCCCAATTAGGACTCCAGCAGAACCTGTGGTAAATCTCCAGGCATTATGTATACCTGTAATGTGCAAATCCCATTGTTGATTAAACTTTGTGTCGTTGGTTGTAACCGTTGCTTGCTTACCAATGCCAATACCGGGATTCGCAACTGTTAAGTCGTAGGTAGTGTCAGCAAAAACTATTTGTTCGATACTTTCAAATAAAATTTGCTTGCCATCATTCAATGTAATCGCATCAAATAAGCGATTGCCATTACCAGGATTATCAACGACTCCCCCAGCAGTCGCAGTTGCCCAGTTAAAGCTTGCTTGTGTTGACGAAATACCAATTGTTTTGAAATCGAGTATATCCCGTCCACCATTGCCAAAATTAACGTTGCCGTTGCCCGAAACAAACGTTGTTTGATTGATGCGATCGTAAACTAACACGTCTGCACCCAAAGTCCCTTGTTTCCAGATTTTACTTGGGGCATTTTGAAGTGCTGGTTGACTTACTGGTTGACTTACTGGCTGATTTTCTGATGGGATGCTAGCCAGTCTGTCTTCTTGCCCAACTCTTCTGGAGCGACTTTGGGCTATGGGAAGATCGGATGGAGAAGTTGATACTGGTTGGTTAATAATATCATCGTCAGGAATTGCCGATACTGTGAGACTGTAAGCACCATCACCTTGTCCGTAAACGCGGATATAGTAACTACCCCCATCGATATTTGTATTCAGACGCTCTCCCCTACGAGTTCGTCGTGAAACCCCTATGACTTCATCCGCATCAAAAACACCATTGGCATTTTTATCTTGAATTAAATCAACATTGAAATTACCCCCTAATTCTCTAAGTGATAAGTTAAAATTGCTACGCCCCTGTAACCCAAAACTATAAAATTTGTCTGACCCTAAATAGTCAGTTGTATCAGCAAATACATGCAAGCTATTGGAAATATTAATATTAAGTGCTGTACTGAGCGAACTACCAGGAACGTTAGCTGGCATATTTAGAAGTTTTTTATAGGTGGTACATATAATATCAAAATCGATATTTGCTAGCTTTGCCGACAAAATAATAAAAAAGTGCTTTGTTTTACTGAATTATTACAAAGTATTTACTGAAGCTTCACGTAAAGATAAGCTTTAACCCGTCTATGTTGCGACATATTGTTTTTCATTGATTAGGGAATATTACGTATATTTGAGGGATGAGATATTGTGATACTAAACCAGCCTGTTATTTTTTCAATTTAGTTTTAGTGGTTATGAGTTTGGTGGCTCAACTTACCATAAATTCACAACACCAGACAACTATATGACTAGCTAAAATACGGTTATACGCTTGTATTGGGGCTGATTGTTAATTACACTTACAAGGCGATTAACTGCGGGAAACCTGATTTTTGCTGGAATTTATTGCTGAGAATACTTTGCTAAAAATTATTGCTGAAATTTCTGAAGATGCTTTCCTTAATTAATGATTTCAATGCTGAGGTAGTTGCCACACTTCTACAGGGAATCGCGATCGCAATTCTTCCCCCAGGAGTGATTGCTGCTATCGTGCTAAATACAGTTTTGCTGGGTGTCGCTTGGGTATTACCAAAAAAACTTCTGACTCCCTCTGGGTATTTTAATGCTTGGTTGTTAGGTGTTTTGATTTGGGCAACCCTGGGATGGCAAGGTTATTTAGTAGTGATGTTCTATTTTTTGGTGGGTTCGTTCGTCACCAAAATTGGCATGGCACAAAAAGAAGCTGAAGGGATTGCCGAAAAGCGTTCTGGAGCCAGGGGACCAGAAAATGTCTGGGGTTCGGCATTAATCGGCGCATTATGTGCTTTGGGTGCGGGTATATTTACCTCAAGTGCTTTTCACCCCCTGTTTTTGTTGGGGTATGTTGCCAGCTTCAGCACCAAACTTTCCGATACCTGTGCTAGCGAAGTTGGTAAAGCTTATGGACAGCGCACTTATTTGATTACCACACTCCAACCCGTACCCCGTGGAACCGAAGGTGCTGTGAGTTTAGAAGGGACAGTCGCTGGAGCAGTTGCTTCGGTTGCCCAAGCATTAGTTGGTTTCGGTGTTGGTTTAATTAATGGGTTAGATGTGGGTTGGTGTATTTTAGCTGCTTTTATTGCGACTAACATTGAAAGTGTCATTGGAGCGACGCTGCAATCTAAGTATGATTGGTTGACCAATGAGTTAGTCAATATCTTGAATACATTCATTGGTGCGATCGCGGCAATGTTGTTTGCTTTGTTATGGTTAAGTGTGTTCAGCTAGCTAACCTCAAGTTAACTAAAAAAATGTCATTGGTTGCTGGCTGGTTTACGGTACTAGCGCTTACGATTGCGATAGCATTTTGCTGGAAACTCACTCAAAGCTGGAATTGACCTATAGAATAGTAGAATTTTACTGCGCCTAACACTTATATATAAAATCATTCATGGAATCCCTCGCATTTCTCACTATTGATGATAAAGAAATTTCCGTCGCTCAAGCAGTTAAACACCTGCAAGCTTCGGGAAAACTAGGGCAGTTCATTGGTGATATTATTCGTCAAAATGTGATTGAGGAAGAAATTGCCTCCCGCGAAGATATTGCCATTAGCCCGGCATTAACCGAACAAGCTATTATTGATTTTCGTTTAAAAAATCAACTCACAGAGCCGCAACGCTTTAATGATTGGTTAAAAAGTAGCGGCACTAGTTATGATTCTTTTCATGCTTCAGTCGCATCTGGCTTTAAACTAGAGAAATTAAAAGCTGTTATCGCCGAGCCAAAACTTCAAGAATACTTCATCGAACGGAAACTTTTTCTCGATCGCGTTGTTTTATCTCGCATTATTGTAGATAAAAGGGAGCTTGCTGAAGAACTACAAGCCCAAATTGAAGAAGGTGCAAGTTTCGAGCAAATTGCCCGCGAATATTCCCTAGCCGATGACCGAGTGGTTAACGGGATGATGGGACCAGTCAGCCGAGGAACGTTACCAGATATACTAAGGGCAGCAGTGGATGTAACTAGTCCGAACGTATTGATTGGACCGTTTGAATTGGAAGGACGCTTTGGTTTGTTTCGTCTGGAACAAGTCCTCACCGCGTCATTAGATGATACTCAACTAAAGCAAGCACTACAGAATGAGTTGTTTGAGAAATGGCTAGCAGAGAAAATTCAAAAGCTTACAGTCAAGCTGCAAGTGGGTTAACAACCATCGATGAGGATTTCCAAAGAAGGGTGCTAGAGTCTTTACCTTGGGATGAAGCACCATTCTCCTCGCTCACATCCGATGCTCAAGATTTGCTCCAAAATCGTGCTGAAGTTTCTCGTTACGCACTTGGGGAAAAAATCTGGTCGAAGGATATTCGTGGTTCGCAATATTTTATTGTTACGGGTAAGGTTCGCTTGCGGGAGGAAGAAACCAGCAAACCGATCGCAACTTTGGAACCAGGTGACTGGTTTGGTGAGTTGCTACTGTTTTCAGTTGACTGTAAAGCGATCGCTGCTAGCAAGGAAGTTATAGTTGTTGCCTGGGATGTCGAGGTGTGGACGCAGGTTTCCACGTCCGAAGTGACAGCATTTTGGGAAGGTTCGACAGAAAACGATTCGATTGGTATTAATAATAATCCTGGGTCGAAAACTCAGATATTGAGCGAACTTGCCGATGTTTTAGGTGATTCCGAGACAGAAAATCAGGAAGAACCGTCAGACAAAATAGATAGGGATGTCCTTTACCGATCCGACTTTTCTCCCTCCTCGTCCTTATCTTCACAAAAACCCCAATTTCAAAAAGAATTCCTGGCAACTGCCGCTCCTCAAACCTCCTCTGGTTATCCATTTGTTGCTGGTTGGAACACTGGTGCTGCCTGTCTAACGATGGTGAGTCAATATTTGCAAAACCCCGCACAACTCGAATGGGTACAGCGTCAATTACGCGGACAACGACCAAAAAATCTGGTCGAAGCTGCCGAAAAATTGGGCTTTATCCTGCGGAAGTTAAACTTGACTTGGGTTGAGTTACGTCAATTAACTTTCCCTGTGGTGATGCGGTGGGGTACTGCTCAGGATAAAGAACCGGGTTGGGTAGTTGCCTATGGAATCAAAGGCGATCGCTTGATTATTGCCAATCCCCTCAATAATGAAGGTAAGTGCGAAAGTATACCTCGACAAATGGCAGAGGAATACTGGGATGGCAACGTCTGGCAAGCTGAAATTGTTAACCAGCAGGAAAAATTTAACTTAAGTTGGTTTTTACCTGCGGTATGGAGATACAAAGGTTTATTAACTGAAGTCTTAATTGCATCATTTACCCTGCAATTATTGGGTTTAACAACACCCCTAATTACCCAAGTCGTCATCGACAAGGTGATGGTACAGGAAAGTTTGCCGACATTGGATGTCATGGCGATCGCGTTACTATCAGTCGCATCGTTTGAAGCGATTCTCGGCATATTGCGGTTATTTATCTTCACCCATACCGCTCGTCGTCTCGATTTAAGCCTGTCAGCACAGCTATTTCGCCACTTGATGCGGTTGCCTCTAGCTTATTTTGAATCCCGTCGAGTTGGGGATACGGTGGCACGGGTACAGGAACTCGAACAAATCCGCCAATTCCTCACGGGTACAGCATTAACTGTTGTTTTAGATAGTATTTTTGCCGTCGTTTATTTGGCATTGATGTTCTACTACAGCATTCCCCTCACCTTTGCGGGGTTAGCAGTATTGCCCTTATTTGCCATACTGACCTTAGTTGCTACCCCAATATTACGTAACTGGTTGAACGAAACCTTTAACCGCAGTGCCGACAGTCAATCTTTTTTAGTAGAAACCATCACAGGTATCCACTCCGTTAAAGCCCATGCCGCCGAACCAGTTGCTAGGGACAGATGGGAAGGGTTATTTGCCCGCTTTATCCGGACTGGTTTCAAAGCCTCAACTACGCAAAATATTAGTAGTAATATTGGTGACTTCCTGACCAATTTATCCAGCCTGTTAATTCTCTGGTTTGGAGCCAAATTAGTCATCGAGCAAAAGCTCACCGTCGGTCAATTAGTCGCGTTTCAGATGCTTTCTGGACGTGTCACTGGTCCCCTACTGCGCCTAGTACAGCTTTGGCAAAATTTGCAACAAGTTTTACTATCAGTAGACAGAATTGGCGATATTTTGAATGTTGCCCCGGAAGCTGAACCCGGTACTGGATTGGTTCTGCCACCATTGAAAGGGCAAGTATCATTTGAACAAGTATTCTTTCGCTACAAAGCCAATACCGAACCGATATTACGCGGTATCTCTTTTGATGTAGAACCGGGACAATTTATTGGCATTGTGGGAAGAAGTGGTTCGGGTAAAAGTACGCTGTCAAAGTTGCTGCAAAGGCTTTATACCATTGAATCAGGACGTATTTTAATCGACGGCTTTGATATTAAAAGTGCCGATTTAGCATCCTTGCGTCAGCAAATAGGTGTGGTACTCCAAGAAGACTTTTTGTTCAACGCTTCTATTTTGGAGAATATCACCCTGGGAAACCCCGATATCACTGCCGAGGAAGTTGTGGAAGCAGCACGGATGGCAGTTGCCCACGATTTTATCAGCCAATTACCTAACGGTTACGAAACTAATGCAGGGGAACGAGGTACAGCTTTATCTGGGGGACAAAGACAGCGCATTGCTTTAGCAAGATTGTTCCTTTGTAATGCACCTATTCTGATTCTTGACGAAGCGACGAGTGCGTTAGATGCGGAAACCGAACAACAGGTATTGCAAAACTTGCAGAAAGTATCCCAAGGGCGCACAGTATTTATTATCGCTCACCGTTTTGCACCTCTAAAACGTGCCGACCAAATTTTGGTAATGGAGCGTGGTGTGCTTGCGGAAAGGGGTACTCACGATAGTTTGCTGCGGGAGAAGGGTTTGTATTGGTCGTTATATCAACGTCAGCAAGCGAATGTGTAACTGTTTTGATATTCCCCGCTAATTTCTAGACGGGGATTTTTAGTTGGTCGCATGGGTAGATAGTGAACTACCCACACTGGCTTGGAGTACCAAGTACAGTGTTGGCTTCTGTAATCACTGGGGAATGCCGCAACTTGGACTTTCGCCCTAGTTTTGGTCTTACTTCCCCTCCGTCCTTAGCATTCTGATACCCTCTGCTCTAATATTTATCGCTGCGTTTCCATCCCTGTGATGATGAGTTCCACAGTGAGGGCAAGTCCACTCACGGACATCGAGTGGCATCTCGCTGACTTGATAAAAACAATTAGAGCAAAGCTTGGAACTAGGGAACCATCTATCAATCTCAACTAACTTTCCGCCATTACGGTATTCCAAAAACTGTATTAGTTAAAGCCAGTAAATAAAAAGTCGGGTTATTTTCCAGATGTCCCCTTAATAAATCTGACCAATTTATTGACATACCTCCTCGTCCTTAAGGAGCGAGGATTCCTTGACACTACCCTACGGGAACGCGGTAGGCGCTTCGCCTTCTCGTAGAGTAGCGCGAACACTGGGAGGTGCTACCGAAGTAGTCTTATCTTCCCTCCATGTCCGTTTAAAGTCTCCCAATGCCCTATGGCGACTATTCAAATTATACTCGAAATTGTCGAAAAGCCGTCCTAAAAGGACGGGGCTTGTATCCCATTATTTTTGGTCAATGAACCACAATGGAAAAAAGAATCAAAATTTTTCACTAAATATCTTCCCTCTGCAATAACCAAAACCCTGTATAAGTCATTTCCGAATCATCGGGTTGAACCAATAAAAAATGCAATCCTCGACTTTCCAACTTGCGCTGTTCGTAATTTCTGGCTGCGATCGCAATTTCTTCACCTTCAAAAGTCGCTACAATCCATCTGTCAGTTAATCCCGCTTCCAAAACTAAACCATCGGGCGCACCTGCAATATAATTTAACGTTACGGGCTTGACTTCTTGCAACCAACGCGCTAAAAACATCGAGCGTCTGCCACCATAAATAACGATACCGGGAACAGCTTGAGTTGATGCTAAACCCAAGTTCATCGGCAAAAGAAAATCGGGTACATCACGAATGGGTATTGGACGGTTAATAAATTCCGTTATGTCTCCTGCTGGCAATGTTCCAAATCTCCACTCTTCCCCCCAAAGATTGTCGGGTAATGGTAATGGAGGAGGTTTATCAATAATTGGAGAATAGCCTTTTTCCTGTAACCACTGTTTTAATGCTGGGGTACGACGAGTTGCTTCGACTTCTATTTTTATATTTGAATTATTTAAATTAGTAATTAAATTCTTTACCGCAGCTTGAATTAAACTCAATGACTGCGGACGAAATACTTGAATAATATTTGGTAATCCGCCAGAATTAGGTTTTTGGCTTGCTTTTTGAAATTCTGAAGCTAACCAAGTTGAATTTGCTTGCGATTGCGGACAAGAAGATTCATACCTAAAACGATCGCAACTAAAATTACCCGTCGATTCGCGATCGCTATTTTTAGAGTGAGTATCGCAAATCAATAAATCCCATAACACCACAGAATCAGCATTATTTTGAGGATGACGATAAAAATCTACTTGCCAAATCAACATATTTTTCTATGAAAATATACGGGAGGATGAAAACCCTTATTTTTTACACAGGGGACAAAATCCAACTCGACGAGTCTTAATAATAATAGACACCTATCCTGACTCCCTGCATTCTGACACCTATCTTCTGACTCCTAACCACTTCAACTCTTCAATAAAATATCCCCTTCTTGCCAAAAACAAAAAGGAGTTTTATTTAGTAATTCGATTGAAATTATCTCAGCAATCCCTACAATTCCGAATCCGAATTGTCCTTCTGTACCCTGCGACGAACAGATTCAGCATGGGAAGGTAAACCTTCAGCAGTGGCTAAAGTATCGATTGCACTAGCAACTTTTTCAAGTGCGGTTTGCGAGTACTGAATAATACTAGAGTGCTTGAGAAAAGTCTCAACACCCAATGCCGATGCATACCGAGCAGCGCCAGAAGTTGGTAGGGTATGATTAGGTCCTGCGAGATAATCACCAACAGCTTCGGGTGTGGCATGTCCTAAGAAAATTGCCCCAGCATGACGTATAAGAGGTAACAACCCCCACGGGTCTTCAACTTCTAACTCCAGGTGTTCGGGTGCAAATTCATTTGAGAACTGGGCTGCGATTTCCAGCGATTCAACTACAACAATCAAACCATAGTGTGCGATCGCTTTCTCTGTATCTAATTGACGGGGGTGATCCACAAGCTGCCTTTCGACAGCAACTTGGACATTTTTCGCTAAACCAGCATCGGTTGTCAACAATATAGCCGCTGCCATTGGATCGTGTTCGGCTTGTGCCAATAAATCGGTGGCTACATGTACGGGATTCGCCGTCCCATCAGCAATAATTAATACTTCGCTCGGACCAGCTAAAGAATCAATCCCAACATTCCCGTATACTAGCTTTTTGGCGATGGTAACGTAAATGTTACCTGGTCCTGTAATCACATCGACTTTTGGTATTGTTTCAGTTCCATATGCTAGTGCAGCAATAGCCTGTGCGCCGCCAATACGATAAATTTCGCTGACTCCAGCTTCGTTTGCCGCTACCAATACGGCAGGGTTGATACCTTTGCCAGTTCCTGGGGGAGTCACCATGACTACACGCGGTACACCAGCAACTTTTGCGGGTACTGCATTCATCAGCACCGTACTGGGATAACATGCACGTCCACCAGGCACATATAATCCTGCACGGTCTACAGGAGTATAACGCTTGCCGAGTACTACTTCATCCTCCCCGAAGTGTACCCAACTTTTGGGAACGCGCTGGCGATGGAAGGCTTCGATTTGTTTGCTGGCTAATTTAATGCTATCTATTAGCTGCTTTGATACTTGCTGGTAAGCTGCATCAATCTCCGAAGCAACGACGCGCAATTCGTCGGCTCTAAAGGTTTGATGGTCGAATTCGGCAGTGTAATGCAATACAGCCTTATCGCCTTGGCGTTGGACTGCTTGCAACACTTCCCGTACTGTTGCTTCTTTGTGAAGCACCTGTTCGTCGTGAGTGCGATCGCAGATGCGTTGAAGTTCTGCTCGAACGTCTGCCTGCTGATTAATGATTCGCAGCATGGAGTAAGGACAATGCCAACTTGAAGAATATTCCCGTTTGAGATTTTAGATGGGAGCTTTTTGCCTCACGGAGACAATGAAGCCGAACCCAAACTCTCTTTTCTAGCTTAACCTGGATTTTTTTGATACTCCACAGCTTTGTGGTTGTCTCTGATTCTGGCGATCGGCTAGTAGCTAACTAGTTATAAGTTATAAATAACAAATCGTTCAAACTTATAATTTTTACTTAAGTACTCACCACCTATCCTATTTATAAAATAGATACTTTAAGTTTTTGTTGCTGTTTAGAGTATAACCTAACGCTAATTAGCCTGGTGTTGGAATTGCAAAATAGTTTTGTGACTTGCTCATTAGTATAGAGTTAAATTTTGTGCTGGTTTTTCAAAATTAGCTAGTAACTGATTTTAACCTATTTGCTGGCTTGTTAACACGTTCAACATCAGGGCTTAATAATTGCTTGCAAAAATTAAGTAAATCAATTGTTTCTTCTAAGCCCTAAGCAAATATATTTTTAACTTTTTGGGGTAAGTTGCCAGCGTGAATCAGGACATTCTCTCTGCTTAGAGTTGAAGACAATAGAGAAAAGTTAGCTAAATGATTTATATAAAAATTGTAATTGAGTGACAATTTAACAAAATAGCTATTTATTGCTTCAAGTCACCTCAGCTAAAATATTATTGTAGTGTGTAGAGCTAATTCTAGCAAATAATAAAGTTGTCATCGGCAAAAA
Source organism: Calothrix sp. CSU_2_0 (assembly GCA_012034595.1). GTDB lineage: Bacteria > Cyanobacteriota > Cyanobacteriia > Cyanobacteriales > Nostocaceae > Brunnivagina. The sequence goes on along the minus strand of JAAUPE010000035.1, from coordinate 30,140 downwards.
AACGATTTTCTGATATTGGTCTTTTATCTGCAAGCGGGAACTTTTTGTCATTGCTACAAGTCTAGCTAGTATATGTTTTAAAAATCATTTATTTGCACCAATATTAAAAGTATATCTGCCCAAAAACTCATTTAAGCAATGTAATAGCAACTCAATTCAACTGCTGACTACCTACTAAAACCATGCGAGATAGATAATTAGTGACGCAAAATCAAATATATACTGCGTACCACTACGTGTCTAACCGGAGCGTGTCCGCTACCCTTTGGGAAGGCTTTGCCAACAAACTTATGCTTAGTTACTCGCAATGACGAAGGTTTGATATTTTGAGAATGAATAAACTTTTTTGCACTATTACTTAATTAATAATTAGTTTCCAGATAAATAAAACCCAATTAATTAATTAAATAGTTTTATTTGTTAATATCATCAAAACAATTGCAACAATAAATTCTACCTATTTACCTTTCAGATAACATCAAGTATTTTTAAAATAAACGTCAATCAAATAAAAGTATAAAATTTTCTGGAGGTGATTATGGAGTTATAGCGATTAATCACTATCTTTGGCAATTCGGCAATAAATAGGAGTTCTCTACTGCTTAAATAATCTCAAGGTGACGACTATATATGTGGCGCATATGATAGAAAAGTATCGCCGATTGATTGATTAATGGGTGTTATAGAAGTGTTCCCTCAAAAGTCAGTTCCACAACCATAGTAAAAACTTATGCTATTTATCCCGAAAATGAAACGGCGAAGAATTCAGTTTTACCAACGGCTGTTCGTACTTTCTGTAGCGTTAGTTATATTCTTGGGTGGATTTTTGGCAAGATTGCCGATTGACAACAAAAGCAATGCAGTTTTAGCATCTCAAGCAATCCAACTACCACTATCAACCAATGGTGCAAAAATTGTTGACGCAGCAGGTAAAACGGTATTATTCCGAGGTGTGAATTGGTTTGGAATGGAAGTAGAGACACACGCACCTCATGGATTGTGGAAACGGGATTATAAAGAAATGCTTTCCCAAATCAAAAGCTTGGGATACAACGTCATCCGTTTACCATACTCCGTTGAAGCTTTACGTAGCAACAGCGCTTCAGGTATCGACTACAGCATCGGTAGTAACAAAGAACTTCAGGGAAAAACCCCCTTGGAAATTATGGACTTAGTAGTTCAAGAAGCCGATCGCCAAGGATTGTTGATTATACTTGATAGCCATCGTCTCAACGACAAGCGTATTCCCGAACTTTGGTATGGCGATGGTTTTAGTGAAGCCGACTGGATTGATACTTGGCAGATGCTAGCACGACATTACAAAAACCAAAAAAATATAGTTGGTGCGGATTTGAAAAATGAACCCCACGGTCAAGCTAGTTGGGGTACTAACAATCTAAAAACTGATTGGCGATTAGCTGCGGAACGTGCAGGTAATGCAATTCTTGGTATTAACCCTAATTGGCTAATCGTTGTTGAAGGAGTTGAGAACAACGTTCCCGGACAAAAGCTGACTCATCATTGGTGGGGTGGAAATCTAGAAGGTGTCAAACGCTATCCAGTTCGTTTATCAAAGCGGAATAAGTTAGTTTATTCTCCCCATGAATACGGTGAAGGTGTACATAAAAAGCCGTATTTTGACGATAAAAGCTTTCCTAAAAATCTGACACAACGTTGGGACACTGGTTTTTATTATATTGCTCGTCAAAAAATCGCTCCTATCTGGATTGGGGAATTTGGCGGTAGACTTGTAGACAAACAATCTAAAGAAGGGATTTGGCAAAATAAATTTGTCGATTATATCCGCGAGAAAAACTTAAGCTTTGCTTATTGGAGTTGGAATCCTAACAGTTCCGATACGGGTGGGATTTTGCTTGATGATTGGAAATCGATTGATGCACCAAAGCAAGTATTGCTATCTAAAATATTGCCTATAAAATTTACTGCACCACCCGCAGCAGTAGCAATAATGCCAACTCGACAGCCAGAACAAGCGGGAAAAGCCTCAGTAACCAACAATTCTTCTCCTCCTTCATCTTCCTCATCCCTTCCACCTTCCTCCCGTTCTGCTTCTTCCTCATTTAAGCAAATGCAAGTGACGAGCAAAATAGATTCAGATTGGGAATCTGGATTTTGTGCCACTTTCAAAGTTGGAAATATCAGCAGTCGTAAAATTAATAATTGGCAGATGAAATTCAACATGAATCATGCTGCAATTAATAATTCTTGGAATGGCATTTTTAAACAACAAGGGAAGAGTGAATATATTGTGACTCCTTTAAATTGGGGAATGGCAATAGAACCAAAACAAGTGCGCGATATGGGTTTTTGTGCCAATAAATTGAGTGCTGAAGATTATCAACCGAAACAAATTGAAATCACCATCAACAATTAGAGACATTGCGTTCATAATCAAACCTTAATGCAATATGCATTTTGAATTGATTACGATCGCAACCGTTCAATAAATAACAAAAAAGCGTTCCTAAGTAATATTAGAAACGCTTTATTTTGTTGACATTAAGATTACTAGTAGTGATGAACGTTTTCTCAAAAAATTAAATTAAAACCGCAGTTTAAATTTAATTTAAACTCCTAGCTTCCTACTTAAAAATCATCATCTATATCTACATCATCTGCATCATCGATATCATCTACATCGTCAACTTCCTCGTAATCATCTTCATCAACGAGGTCGCTAACTTCAGGAACCATGTAATCGTCTTCCTCAAGAATAGAACCATTACGTCTAGCATTAACACCAAAACTTGTATCGCCAACACCAAGAGTAGGCGAATCCAAATTATAGTTACGAGCCGTGCGATCGTCGAGTACCATATCAAGTGGGTCGTCAACTTCATCCAAAACACTGCTGGTTAGTTCGGTCGAGTAGTCATCAACAATACTCGGTTCATCGTAAACATTGAAGCCTGTCCCCGCAGGAATCAAACGTCCGATAATTACGTTTTCCTTCAAACCGCGCAACCAATCAGATTTTCCTTCGATCGCAGCTTCGGTAAGTACCCGTGTTGTTTCTTGGAACGATGCGGCAGAGATAAAGCTATCGGTATTCAAAGATGCCTTGGTAATACCGAGTAGCATTGGCGTATATTGTGCCCTCGCACCACCAGTAATTGCCATGGCTTCGTTAACTTGCTCGATTTGCCGCAATTCCACCAACTCCCCAGGAAGCATAGTTGTGTCGCCACCATCATCAACGCGCACCTTCGATGTCATCTGACGAACGATAACTTCGATGTGTTTGTCGGCAACATCAATACCCTGCGATTGGTATACCGATTGGACTTCGTTTACAAGGAAGCTTTGTACTTCTTGCAGTGCAATACTCGCACAAGCATAAATACCATCTTCATGACCGAGACTGAAGAAAAGGTCTAAAATCTCGTGAGGATTAGAAGGTCCATCAGTCATGGTTTGTCCAGCTTCTACTTGCTGCCCATCGGAAATATTCAGGTTTTGTCCGGGTCCAAGGTTATAGTCGGTAACAACCCCATTAGATTCGATCACTTTAATTGCGATCGCTTCATCGCCATCACTGTAAACAACCTTAACTTCACCGCTACGTCTTGCCAGAATACAAGCTTCTTTAGGTTTCCGGGCTTCGAGCAATTCTTCGATTCGAGGTAAACCTTGGATAATGTCCCCAGTTTTGGCACGCTCGAATACCAGCAGCACTAAGTTATCACCCCGTTGTACCAAGCCACTATCTTCGATTTGTAGTACCGCACCAGGACTAACACGGTAAGGACGACCAATCCGCGTCTTGACAATATGCCCTTGGGTTGCCAAAGCGGAGTCTCCCCCAGCAGCAGCAGCAGCACTAGAAATTTCGACAACTTGACCGGATTCTTCGGCTACGGCACCAGTGGCGATTTCGCTACCCTCAACAATCAAGTCGCCAACTTTTACCTTTGGTTGGTTTTTGCATTTGGTAACTAACACATCACTATTACGTAACACCAAACAGCGACGTACAGCTTCTGTACCCTTCTGGATACCTCGGACTACACCCCCTTCTTTACAGAGGATTTGAGTTCGGGCAACAACTGCCCCTGGAGCAATCGTTAATCCTTCCTCAACTTCGAGGTTGGTTTGTGTACTACCTTGGGTTGCATCCGCAGAAATATCACGACGAACTACCAGCGATTCCAAAATCACCAACTGCAAGCGCTGAATATCTGGGTCTTGCTCATCCACAACTAACTCGATATCGGCTGCCAAAGGCGAAGCGTTATGGTCGTGTTCGGCTTCTTGCTCGATTTCCAATACCAACTGTGTTCGCAGTAACTCCACCCCTTCCACCGACTTGACCCGCTCGGAATCCTTATACGGCAAACGTTGGACTGCACGCAACTGAATCGAACGCCCGGTTTGCTGACTTACGGATGTTGTTGATGGCACATCTGGTTGTTCGGGCACTTTAAACTCGACAGCAGGACGGCTTAATAATGCCGGACCTTCGGGAGATTCAATATACTCGATGTAACGTAGTTCGGTGGCAACTTGCCCCATTAACTCTTCGCCCGGTTGTATAAACGTACCATCACGTCCCATCACCGCTTCCGGGTCATCGACCATCAGCAGTTCACCTGGCTTAATCACGACTTCGCGGAGAATGTCGTTTTTCTGAGTCACTTCGACTACGCCGCTATTTTGGCAGAAGATATCTTTAACAACTTCGTCACCAGCATTGACAAATTGTCCATCTTCGACTAACAGCAGCGAAATATCTTTGTTAACTTCGTGGGTTTCTTCGGGAATCCATAGCAAGCTACCAGCTTGGACGACCTCATAACCTTGCTTTGCCTTACCTTTTTTCTGAACTTCCACACCAGCAAACTTCAGCAAACCACCCGTTGTAGTTCGGTAGCGATCGTCGATTAATTCGGCGACAACCTGACCGTTTTGCACTTTTGTTCCTGGGGTTGCTCTAAGATTAAAAGCTTGGTTATTAATCGTAGTCACCAAGTAATTATTACGACCTTGGGTACTTTGTGCCGTTACCGTTGCCTGATCGAGTACCACCGATGCCGTAATAATCTCAATTTCTCTCGTACTCTTACCAGGCTGCACTTCCGGCAAGCGAACGACACCACCGTGGATTGTTGTTAACTGGGTTTCAGCTAACACGCCATTAGTAACAACGCTATCGCCTTCTTTGACAACTAGCTCGGCTCCTGGCGGTAAATTATATACATCCCCAGAGAGAATCCAAATCAATCCACCTCTAGCTGCCGTCGTGGTTGTATTTCCTTGTCTGTCGGTTTTTTGCTCGGCAACAACGTCGGAGAATTTGACTTCACCCGCCAAATCAGACGCAACATCTTTGACCGCTTTCTCAGTGCTTATCCGGGTAGTTCGACCACCTAATGCGACTTCCGCAATCAGCTGCCCAACTTTGACCTTTTGACCATCGGTAATATAAAGCGTCGAACCTTGGGTAAGCTCGATTTCTTTGATACCTGTTTCACTATTGTCAACAGTCATAATACCGTTCATTTCCACCAACAGCGCATCTTCACCGTGGCGGGTACGGAATGGACGGGTGCGTAACTTCCGAGGAATCTTCACAGTCCCGTTAGTTTCGGATCGCACTTGTTTAGCAACTTCCCCAGTGAATACCCCTCCAGTGTGGAAAGTCCGCATGGTTAACTGGGTTCCAGGTTCGCCAATACTTTGAGCGGCGATAATTCCCACAGCTTCACCCAAATCAACCATTTTGGCATGTGCCAAACTCCAACCGTAACAGTGTTGGCAAACCGATCGCGCCGCTTCACAAGTTAGGGGCGATCGCACCATAACTTCTTCAACGCCAGCTTTCTGAATTTCCTTGGCTAATTCCTCGGAAATTGGGGTGTTGCGAACTGCAATCACTTCCCCCGTCTTGGGATGTACGACATCGACGTTGACAACTCGTCCCAACAAGCGAGTGGCGATGTTCATCAAGACTTTAGAACCGTCTTTCATCGCCCCAATCGGAATACCTCGCATCGTCCCACAATCAACTTCCCGAATAATTACATCCTGGGATACGTCAACTAGACGACGAGTTAGATAACCAGAGTCGGCTGTACGCAGCGCCGTATCAACCAAGCCTTTTCTCGCACCATAAGAAGAAATAATATATTCCGTTACAGTCAACCCTTCGCGGAAGTTAGTTTTAATTGGTAAGTCAATAATTTCCCCTTGGGGATTCGCCATCAATCCACGCATCCCTACCAACTGGCGTACCTGGGAAATATTACCCCGCGCCCCAGAAAACGCCATCATGTATACAGAGTTGAGGGGGTCAGTACTCTCAAAGTGCTTAACTACCTCATCTTTCAGAGCTTCAGAAGTTCCATTCCACGTATCGATTACTTTTTGGAAACGCTCAACCTCAGTAATCTCACCCCGTTGGTAGCGCTCCTCTGTGGCACGAATGTCATCCTCCGCCGCATCAAGCAAACTCCGCTTCGATGGCGGCACCATCAAATCATCAACGCTGATGGAAACCCCAGCCTTTGTTGCGTAGCGGAAACCCAAAGCCTTGAGCTTATCTGCCATCACCGCCGTCCGTGCCGTTCCGTAATGGGTAAACGCCCAAGAAATCAGATTTCGTAGTTGACCTTTGTTAACTACGCGATTCCGGAAAACCATTTTTTCATTAGTCATTTGTCATTAATCCTTTAGTCATTAGCGATTGGGCTACGGGTATTGGGGAAATAATGGGTAATGGGCAATGGACATTGGGCATTGGGCAATTAGAATTGTTATCTCCTACTCACCTCCCCTGGGAGGTGAGAAGACATTTCTGAGATGCATAGCTTCCCTTCAAAACATTTGCTTTCCGATACCCCATGCCCTATTCCCTATTCCCTAAGTTGCTAATGCTTCCTGAATCGCCTTATTGTAGATAACACGACCTGGAGTAGTACGTATATATTGAGTCATCATATTCCCTTGGGCATCTAGACGGACGCGACGGAATTTATACATTTTGGTGACTGTGCCATCTTCATTCTTAGTCTCTTCCAATGGCTCCAAATCAGCTTCGGGGGATTCGACTTCGCCATCATATCGAACGAATACATAGGCATGTAAGTCGATTTGCCCCTGTTCAAAAGCCATAATTGCATCATCTAGGGACGCAAAATACTTTCCAGCACCTTTGGTTGCAGCAGGATTTTCTGCGGTTAGGTAATAAGCACCCAAAACCATGTCTTGGCTGGGGGTAATAATTGGCTTACCAGTAGCAGGAGACAAAATATTATTAGAAGCCAACATCAACAACCGTGCTTCAGCCTGCGACTCCAATGATAGAGGAACGTGTACCGCCATTTGGTCGCCGTCAAAGTCCGCGTTAAATGCTGGACACACAAGTGGGTGCAGTTGAATTGCTCGACCTTCCACCAAAATTGGCTCGAATGCTTGAATCCCCAAACGGTGAAGCGTCGGCGCACGGTTTAACATGACTGGGTGTCCTTCGATTACTTCTTCGAGAACATCCCAAACCTGGGGGTCAGAACGTGATATCAGTTTCTTTGCCGCTTTGATATTATTTACCATCCCACTGCGAATCAACCGATTAATTACAAACGGTTGAAATAGTTCTATTGCCATTTCTCTTGGCAATCCGCACTGGTGGATATGTAACTTGGGACCAACGACAATTACGGAACGACCGGAGTAGTCAACCCGTTTACCGAGTAAGTTTTGCCGGAAACGACCTTGCTTACCTTCGATGATGTCTGACAGCGACTTCAATGGACGGTTATTTGCACCAACCACAGTCCGTCCACGACGACCGTTATCAATCAGTGCATCAACCGCTTCTTGCAGCATCCGTTTTTCGTTACGGACAATAATCTCTGGTGCAAGAATTTCTTGCAGTCTCGCCAAACGGTTGTTACGGTTAATCACGCGACGATATAAATCGTTTAAGTCGCTTGTCGCAAACCTTCCACCATCGAGTTGCACCATCGGGCGTAAATCGGGAGGAATCACGGGAATCACCGTCATTACCATCCATTCGGGTTTAGAACCAGTCGCAATAAAGTTGTCAATCACGCGCAACCGCTTAATCAACTTTGCTCGTTTCTGTCCCTTAGCAGTACCAATTTCCTCACGGAGATTTTCAGCTTCCTGCTCTAAATTAATATCAGCTAGCAAGCGTAGCAGTGCTTCCGCACCAATTCCGACCTCGACCCCAACTAATTGAGAATCTTCGGCGTAAATTTGGTCTTCAATCTCCAACCACTGGTCTTCACTCAGCAGTTGCTTGTAACTTAATGTATCAGCGTTACCTTGACTGAGAACAACATAGGAATTGAAATATACAATTTGCTCCACATCCCGCAAAGGCATATCCAGCAAGATGGAAATATAACTAGGGATACCTTTGAGATACCAGACATGGGCAACGGGAGCCGCCAGTTTAATGTAGCCCATCCGATGGCGACGTACGCGCGATTCAGTAACTTCCACACCGCAACGCTCACAAACTATACCACGGTGGCGAACGCGCTTGTACTTACCGCAATGGCATTCCCAATCCTTAGCAGGACCAAAAATGCGCTCGCAAAAAAGCCCATCCATTTCTGGCTTTAAAGTCCGGTAATTAATCGTTTCCGGCTTGGTGACTTCCCCGACTACTTGACCGTTAGGTAACGTTCTCTCGCCCCAAACTCGAATCCGTTCGGGGGATGCCAAGCCGATTTTGACGTAATCAAACTGGTTATTTTGACCTGGTCTCATGTTTTGTATTACTGAGTTCTTACTTATTAAAGAGATACTTTAAACACACGCTGTTATGAGCGCGTTGTGAGGAGTATTTAGTTGTTGGAGTTAGGAGTTGAGAGTGCTGAATCAAGGTTGAAAATTTCAATTCTTAACCCCTAACTCCTAACCATTTGTTACTCGTCTTCTTCGACCGCATCGCGGGAGAGCGACTCATAGGTAGGACGAGGTGGTGTGCGACGGGCTGATTGGTCTGCCATCAAATCGACTTCGACATCGAGCGAACTACCGTCGTTCTGTGTCTCAACCTTATGGACGGCAATATCCAAACCTAACGATTGCAACTCGCGCATCAGTACCTTGAATGACTCCGGTGTTCCTGGTCGCGGAATTGCCTTACCTTTGACGATCGCATTCAAAGCTTCGTTACGTCCTTGCATATCGTCGGATTTTACTGTCAACAACTCCTGCAATGTGTATGCTGCACCGAAGGCTTCGAGTGCCCATACTTCCATTTCTCCGAAGCGCTGACCACCTTGCTGTGCTTTCCCACCCAAGGGTTGCTGTGTCACCAACGAGTATGGTCCGGTAGAACGAGCGTGGATTTTATCGTCTACTAAGTGGACGAGCTTGAGCATATAAGCCACGCCAATTGTCACCGCACGGTCAAAGGCTTCCCCTGTCCGACCGTCATAAACCATGATTTTGCCAGCATTATCGGGGTTATACACCCAATCTCTACCAGTTTCATCCCGTGCTTCTTGTAACTTGCCGTGGACGATCGCCCGTGAGGATTCTTCGCCGTACATTTCATCGAAGGGGGTAATTTTGAACCGTACGCCTAAGTTATGCCCAGCCCAACCTAACATGCATTCAAATACCTGCCCCACGTTCATCCGGCTCGGTACACCCAAGGGATTGAGGACGATATCGACGGTGCCACCATCGGGGAGGTAAGGCATGTCTTCCACTGGCAATATTTTGGAAATAATCCCTTTATTACCATGACGACCAGCCATTTTATCGCCGACTTGGATTTTCCGTTTTTGGGCTACATACACCCGCACGACCATGTTTGCCCCAGGTGGCAATTCGTCACCCTGTTCGCGGGTAAATAGCCGCACGTCAACGACTCGACCTTTTTCACCGTTGGGAACGCGCAATGAGTTATCCCGCACATCCCGCGCTTTTTCGCCAAAAATTGCTCTTAACAATTTTTCTTCGGGTGGTTGATCCGATTCTCCTTTGGGGGTAACTTTACCGACGAGGATATCCCCTGCATCTACCCAAGCCCCAATCCGGATAATCCCTTGCTCGTCCAACTGACGCAATGCATCTTCACCAACGTTGGGAATTTCACGGGTGATTTCTTCGGGTCCTAGTTTAGTTTGTCTTGCCTCGATTTCGTATTTCTCAATGTGAATCGAGGTGTAGATATCATCCTGTACCAAACGTTCGGAAATCAAAATCGCGTCTTCGTAGTTATACCCTTCCCAAGGCATGTAGGCGACGATGATATTTTGTCCTAGAGCTAATTCTCCACCTTCGGTAGAAGAACCATCTGCCAAAACCTGCCCTGCCACTACTTTTTCACCCATCCGCACCAAAGGCTTCTGATTTAAACAGGTATCTTGGTTCGATCGCTGATATTTGGAAAGGTGATATTTAAGTTCTCTTAATTCTGGTGGGTTGAATCTGGGGGCTTCCCCTTCCATAACTTTAGGTCGCGGACGCACGCGAATCTCCGTCGCGTCAACGTAGGTGACATCACCATCTGTCCGGGAAACAATCACCATCCCCGAATCTCGCGCTGCCTGTGCTTCTAACCCAGTTCCCACTAAAGGACGTTCGGGCTTGAGTAGGGGTACTGCCTGCCGTTGCATGTTGGAACCCATCAGTGCCCGGTTCGCGTCGTCATGTTCGAGGAAGGGAATCATACTGGTGGCAACGGACACAATTTGTACCGGAGATACAGCCACGCAGTCAACCTGTTCGGGAGTTGTTGTTGAGAATTCCCGACGGTAACGGATGGGCACTATCCCTTTTAAATAACCGTTTTCATCGGTCATTGCGTCCCCTGCTGCCACCCGCAAATCATCTTCTTCGTCGGCAGTCATATAGATTACGGGCAAGTCAAGCCGCACTTTCGCGTTTTCAACTTGACGGTAAGGTGTCTCTAAAAAGCCATATTGATTGACTCTGGCGTGGGTTGCCAAAGAACCAATCAAACCAGCGTTGGGACCTTCCGGTGTCTCAATCGGACAAATGCGTCCGTAGTGGGATGGGTGAATATCCCGGACGGCAAACCCTGCCCGTTCGCGGGTTAAGCCGCCAGGACCAAGGGCTGATAGTCGGCGTTTGTGGGTCAATTCCGCTAAGGGGTTGGTTTGATCCATGAACTGGGATAATTGGCTCGAACCAAAAAATTCCTTGATGGCAGCCACTAAGGGCTTGGGGTTAACCAAGGATGCAGGAGTAAGAACTTCGGCATCCGATACGGTCATCCGTTCCCGAATTATCCTTTCTAAGCGGTTTAAGCCGACTCTAACTTGGTTTTGCAGCAATTCTCCCACACTGCGGACGCGACGATTTCCTAAGTGGTCGATGTCATCAGTATTACCAATGTCAAATTCGAGGTTGATTAGGTAATCGACTGCTGCTAAGATATCGTTAGGAGTTAAAACTCGCACTGTATCTGGTACTTGCAGGCGCAGTTTCTTGTTTAATTTGTATCTGCCGACTCTGCCTAAGTCGTAGCGTTTTGCGTCGAAGAAGCGCGAATCTAGCAGTTGTTGTCCGCCCAATACTGTTGGTGGTTCGCCGGGACGTAACTTACGATACAATTCCATCAAGGCTTCTTCTTCAGAAAACTGACCTTCTTTTTCGATAGTTTTTTGGAAGTATTCGGGGTGACGGAGGGCATCGAAAATTTCGTTATCTGATAACCCTAAGGATTTGAGCAGTACTTGTGCCGAAAGTTTACGGGTTTTGTCGATACGCACCCAAACTAAGTCGTTCCGGTCGGTTTCAAACTTTAACCAAGCACCTCGGTTGGGAATTAAGCTGGCTGAGTAGGTTCTGCGTCCGTTTTTATCGATTTCCGATTTGTAGTAAACTCCAGCGATCGCACAATTTGGTTAACGATTACCCGTTCCGCACCGTTAATAATAAATGTGCCTCGGTCGGTCATCAATGGCAAATCGCCAATAAATACGTCTTGCTCTTTGATTTCACCTGTTTCTTTATTGATTAAGCGCGTGGGTACGTACATTTGCACCGCGTAGGTACTGTCCCGTCGCTTTGCCTCGTCAACATTATACTTGGGTTCCTTCATTTTGTAGTTATGACCCAAGAAATGCAGTTCGAGTTTGCCAGTATAGTCAGTAATTGGACTAAAAGAATTTAGCTCTTCGATCAACCCTTCTTCCAAGAACCAGCGAAAACTCGAACGCTGGATTGCTATTAAGTCGGGCAATAGAAAGGCTGGTTCCATAATCGATTCGTTAGTCATGCCTCTACCTTTATCAACCTGGTTAAGCTTGTTGTTGAGATTGTTGTTAAGCTTGTGATTAAGCTTATGATTAAGCTTGTTGGAAATACTACGTCGAGCAACAATCGCTGCCACTTAGTATCCATCCGGACTTTACTTTTTCCTTCTCCCCATGTTTACCAGCAGTAAAGCATGTTCTTTGTGAATGGAGCGATTGAACTGGCTTTGATAGGTATTTTGGCATAAGTATTTTCGCAAACGCATACCCACTTCCTCCAAGTTATCGGAAGTAAATAATGCCAAAAGCTAGCTTTTAGTTTGATTCCTCTGAGTAGATGGTATAGATGTGCTGGCATTTGATTTGCTTTGCTCACTTCCCCTCCAAAAAGCCTGTGGTTTCGATCGTTAGGACAGACTGCCACTCTTATTTGCCGGAAACCCCAGCAGGTCCGTGGCTGTTCTGTGACGCTTTAGTTACAAATCGTTGAGAATTACGCTTAAAAATAATCTTTAGCTAGTCAAGGTAATGCCTTGGAATTCGTGGTTGTGAAAATAACGGTTCTTTCAGGCTAAATAATAATTGCAAGGCTGCTTAAATGCAAAAAAGATGTTATGTCTTGTATACAAATCGCTACTTCATGACCTCTATTTGTACGGATGAATCTAATTTTAGGTTGAAAAGATTATTCATAGATTTAGTCACATCCGTTTGTCGAGATGGGAGGATGGTCAATTTGGATAACACCACTGTCAAATAAAATCAAGTTAGCTTAAATTTGCCTCCTTAACCATTATGACGCAAGCAAGCCTTTTTTGGAGGAAATAATATTATCATATTTTTGTCTCCACAAAAATTTATTTTTTTTCAATGTCAGTCTTGCGAATCTAATTGCGATTCCTGCGGATAGCGATGCGATAAGCGTACCACTACCCTGCGGGAACCTCTGCGAGGAACGTGGAAGCAAGCTACGCGGAGCGTGTCCCTACCCTATGGGAAGCCACTTTCGGTGTCTATGGGACTTAGCTTAACGCCAAGGGCGTATCGCATCTCGAATCTTTAACTCAAATCTTTAGCCTAAATAACTTGCAGGCATTTTCAGTTGTTTGTTGGGCGATCGTTTCTAGGGTTTCACCTCGAAGATTGGCAACATGTTCGGCAACGTAACGAACGTAAGCAGGTTCGTTACGTCGTTCACCCCGTTTGGGAACGGGAGCCAAAAATGGACAATCAGTTTCGATTAACAGGCGATCGCTACTAACCATTGCTGCGCTCGATTGGATCGTTTTCGCATTTTTGAATGTAACTGTGCCGCTAAAGCTAATGTAGAAACCCAAATCTAGAAACCATTGAGTTTCTTCTGGTTCTCCACCCCAGCAATGCATGACACCCCGTACCCGTTCTCCTTTGAGGTCTATCCATTTTCGCAGAACCTCTTTGACTGAAGAAGCTGCATCGCGACAGTGGATAATTACAGGCAAGTCAAGTTCTGATGCGATCGCAAGTTGCGACTCAAATACCATTACCTGATGTTCGTAATTATCAGCTTTATAAAAATCAAGCCCCATTTCTCCAATCGCAACAACCCGCAAATCGGAACGGGCAAATGTTTTGATTTCATCAGCCGTATTGCTATTCCATTTGTCCGCATCAAGTGGATGCAAACCGACAGCAAAACTTAGTTCGGGAATTTGTTGAGCTATGGCTTGGATACTGGCGAACTCCGATGGCTCGACACAGGAATGTACTAAATGTACGACACCCGCTTCTTGCCATCGCGATCGCACCATTGCTAAGTCCTGCTGGAAAGCCTCAAAGTTGAGGTGAACATGGGTATCAATCAACTGCATTTTGATTCTGCGAAATTAATTAGCGACTTTACTACTCATTTCCGACCCACAACCAGCCGAAGCTCTGGCTTAGACTGCTGTTTGTGCTAATGACTTTAATCGTTGTGCCAATTTCGATTTCTTCCTCGCACCATTATTGGTATGCAGCACACCACGCTTGACGGCTTTGTCAATTTTGCTATAAGCCTCTGACATGCGAGTCATCATTTCTTGCTTCGACTCGTCTGTAGGTTTAGCAGTATATGCTTCTAATGCTGCATAATACTTCTTCATTAGAGTTTTAACAGCCGACTTATAGGTTTTATTACGCAGTCGGTTGCGTTCTGCAATTTTGGCACGTTTGAGAGCTGACTTATTATTTGCCACTGTTAACTTCCGGAAATAACTATCTATAAAATGTACACACACTACTAGATTTACTAATATAGCACCCATATTACCAATATAAAGATTCGCAAAAATATTCCCATCAAAAAATCTTGAGTTCCAACATTTTCCAATCGGCACTTACCTATTTCTTTATAAACTCATATAGATATATACAGATATTGATGGGATTGTGCTTTTTGAGAGTCCGAAGTCTGGTAAGCCCAGTTTTGACTTTGGTCGCTTGAGCGCATTTAAGTTGTGTCACGAATTTGATTTACATAAAATTAAGTATTTAATATCACAATCAAACTTGAACAATATGAGAATTTTATATTTTCAGCAGTGGTAATACTTAGTTGAAATTAGTAATCACCAATTAATTAGAATCGGTTCGACATTTTGATTATTTATACAGATTAAAAAAATACTAGGAAATACGCAAACAAGTTATACATTCTTTGCTTCTGAAATTACCTCCTGAATGAGTATGAGTAGGGTAAAATGCGCCATATATATCACCAGATGCTATTTTGTGGTATTTTGGTTCAGACAGCAAAGCTGTGTCGATTCGCGTAATCTTACATAAAAATTGTCTATAAATGTAAACGCTGTTTTAATACAATATCACTGATGATAAATTCACAAAATATTTAACAACATACACTATCTCTTTACAGTCTATATCTTGAATATTAAGCATTTAAAGATTAAATTAGAGAATAACGCAGTAATCATATCCACTTAGTCCTATTGTGGACTATTAATTATTTTTTACATACATGATACTGATGCTGCGGTCAGACCGATGTATACTTCTTTAACAAGTAATTTGACTTGAATTAAATATGAGCCTATCAGCACTGCGAAAATTTGTTTTACCACCAGTCATTGCTTCCGCAGCAGTTTTTTCGGCAATGAGTTTTCCTCTAGCTGTACTAGGTGATAAGCCGATAAATATTAGGTTTGAGGAAGAGCCGATTTTTGATGGCAGACTTAGAGATATTGCTCCTCCTTATGTAGTAGCAATAACAGCTTTAAGTTTAGGAGCGGGTATCGCTGCTGCTGCTGTTAGCGGATGGCGTAACTCTTCTCGGAAATCATCGGAGTTTGAGCAACAATTAACACAACTCGAAGAAAATCTCGAACAAAAAGATAAATTGCTCAAAGAATTGAAGTTATCGGAATCACGACTACAACTATCTGGGTTGAATAATTTCTTAGATGAGGAAATTCCTTTCGATAGCTATGTAAATCGAAATTCTTCACCAACAGTAGTAACTCAACCGATTGTAGCACAAATTCCAGTACAAACATATCAACAGGTTGTCAATGCCTTACCTTCGGTTGCTGCCGCATCTGTGGCAAGGGAGTCAGTAGCAAACCAATCAAAAGTTGCGAATGCCGCATCAGCTTTTGCATCTGGGCAAACTTATATGATGAAAAACGGGCAACCACAGATTAATAATCCAAGAGAAGCCCAAAGTAACGTTACAGCCCAAGAATTTGAAGCTCTGCAAATCCAACTTCGGGTGATGATGGAGCAGATGCAGATGATGCAGAATAGTCTGCAACAACAACCTCATGCGACAAGTAACGTCGCGATCGCAGATAGATTTCAAGTCTACTACGAAGCTCCAAATACAGACGAAGTGAAGTTTTAAGTATTTTCAATCGAGAAATAAAGCCAAAAAAATCAAACCGAGCAAACTTTAATGTCTTGCTCGGTTTTTGCTAGCATAAAAACTAGTTTTTAATTGGCATTTTTTCGCCACCAATCAATCGTATTTTTCAATCCTTCTTCAAATCCTATCTGTGCGGTAAAACCAAACTCTGCTTTTGCGCGTTCGGTATCCAAGCAGCGACGTGGTTGACCGTTGGGTTTGTCGGTTTGCCAAACAATCTCACCTTCAAATTCCATCAACTTACAAATTGTAGTAATCAAATCTTTGATGGAAATTTCGTAGCCAGTGCCCAAATTTACAGGGTCAGAATCATTATAAAGCTGAGTTCCCATAACAATACCGCGAGCCGCATCTTCAGAATAGAGAAACTCACGGGTAGGAGTACCATCACCCCACACAGGTAATTGCTTGTCTCCCCGTTGTTGTGCTTCTTGGACTTTGCGGATTAACGCGGGAATGACGTGGGAACTACTGGGGTCAAAGTTATCTTCAGGTCCATATAAATTCACCGGAAGTAAGTAAATACCGTTAAAGTTATACTGCTGTTTGTATGCTTGCAGTTGAACTAACAGGGCTTTTTTTGCCACCCCATAGGGTGCATTCGTTTCTTCAGGGTAGCCATTCCAGATATCTTCTTCCTTGAATGGCACTGGTGTAAATTTGGGATAAGCGCAAATTGTGCCAACACAAACGAATTTTTCCACACCAGCTTCATAAGCAGCATGAATTAACTGCGTACCCATCATCAGATTGTCGTAAAACAACTCTGCGGGTTTTTCCTGGTTTAAACCAATACCGCCAACATGTGCCGCCAGATGGATGATAATATCTTGCTGGTCTGCTGCACGCTTACAAGCTTCCATCTGGCGCAAATCGTAGTCACGCGATCGCACTACTGTAATTTTATCTTTGCTTGCCCCAGCTTTACACAACTGGTCGATTACCTGTTTACCGAGGAAACCAGCACCACCAGTCACGAGAATCCGTTTATCTTTTAGCTCTAAGCCAGTCATAGGATTTTGGATTTTGGATTTTGGATTTTGGATTATTAGATTTCAGATTTTAGATTTGGATTTTTGGATGTCCCTGCGAACCAATTCAAAGCTGATTTTGAACGGGAATTTCACAGCATTGGCGAAAAAGTAGTGTCTTAATCAATCTCAGAATCTACTACGTAAGTAAAACAGCAGATGGCTGTGTAATTTTTACCTGAATCCAAAATCTCTGGAAAATTTACCAGGAGATAATTACCGAGCGCTGCCGTAGTCAACTTTTCCACCGAGTAGTTGGGCAGAACGAAACCGACACTGCCAACTTCTCTTTGCACGGTGTTGCTCCTAAGAGCAAACTTTTCATAAAACCTAAAAATTAGAAGTGGAGCGCACGCAGTTCTTGACGAACTGTTGCCATGTCATTAGAAACTTCCGAACCTTTCCCATTAGCCGAAGTAATACCTAAAGCTTGCAAATCAGCTTCAACCATCAACTGTACAAGCTCATCAAATGTTACCGAAGGTTTCCAACCTAATTGTTGTTGCGCTTTGGTTGAATCACCAATCAACAAATCAACTTCCGCAGGACGCAGGTAACGCTCATCAAATTCTACATAATCTTGCCAATTTAGGTTCACGTATCCAAACGCTTTTTCCAAAAACTGACGCACGGTGTAAGTTTCACCAGTCGCAATCACATAATCGTCTGGTTGCTCTTGTTGTAGCATCAACCACATAGCCCGCACGTAATCTTTGGCATAGCCCCAATCCCGCTTGGAATCAAGATTACCCATATAAATATTTTTCTGCTTACCAGCAACAATTCGAGCCACTGCCATCGTAATTTTACGGGTGACAAATGTCTCGCCGCGTCTTGGCGACTCATGGTTAAACAAAATACCATTACAAGCAAATAAATTGTAAGATTCGCGGTAATTTACAGTTTGCCAGTGAGCATATACCTTTGCACAAGCATAAGGACTGCGGGGATAAAAAGGCGTTGTTTCGCTCTGAGGTACAGCTTGTACTAAACCATACATTTCCGAAGAACCAGCTTGATAAAACCGTACTTGAATACCCGTACGGTGTTGGTAATCGCGGATTGCTTCCAACAAACGTAAAGTTCCGACACCTACCGAGTCAACAGTATATTCCGGCGAATCAAAGCTAACACGTACATGGGATTGAGCGCCCAAGTTATAAATTTCTACTGGTTGAACTTCTTCTAAAATGCGGCGCAGCGTGGTTCCATCAGTCAAGTCACCGTAGTGCAAAAATAAGCGTACACCCTTTTTATGAGGGTCTTCATACATATGGTCGATGCGATCGGTATTAAATGTAGAGGTACGGCGAATAATACCGTGGACTTCGTAACCTTGTTCGAGGAGAAACTCGCTTAGATAAGAACCATCTTGACCTGTAATACCAGTAATCAGCGCTCGCTTTTGTTGTGTCATGCTCAATAATCTCTCGTTATCTACTTGTTATTTATTGATGAACTAGATAGATAGACATATCAACCTGGTATAAGCTAACAACTACTAACTTTTTGCCCAATAGGGAACCTACTAGTTATTTACATATACCTTGTTGCTATTGTAAGTAAATCCACTTATGTAGTTGAGATTTCTTACTACTACATCTAAGCTTAACTAGCAAAAGTTATACCATGCAGTCGGTTTATGCTGATATTCATGAAAACTTTATATTTATCAAATAAGTATAAAGCCCTTGCTTGCCCCTATTCCAATACCCAATACCCAATAACAAATATCTGTGAAGTAAATTACCTCACAGATACTATAGAATTTATACATTGTTAGCTATTCAATATGCCCCGTTATTCTTAGGAATAATCACAACACCAATTGTTTTGAGAACAATCCATAAATCAAGCCAAAAAGTCCTAAATTTTACGTAATGTAGGTCTATTTGAACGCGACGAGGATAAGGAATGTCATTACGTCCAGATACTTGCCATAAACCAGTAATCCCAGGCTTGATAGTTAATATTTGGTCGATGTGATAGCCGTATTTTGGAAGTTCTTCCTCAACTAAAGGTCGAGGACCAACAACACTCATATCGCCTTTGAGAACGTTCCAGAACTGAGGAAATTCATCCAAGCTGGTAATTCGCAAAAAATGACCAATATGTGTAATTCTAGGGTCGTGTTTGAGTTTAAAACTTGACTCGAACTCATCCCGCATTTGTGGTGAGGTTTCCATTATTTGCATGAGTATATCGTCAGCATTACTCACCATGGTGCGGAATTTAATACAATTGAAAGTCTTGTAGTTCTTTCCGACCCGTTCTTGAACATAAAAAATAGGTCCCTCCGAACCAGCTGCAATTAGTAAGCCTAACAGCAGATAGACGGGAGAAAACATTATCAAGACAAATAGCGAAAACGCTATGTCGAATAGTCGTTTGGCAAACTCTCCGTTGATTCCCGCAAAGGGTAAACCTCTAGGTTTAGGTTTCGGTATCCTTTTTAGTTGACCGCGTTTTAAAAAGGTACGCGAAGATGCGCTAGCGGTCTGCCTTGGGCTTCGCTTTCCGGAGAGGAGTGAGCTCTGGGCAGTCATTATACTCCTTAAAATCCACACCACACATAGTCCCAATCTTAAAGCTAGACAGGTGCTTCTGGGGTTTTATTTCCAAAAGCTTACCTATCGAGATGTTATGAACCAGGAACGCTTTTTGTTTCTTTGCACAGACTGATGAATTCAAGATAGCGCTGTGCAAAGACTTGGGAGGAAAACTTGGCAGCGTGCTTTTTCAAGTACTCGAAATCAAATTTCCCTTCATATATTTCAAATTCTTTACAGCCTCTACTAGTGCTGCTTCGGTTTGTTCTTTAAATAGAACACCTGTACCTTGTCCTGGCGGTGAGGAGCGAATATCCCGCACAGTTTCCGATGCACCACCTTTGCCGTAAGCAATTACTGGTGTGCCACATGCTTGAGCTTCAACAAGCGCGATGCCAAAATCTTCACATGCTGCATAAACGAAAGCCTTGGCGGCAGACATGTACTTTTTGACCACATCATCGGGTTGCCATCCCAGTATATTTATATTAGGGTTTGATATTTTTTCTATATTTTTCATTTCTGAACCTGTGCCAATTACGACCAGTGGTTTTTGAAGTTGGTTGAAAGCTCTGACTATTAAAGATACTTGCTTGTAGCTAACTAGCCGGGACACTATTAGATAAAAATCTTCTTTCTCAGCAGAAAAAGGGAAATTATCAACGTTAACAGGTGGATAAATTACTGTTGCTTCACGACGATAGCAGCGCCAAATTCTGCGGGCTGTGTGTTGTGAATTGGCGATAAAGTAATCAACTCGGTTGGCACTTAATACGTCCCACTGGCGTAGGTTATGTAGTAGGTAACGAGTCATCCATCCAGGGATGCCATCTCCTAGATTGCTTTCACGTAAGTAATCAAATGTTAAATCCCAAGCGTAACGCATGGGACTGTGGCAGTAGCAAATGTGTAGTTGCTCTGGTGTTGTTAGTACTCCTTTGGCGACTGCGTGCGATGAAGATAGAATTACGTCGTATTGGCGCAAGTCTAATTGTTCGATCGCTAATGGCAGCAATGGTAAATATTTTTGTATACCGCTACGTGATGCGGGAAAATGCTGGAGAATAGTTGTGCCAATTTGACGTTTATATAGGTAGCTATCGGGATTGACTGACTCAAAATCTATCAAGGCATACAAATCCGCAGCAATATGATTCAGAATTTCGCGGACGACGAGTTCTGAACCGCCAGTGGCTTTTGGTGTAAGCCATTCATGCACTAAAGCATATTTCAAGGGCACAGCTAACTTTTAGGATAGGTAAAACAATACGCGCAAGTGGTGGGGTAGTTTCTGACTTTTGTGATGAAGGAATGGGTAAGACTCCATACCCGTTTTCCGACGAATTTCTCCCTTTACAGGTTCCGAAGGTACGCCATTAGCTGATAACCTCGTTGTTGGGATTAAATTTGACGGTAAGCGAGACAAAATAGAGGGAATTTATGCGAATTTTAATCATGGGTGGCACCCGCTTTATTGGCGTTTACCTGACACAGTTGTTGGTGGAACAGGGGCATGAGGTCGTTTTGTACAATCGTGGTAATCGTCCTGTGCCCGTGAATGGGGTGGGACAGATTCTGGGCGATCGCACTGATACGAACCAATTGCAGGAAAAATTAGCTAGCGAAAAGTTCGATGCTATTTTTGACAACAACGGTAGGGAACTCACTGATACTCAACCATTAGTGGATATTTTTCAACACCGTGTGCAACATTTTATATATATGAGTTCCGCCGGGGTGTACCTGAAATCGGATGAAATGCCTCATATAGAAGACGATGCGGTTGACCCTAAAAGTCGCCATAAGGGCAAATTTGATACAGAGTCATACTTGGTAAAGCAAAATATACCGTATACTTCGATTCGACCTACATATATTTACGGTCCTCAGAATTACAACGATTTGGAAGCGTGGTTTTTCGATCGCATTGTCAGAAATCGTCCGATTCCTATTCCTGGAAATGGGATGCATATTACCCAGTTAGGACATGTCAAGGACTTAGCGACTGCGATGTCGAGGGTTTTGGGTAATTCCCACGCTATCGGACAAGTGTACAATGTTTCGGGCGATCGCTTTGTCACTTTTGATGGTTTAGCGCGTAGTTGTGCGATCGCGGCTGGGAAATCGCCTGATGAAGTTAAAATTGTTCATTATGACCCGAAAAAGTTCGATTTTGGGAAGCGCAAGGCTTTTCCGATGCGGGTACAGCATTTCTTCGCTTCGGTGACAAAAGCAATGAGTGAGTTGGGATGGCAACCGGAATATGGTTTGGTTGCGGGGTTGAAGGATGCTTTTGAGAATGATTTTATGAGTTCGGGAAGGGATAAGAAGGAAGTTGATTTTTCGACTGATGAGGAGATTTTAAAAGTCGTCGGTTAGTAGGAATGTTTTGGTGGGACGTATGTATTTTATCAACGAACCGCCAAGACGCAGAGGACGCAGAGAGAATAAAGAAATATTTAAATAGAAAGCATTATTCAAATTTTTGTGCGATCGCTTTTCAGGAAATGCGATCAGGATTTGTGATGTTTTATTACAGATTTACTTAAAAACTGCATAAGTTAATGTTGTTTATGTCTATCTAGTTTGGGTGGGGTAGTTATTAAAATCAAAATTTTGTTATCTGTCAAAAGACTGATTTTTTTGTAATTAGTCTTTTTAGATAAGTTTCAAACAACTGATTATGTAATAATGATTGCCATCGCTACGTAAGCATTGAGATAATTTTTAGAGTCTTATGACAGAAACATCTTTGAGTACTATTTTGATTGTGACTGATGACGTTTCCCAAGCGTCGGGAATAGATGGAGCTAAAACTGGAAGTATTTCTGGGGGAAGTTGGGCAGATGATTTTGGCAGAGCAGAAATTTCAGGAAGCAAAGGATTGCGTACAACGGTTGCTGTGAGTAGCAATGTATTAGAAGCGAGAATGAAAGAGTTTATTGGAACGATGGCAAGGATGTTTAGAAATGTAGAGCAACAGTCTATAAAAGAAGATGGGATGTATTTGGATGAAGTGGAATTGTCTTTAGAAATTAGTGCGAAAGGAGAAATAAAATTAGTCGGAAATGGGGTTAGTACGGAGAATAAGGGAGCAATTAAATTTAAATTTAAACGTTCTAGTTAGTTGTGAGTAATTCAACATGAAGAATTTTGCAGTTATCATCGGCATTAATGACTATATACATATTAAAAAACTTAACTATGCTACGCAAGATGCTGAAAAGATGCGTAATCATTTTATAAATGAGTTACAGTTTGAAGAAAATAATGTCAAATTATTGGTAAGCGATTCTAGTAATAGTGTTAATCACCAGCATAGTCCTATTGGTTCTAATATTAGATTAGGTTTAAAGCGATTAAGCGAAGGCAGTAAATTTACAATTGACGACAATTTATGGTTTTTCTTTAGTGGACATGGAACATATTCTGAAGGTTTAGATTACATAATGCCTTTGGATGGAACTATGGATGATGTTTCGCGTACAGGGGTTGAAGTTAATGAAATTACTGAATACCTGAAAAATTCAGGAGCGGGTAATATCATTATGATTTTAGATGCTTGTCGTGATGATGGTAAGCGTTCTGGTGGAAAAGGAATTGGTGAACAAACAATTGAACAAGCAAAGGAAAAGGGTATAATTACGTTTTTCTCTTGTTCGGAAAGACAATCTTCTTACGAAGTGGAAAGGCTCCAAGGAGGGGCTTTTACCCATGCACTTTTAGAAGGAATGGGTAAATGTAAATGTGCGACTGTTGCTCAATTAGATGATTACATCAGAACGAGGGTACCTCAAATTGCACAAGAAAATGGAAAACCTGTACAAAATCCTCGTGTGATTGTTCATCCACCATCAAAGCGTAACTTAATTCTCGTAGATAAAAATGCCAAGTCAGGTGATATTAATACTTTGAAAATTGATGCTTACGAAGCTTTTGAGCAGGGAAACTTGGAATTAGCAGAAGTTTTATGGATGAAAGTATTAGTTTTATCTGGTGGGAAAGATGAAAAGGCAAAGAATGCATTAAAAAAAATTTGGAATCATAGGCAGGAGCATGGGCAAAATGATGCACCTAGTTACTCTGGCAGTAAAACAGCTTTAAGGGAGAAAAATGAGAATCCTCAACCAATTAATTCTGGTAAAAATAATACCTGGAAAACTATAGTTGCTATATTTTTAGGTATTATTGGACAGCTTGGAAAGTTAAGTTGGTTTGCTTCGCCATTTGACCCAAAAGCTATGGTTTTCCTATTCAATATATTTTGGTTTTTATATTGGTTTCTTCTTTCCAAACGACAAAGTCGTAAAATGACTAATATTGGCTTATTTTTTGGTGTTATGGGAGAAGTAATCCAGTCAATTTTTGCGATTAGTAATAGTAGTAGTGATGGTAGTTATGGTAGTACTTTTTTAGTATTGTTTTCGTTAGATTTAATACTTGCTATTCCTATATATTTGTTATGTAAACGCACTAGTAATAATAGAAATGCCTAAGTTAATAATTGGTAGGTTGGGTTAGGCAGATGAGTGATATTTGGTACAAATCAAAAGAATGTATTCTGCCGTAACCCAACATTATAATATTGTGGATAATTGACTATATTTAATTTGTGATAAAATAATTTTCCTTTACCCAAAATATTGATGTTGGGTTACGACGCTTTCGTTGAATTGTTTATTGAGCATCAAAGATTTCTCGTGCGTCTAACCCAACCTACTCAAACTGCCAGTACGATCGCAATTCTGCGTAGGTTGGGTGAAGGCTTTGCGTAACCCAACATTATAATTGTTGAAAATTGACCAAATTGAATCTGGGACAAAATAATTTTCGTTTTCCCGAAATATCATGTTGGGTTCCGACGCAAAACAAAATTATAATAAAGCGTATGCCTTTTTGGGTCGAGGTAAATAAACCTATGGATAACTGGAATATTTTACTAGAAACTACAGCCGACGGTTTTACCACAGCTACCGTTCTGGAAGTTCCCGATGTGAAAATCAAAGATGAAACAAAAACAGGGGCTGTTGAAAAAATTCAACAACTATTACAAAAACGTCTGGCAAAAGCTGAGATTATTCAAATTCTGATGCCCATACAATCCCTTGCTTCTGACAATCCTTTAATGAAGTTTGCTGGAATTTTTCAAGATGATCCAGATTTTCTCGAAATTATACAAGAAATTAGAGCGGAACGGGAAGACGACAGCGAAATATGAGCCTTTGGATTCTCGACACTGATCACACCTCGCTCTTTCTCGCTGGAAATAAAGCGATCGCAGCCCAAGTAGCAGCCCATTCCCATGATATTGCCATTACCGTCATTACCGTACAAGAATTATTTAATGGTTGGATGGGAAAATTAAATGACCCAGCACAAGCTAATAAGCTTGCTCATCTCTATACAAAATTATGGGAAACTACTGAATTTTTCAAGATAATAAATATTTTGAATTTCGATCGAGAAGCCGAAAATTGCGATCAAATATTACGGCAAAGCTATAAATCTCTGGCAAAAAAGAAAATCGAAAAAGACCTACGCATTGCATCCATTGCTTTAGTTAAAAATGCAATAATAGTTACACGGAATTACAAAGATTTTTCTCAAATTCCTAACCTGAAAATCGAAAATTGGACAGAGTAGCGTAGTAAAAAGGGTATTTTGGGTTGCGCTTCACTAGTATAATCTAGTTAGCCTGTATAAGTTAAAATTTATGAATGCCAAACAAAAAATAATTGAAGAAATAGAGAACGTACCAGAAGAAATCGTATGCGAGGTTCTGGATTTTTTGTTATTTTTGAAAGCCAAAGAAGATAAAGAAGATTTGGAAGATGCACAAGCTGCATTAAAAGAAGCACGAGAGGTTGGTACGATTTCCTTGGGTGAACTCAAAAGGGAATTAGGTCTGTGAGTTACGAAGTAGAGATTGCACCAGCAGCTAGAAGACAAATAAAGAAATTACCAAATGATATTCAAAAGAAAGTAGTTGAGAAATTGGAAGAGCTTGCTTTAGAACCTCGTCCTGATGGTGTGAAAAATTAGAAGGTTCGGATGATTTATACAGGGTGAGGTTAGGAAAGTATAGAATTATTTATCAAATACAAGATAGTTTGTTATTAGTTACGGTGGTCAAAGTCAAGCATCGTAAGAATGTTTACAGATAGTTATCAGCTTGATTTTATCGCAAAATTAATCATTTGTAGGTTGGGTTAGGCGGATGATTAGTAACCCAACATTATAATATTGTAAATAATTTACCAAATTGAATCTAGGGCAAAATAATTTTCTTTTTCCCGAAATATTGATGTTGGGTTACGACGCTTTCATTGAATTATTTGTTTAGCATCAAAGATTTCTCGTGCGTCTAACCCAACCTACCCAAACTACTCAAACTAAGCCATCATAGTAGGAACATAAAATTACAAAATAATTTTTATTCTCACAATGTCTACTCAAAATCAATCTCAATTTCCTATTCCTCCACACTTTAACCCTAATACGGTTGGTGAAGTTTGGCGTGTACCTTACCAACAGCGTGCGACTGAAGCACGGGAATGGGCAAATACACATAAGATTAAATCCGCATCAACTGATGAAAGTCGTATTTGTTTGCTTTTAATCGATGTCCAAAATACTTTTTGTATTCCTGATTTTGAATTATTTGTTGGTGGTAAGTCTGGAAAAGGGGCAATCGAAGATAATCTACGTTTGTGTGAGTTTATCTATCAGAATTTAGGCACAATTACAACGATTGTACCGACGCTGGATACCCATACTGCAATGCAAATTTTCCACCCGATTTTTTGGATTAATTCCGCAGGTGAGCATCCGATTCCCGCAGCGACGAATATTACACCAGATGATATTGATAAAGGTATTTGGAAGGTGAATCCGGCAGTTGCTTTTAGTTTGAATTATAGTTATGAGTTTTTAGAAAAACATGCTTATCATTATGTGGCAAAATTAACGCAAAATGGTAAATATCCCCTGACTGTGTGGTCTTATCATTCGATGTTGGGTGGTATTGGACATGCTTTAGTTTCGGCTGTAGAAGAGGCGATATTTTTCCATTGTATTGCTCGAAATAGCCAAACAAAATTTGAAATTAAAGGTGATAATCCGCTTACAGAGAATTATTCGGTATTACGTCCGGAGGTTATGGAAGGGTTTGATAATAAGTTAATTGCTCAAAAAAATTCACGTTTAATTAAACAGCTTTTAGAATATGATGTGCTGGTGATTGGGGGACAGGCAAAAAGCCATTGTGTTGCTTGGACTGTGGATGATTTGTTAACAGATATTCAACTGGTTGATGCGAGTTTGGTGAAGAAAGTTTATTTGTTGGAGGATTGCACTTCGCCTGTTGTTGTACCTGGTATTGTGGATTATAGTGATGCTGCAAATGAGGCTTATGCTAGGTTTGCAAATGCGGGTATGAATGTGGTGAAATCGATTGATTTGGTGTTTTGAATTTAATTAATAAAATTAATAAAATTAATAAAATTAATAAAATTTTAGATAGACGTTCCACCGGAACGTCTCTACGATGGTTATTTCAAATAATCTTTGGGGTTTTTGGCTACCCAACCGAGAGATGAACTGGTGCGGATTTCAAAATGTAA
Organism: Calothrix sp. CSU_2_0; assembly: GCA_012034595.1. Taxonomy (GTDB): domain Bacteria; phylum Cyanobacteriota; class Cyanobacteriia; order Cyanobacteriales; family Nostocaceae; genus Brunnivagina. Next base: position 2,810 of record JAAUPE010000035.1, on the reverse strand, counting down.
ATGCGATCGCATGGATGTTGGTTGTCCACTAATTCCTACTGTTCCCAATACATCACCTTGTTTGACTTCTTGACCAACAGCCACTTTAATTGTCTCTAATTGGGCGTAACGACTCTGCAAGCCACCACTATGGTTAATTATTACTAAATTTCCATATGTACCTTGAGTGCCCGCAAACGCTATGACTCCTTCGCTAATGGCTTGCGCTGGTGTTCCGACTGGGGCAAGTATATCAATCCCGCTATGAAAAAATACTTCGCTTGTTTTCGGGTTTGTTTGCCAACCGTAGGCTAAAGCAATATTTGTTACATCTGCTAAGGGATAATTTGCGAACTTTGTCGGAGTCGAATTAGAAGCGGGGAGTGGTGCTGACTGAATGGCATTATTTACTATGGTGCGATTTGACTCAGGTACGAAGACAAATCGAGGGTTTTTTTGACAACCATTGATCTCGAATAGGACATCCGCACGAATTTTATATCTTTTGGCGATATCACGCCAAGTTTGATTGCGGGGAACTTCGACAATACTGCCATTGTAAGGAGGTATAAGTATTTGCTTCCCAACTGCAACTCCACGATTTTGTAACCCCGGATTCATCGTCGCGATCGCGTTTTGTGAGGTTGTATTGTTGAGCAATGCTATCTAGGGTTTCACCACGGGATACGGTATGACGCAAAAAACGGGACAAGGCTGAAGTCGGACAACTTGCTTGCGTTTGGGCTAATGTCTTTTGTATTAATGTTGTTGGTATAATTACTGATATTATCCCCGAAGTGCCAGTCAACAAAAGCGATAAACAGAAATGGTTAAAGGATGATTTCATGCATTCATTTAAATATAAATTAAATATAAAACCGGATTTATCTACAGAACTAAGCCCTGATAGGCAATTATTTATTATCGGTGCGTGACGCTACAAATGCTAATCTACAGTTATATACATTGCTGTAGCGTTACACAGCCTAGCAAATTTACATGCCAGTTGCCAAAGTCCTAAATCTAGTGTGAAGAGGCTGAGTTTTAAATTTTAGTCGCATTTTAATAGGGTTTTAATTGGATTGTGTTGAATGGTTAGTAGGCAGTGATGCAAAGCGCTATAAATAACTTTCTACTTTTCTTTAACCCCTAACCCCTAGTTCTGATTCTCAAACCAAGACTGTAGTGGAGATTTGGGGGAACTATTGAATACAGACAAGTGACTTATGGGTAGCTAGTTGCGACATAAAAAATTTAGTTTCAAAGCCTAAAATCCTTAACTGTCTTAGGTTCTCTACCAAAGGTCACTTTCAACTAGCTTTTTGCTTGATTAAACTTATAAATTAGCGATCGCTTTATATTTCTTTTACATTTTTTTACATTTCTTCTAAATTTACTTCTCCTTAAGTGTAATAACTATGAAGTTTCCCTTAAAGCAGCTTGGCTTATATTTCTGTTTGGTGTCGATTGGCGGTATGTTTGGCGGTAGTGCGGTTTTGTTTGCTAGTTCTGTTCTCATACCCCAGAAGCGAGCGTTCCAGGAATTAAAAAGTATAACCTTGGGTTCTGTTCCTGAAGCAAATGTAACTCCTAAAGTTGGTGGTGTAATTGGGGCTATTGGCAGCAATGAGAATGTAAATTTTGTTGCTTCTGCTGTTCAGCGTACTGGTCCCGCCGTTGTACGAATTAATGCAACCCGCAAGGTAGCTAATCCAATTTCTGATGCTTTTAAAAATCCACTGCTCAAAAGGTTTTTTGGCGAAAATGAGGAACCTATACCCCCAGAGCGAATTGAGCGAGGTACGGGTTCTGGTTTTATTTTGAGCCAGAGCGGGCAATTAATCACAAATGCCCATGTGGTGGCTGATACTGACACTGTACAAGTAACCCTGAAAGATGGTCGGTCTTTTGAAGGAAAGGTGGTAGGAGTCGATGCTGTCACTGATGTTGCCGCAGTGAAAATTCAAGCTGACAAATTACCAACGGTCAAAGTCGGTAATTCACAAAATTTGATACCGGGAGAATGGGCGATCGCAATTGGTAATCCTCTCGGTTTGGATAATACGGTGACAATTGGCATTATTAGCGCTACCGATCGCACTAGTGCCCAAGTTGGTGTTCCAGAAAAGCGAGTTAGCTTTATTCAAACTGATGCTGCAATTAATCCGGGAAATTCTGGTGGACCACTTTTAAATTCCCAGGGTGAAGTTATTGGTGTGAATACGGCAATTCGTGCTGACGCGCAAGGTTTAGGCTTTGCAATCCCGATCGAAACTGCTGCCCGCATTGCTAATGAATTATTCACTAAAGGACGGGTTGAACATCCCTTTTTGGGAATAGAAATGATAGATTTAACCCCTAATAAAAAGCAGCAAGTTAATCAAGAGAATAATCTCAAAATTAAGCAAGATACTGGTATTTTAATTAAAGGAATAGTTGATAATTCTCCGGCACAAAAGGGTGGTTTACGTCGTGGTGATTTAATTGTAAAAGTAAATCGCAAGCCTGTAAAAACGGCAGCCCAAGTTCAGAAAGTGGTTGAATCTAGTTCTGTTGGTGAGATTTTAGAAGTAGAAGTAAATCGCTATGGAGTTATCCAAAGCTACAAAGTGGAATCAGGAGCTTATCCATCAAAGTAGTTATTTGTTGGTAATTAATGGTTATTTATTATAAATTTTAGGGGCAGGTTAATCCCGCCCTTAATAATAACCCACATTCCGCACGTCAAATTGTAGTATGCAAAGTAATACGGAAATTATGGTTAGCTTGGCGTTTTTTTACGTACAAATGCTTAAGCCTTTCAGTTTTTATGTTCGTCAAATTGCACAAAA
>JAAUPE010000152.1 GCA_012034595.1 Calothrix sp. CSU_2_0 | reverse complement strand
ACTGGTTAAGACTACTTATCCCACATATAGGATTCCTATTTGAATTTTGAACGTATGCTGAGTCTCAAAAGCTTACGGTATAAGCTTAAAGCCTAAAACTCATTCCAGAAATCAAACCGGATTCCTATATCATGCAAAATAATTTTTGAAGATTTGGATGTTTCCATTGTCCATCACAATGGTTGGCTAGTTGATCAAAAAAAGCAGGTATATAATTCCAAAAAGGAAATTGGGCATTGTCTACGCTTTCCCTTGTTGTTGGGCTAAAAGTAAATCCATTCCAGGATAAAGCAACATAATTTTTTCCTATCTCAGCGATAACAGACCAGCGAATATTTCTTGAATCTATCGGACTTGTATCTCCGTCTGTTGCAAGAACACGATCCGTGATTTTATATGTTTTTATGTACCATGTCTTCTCTTGATTTGGGTCTTGAATTGGACCATACCAGCCTTCTTTTCCAAATTCCCTCAACAGTAGTGCAGGAGAATTAAGAGTTGGATTACTAAGGTGCAGACCTGTTTTTATACTTAACCACGTTCTAGACTGTTTTACATATGCAAGCAATACTTGATCAGGGGTTAATGTGCCTTTTTCAAGTGCATCAGCGACTCTTAGGGCAAGATCATCCTTTTTTAAGTTACGTTGTCCCGATGAAATAAGCTCTCGTAAAATATCAACGCTAAATTCCTTACTTGACAAAAACTTGACGCAAAAATCTTTTCCAGCAGGAAAGCCATAATCAACAAAAGCATTAATATTCATAGACTGTTGTCGTAAGCCAAAACCGACGAATCTGAAACTATATCAAAAAAAGAGCATACCAAAATAACAACAGTTGTGGAACGCTTACAAGTCTTATTTCAAGTTTTGCAATCAAAGCATTAAGTCTAGATTACTTCAAATCTTTAGCAGTTATTAAAATATGAAATTTAGGGCGAGAAAACCCTGCCCACACAAAAACCAACCCAAACCGGAAATCAAATCATTCTTTGCTTGCGCGATCGCATCCCCCAACTTATTACTATCTCTTCCCCCTGCTTGGGTTAAATTTGGTTTTCCACCACCACAGATTTTCGCGATCGCACCAATAAATTTACCTGCAAGAAGTCCTTTTCTATTCACATCTGTACGGAAAGCAGCAACTAAAGTAAAATTCTTTGTAGGTTGGGTGTCAACGAGTGCGTAACCCAACATAAATCTATACAATCACTCGTAATCTACTTTAAGAGACTGTCGAAAAGTTGTAACTTCAGGGATGTAAATGATCGGAGCAATGGATTCCTCTGTTCAGGTTGTTGATAGTACTGATTTTGTATATCAACCACCTGCAAAAGCTAATCATGCTAAACGTATTTTGGTAAAACCTAATTTGGGTTATCCTGTTGCTCCACCTGTTACTGTGAGTATGAAGGTGTTGGGTGTGGTGTTGCAGGGTTTGCGAAAAACCAGTCCGAATGCGGAGATTTTGATTGTTGAGGGTGTATGCTCGAATGTGTCTTTGTCAGAAATTGCAACTCGTTTGGGTGTGTATGAATTGCTGGATGAGGGAATGCAACTTCTTGATGCGGATGAGTTACCTTTGCTGGAATATCCAAATCTTTCTCCGAATCCTGTACGGTTTAAGTCGATGTTTGCACCTGCAATTTTAACTGAGGTTGATTGTCGCATTAGTTTGGGTGCTTTTAAGCGAACTTTTTTGAATGCGGCTTTAATATCAGCTTCGTTGAAGAATTTGTACGGATTGTTTCCCCGTGCCCATTATAAAGCCAGAAGTGCGAAATCTCGCGGACAGTTGCATCGTCCTTCAGTGCCACAAGTGCTACAGGATGTATATTTCACTGTTGGACATTTGTTTGATGGTGCTGTAGTTGATGGTAATTTAAAATTCATTAGTAATGATTGGAAACCGGATAAAGGGAAAGCTGTAGAACTGGGTAAGGTGTTCTTTGGTGATGATATTTTGGCTGTGGATCGGATGGTATGTGAGGTTGGTAGTGAGGGAGTTCCGGATTATGTCGATGCGATCGCGCAATTGAGGATACAACTTTAAGCTTGAGTTGTTTTGCTGGTCAGATCGATATGTTTGATAATTAGCCGCAGATAGGGGGTTGATCCGCTTACTTTTTTCTTTTTCCCTAACTTATACCATTTTGGATTTTAGATTTTATACCAATTTGAAAAAACAACGCTACAGATAGATATTTGTAGAGACGTAGCAGTGCTGCGTCTCTACCGTTGGATGTGTTGCAATCATTATTTGAATTGGTTTTAGATTTTGGATTGTGAAATATCTACTGCATAAGCTTTTCGCGACTCCATCTATCGCAATTATTTTTCAAATTGGTATTATTTAAATCACATTAGCTCCAAAGGACATCACCCAAAGCATCCCAAGTTCTTGCTCCAACGATGCCATCAACAGTTAAGCTAAAGTCATTTTGAAACCTTCTTACAGCATTTTCAGTGTAATCCAAAAAGTTACCTGTCCGTAAATCGGTATTTAGATAACCTTGAGAAATTAAAATGTTTTGTAATAGTCTTACAGAACCACCAGCATCACCTTTTTTGAGAACAGGTAATTCCTTGGTTGCTGTTGCTTGAGCTTGTGTCATTTTTTCCTCCTAAAATTAAAATTTAATGTACCTACTGTTTTAATTGCTGCAAATTGCAGGCACATCTACCTACCAGTAGATGATTATTGATTGCGAAAAATCAGGAAAACATTACCCTTGAGGGTAGTTAATATTATTAATAGTGGAACAAATTAAATTATTTGATGTTCTAATTTGATACTATTAAACCGAATGCATAATAAGCACAGCTTTCCCGCAGATATCGCAAAACTAAAAACCCCCGATCCTATGCAAACTAGTCAAACTCTTTCTCTACCAAAACTCTCTCTACCAACAATGGGATGCGGAACATGGGCATGGGGAAATCGCTTGCTCTGGGGATATGATGAAAGTATGGATAGCAGTTTGCAAGAAGTTTTCAACCTCTGCGTCGGTAATGGTGTCACACTGTTCGATACAGGAGATTCTTACGGAACTGGTAAATTAAATGGACGCAGCGAACAACTTTTAGGCAGGTTTGCCAAAGGATATCAGGGAACTGGCAAAGAAGACATTTGCATTGCCACTAAACTTGCCGCTTACCCTTGGAGATTAACCCGCAATTCAATGGTGTCTGCTGGGAAAGCTTCTGCACAGCGTTTGGGAAGAAATATTGATTTGGTACAGATGCATTGGTCAACCGCAAATTATGCACCTTGGCAGGAAAGTGCGCTTTTGGATGGTTTAGCTGATTTGTACGCACAAGGTTTAGTCAAGGGTGTCGGCTTATCGAATTACGGCACAAAACGCTTACAATGGGTACACAAAAAATTTCGCGATCGCGGAATTCCAATTATCAGTTTGCAGGTTCAGTATTCATTACTATCAACTTATCCTGTGACGGAATTGGGTCTAAAAGATATCTGCGATGAGCTTGGTATTAAATTAATTGCCTATAGTCCATTAGCATTGGGATTATTAACAGGAAAATATTCCGAAAATAATTATCCAAAAGGGATACGTGGTTTAGTTTGCAAGCAATTATTACCAGGAATGAAACCACTATTGGAATGCATGGGAGAAATTGCAGCAACACGAGATAAAACTCTTTCCCAGATAGCTATAAACTGGTGTATTTCTAAAGGGACAATTCCCATTCCTGGTGCAAAATCTGTAGAACAAGCAAGGGAAAATATTGGTGCTTTAGGATGGGTTTTGGATGTAGGAGAAATTGCGGAATTAGATAGGATTTCGGCAAGTTTAAAGAAAAAAATGGTACAAAATATTTTTCAGACTAAATAATTCAGTATTCAGAAGACAGTAGTCAAGGGAAAAAATTCAGTAGTCAGTAGTCAAAATACAGAATACAGCTTGAGTATTTGTGGTTCTTGGTGAATAAATAATCTAACTTCTGACTTTTAACTTCTTAAATTCCAACTTCTGACTTCTGATTGCTGACTTCTTCTTTTTATTGCCCAATTCCCAATCCCCCTTTCCCCTTGTAAGCTAATAAATATATATTTTGGTGCGATCGCAAGCAACATGGATGTGCAAGCAAAGCAAAGTCAAGAAGTTAATTCCCAAGATTTTTCGTGGCAGTTTTGGTTTACTTTGCCAATCTATCCATTTGGAAAACGGCAGACTATTCGCAATGAAGTAATTAAAGATACAATTTGGACTTTTGACCAAATCCAAGGTATTTTTTACGTTGTTGTCCCCATTCGGATGACTGCGGTAAAACTGGCAGAAGGGGGTTTGCTTATTTACGCACCTGTCGCACCAACACCCGAATGCATCCGTCTTATTAACGAGTTAGTCGCCAAACATGGTGATGTTAAATACATAATTTTGCCGACAATATCCGGTGTTGAACACAAAATTTTTGTTGGTCCCTTTGCCAGACATTTCCCTAATGCTACAGTTCTCGTTGCCCCTAGTCAGTGGAGTTTCCCCCTCAACTTGCCCTTAAGTTGGTTGGGTTTACCCAGGAAACGTACCCAAGTACTGCCTGTAGACAGCAGTAAAGCACCATTGCCCAAGAATTTGACTATGCCATTCTTGGTGCGATAGATTTGGGTGCAGGAAAATTTGCCGAAGTTGCATTTTTCCACAAATCCTCAAAAACCCTCTTGCTGACAGACTCCATCGTTTCCATACCCGAAGAACCTCCCGCGATCGTTCAATTAAACCCTTACCCGTTACTATTCCACGCTAGGGATAAAGCATTCGATCCAATTGTTGATAATGCCGAAAACCGACGTAAAGGATGGCAAAGAGTAACATTATTTGCTTTTTACTTTCAACCCAGCGTTTTAGAAGTGCCGAAATGGAGTGATGTTTTTCGCGATGCGGCAAAAGTAACTAACCGTTCCCCAAAATCTTACTTTGGTTTGTACCCTTTCCAATGGAAACCAGATTGGCAGAGTTGTTTTGAGACTTTACGCGGAGATGGTCGCATATTCGTAGCCCCAATTTTACAAGCATTGATACTCAACCGTGCCCCAAATGAAACCCTCGCATGGGCTGATAGAGTTGCTCGATGGGACTTTCAGCGAATTATCCCTTGTCACCTAGATAATGCGATCGCAGCAACCCCGCATCAGTTTAGACAAGCATTTTCATTTTTGGAAACACAACCTGCAACTAATCTTGGTTTATCTAGTGGTGACAACTATCTTTTACCAGAAGCAGATTTTCAAGTTTTGCGGGAAATAGACGCAGGTTTACATAAAATCGGCATTGTACCCCCTGCCAAAGAAAAAATTTAACTCTTTATTCATATCCCCGACTTTTGCGAAAAGTCAGGGATATGTGGGTGATAGGGGACATGGAGAGAACTTCTGTTACATAACTTTACTAAGTCAGGAAAAAATCACAAAGAGAGTACAAATAATTGGCAACATTGGTAGAAGACAGGGAACAATACCCATAGGAGTTATTTTTTTTAGCTAATTTTCCTGGCTTTCCTTCGCTCTCATTCTTAAGCTTCCAAACCTATGCAGCCAATTCGCACCTTTAACGTATCTCCATCACTTCCCTCTCGACTAGAACCATTGCGCCAACTTGCTTATAATTTGCAATGGGATTGGAATGTCGAGGCAAAGGATTTATTTCGCCGCTTAGACCCCGATTTGTGGGAATCTAGTCGCCATAACCCAGTGCTGATGCTGGGTACTATCAGCCAAACCCGTTTAACCGAAGTTGTCGAAGATGATGGCTTTTTGGCACAAATGGATCGAGCGGCACAACAGTTAGAAGATTATCTTAAAGAACGTACCTGGCACCAAAAACAACGGGCAGGTAAACCCAAGGAATGTTACGCTTACTTTTCGGCTGAATTTGGCTTGGCTGATTGTTTACCAATCTATTCGGGTGGTTTGGGTGTTCTCGCTGGCGACCACCTCAAATCAGCCAGTGATTTAGGTTTACCATTAGTAGGCGTTGGTTTACTCTACCAACAAGGGTATTTTGCCCAATATCTCAACGTCGATGGTTGGCAGCAAGAGCGCTACCCCATTAACGATTTTTATAATATGCCGTTGCACCTCGAACGTAATCCAGACGGCTCAGAATTGAGGATTGAGGTAGATTACCCTGGACGGACAGTATATGCCCGTGTATGGCGCGTCCAGGTGGGTTGTGTGCCACTTTATATGCTCGATACCAACATCGAACCCAACAACCCCTACGACCATGACATTACCGACCAGTTGTATGGTGGTGATATCGACATGCGTATTCATCAAGAAATCATGTTGGGTATTGGTGGTGTCCGCATGTTGAAAGCCTTGGGTTATGACGTGACTGCGTACCACATGAACGAAGGACACGCAGCGTTTTCAGCCTTAGAACGCATCCGCATGTTAATTCAAGAAAAAGGCTTGAGTTTTGCCACAGCAAAACAAGTAGTAATTTCCTCGAATATTTTTACTACCCATACCCCCGTACCCGCAGGAATCGACTTATTTGCACCTGACAAAATGCTCCACTACTTGGGGTACTACGCAAATATTTTTGGGATGAATAAGGAGGAATTTTTAGGGTTAGGTCGTGAAAATACTGGTGATTTATCTGCACCTTTTAGTATGGCGGTACTGGCTTTAAAAATGGCGACATTCTCCAACGGGGTAGCCCAGTTGCACGGGGTTGTGTCGCGGCAAATGTTCAAAGGTTTGTGGCAAAATGTCCCCGTTAGCGAAGTGCCAATTGGGGCAATTACCAATGGTGTTCATGCCCGGAGTTGTGTAGCAAAATCGACACAGGAATTATACGATCGCTATTTGGGTCCAAATTGGTCATCGGTAGCACCTGACAGCCCATTATGGGAACGGATGGACGCAATTCCCGATGAGGAATTGTGGCGCAACCACCAACGCTGTCGTTTGGATATGATATTGTATGTGCGCGATCGCTTGGTAAAACACTTGCATGACAGGGGAGCATCACCATCGGAAATCGCCCAAGCACAGGAAGTTCTCGATCCGAACGTGTTTACAATTGGGTTTGCTCGTCGCTTTGCCACCTACAAACGGGCTACATTGTGGATGCGCGATATCGAACGTATCAGAAAGATTTTATTAGCGAATAAAGACCGCAAGGTACAATTCGTCATTGCTGGGAAAGCCCATCCCAAAGATATCCCCGGTAAAGAATTAATTCGCGATATTAACCACTTTATCAGCGAACAAGGTTTAGAAAAGCAAATTGTCTTTGTTCCCAATTACGACATTTATATTGCCCGGTTAATGGTTTCCGGTTGCGACATCTGGTTAAATACCCCCCGTCGTCCACGGGAAGCATCAGGAACCAGTGGGATGAAAGCAGCAATGAATGGTTTACCCAATTTAAGCGTCTTAGATGGTTGGTGGGATGAAGCTGACTATGTGCGAACTGGTTGGGCTATTGGACATGGGGAAATGTATGATGACCCTACCTATCAAGACGAAATCGAAGCAAATGCCTTGTATGACTTACTTGAGAAGGAAGTTGTCCCCCTATTCTACGATCGCGATGTTGATGGTTTGCCAAGACGCTGGGTTGCCAAAATGAAAGATGCAATCCGCTTAAATTGTCCTTTCTTTAACACCGCTCGCATGGTGGGAGAATACGCACAACGGGCATATTTCCACGCTAGTGACAGATACCACACCTTAACTTCTGACAATTACGTCCCAGCTAAAGAACTCGCAGACTGGAAAACCCAACTGACTAATAACTGGTACAACATCAAAATTAAAGATGTTCAAGTTTCCTCAGACAGCGATATTTTGGTTAATCAAAATGTCACCGTCTCCGCCAAAATTGATTTAGCTTCCTTGAATAAAGACGACGTTCAAGTCGAATTATATCAAGGTGCGATCGATGCTAATGGTGAGATTGTGGATGGTGAACCTGTAGTTATGGAATGTAAAGGTAATGGTGAGCATGGGCTAAGTAATTACACTGCCACAATTATGTACAATACATCAGGATTACAAGGTTTGTCTTTGCGTGTGTTGCCAAAACACCCGTATTTATCGAGTCCATACGAGCCAAGATTGATTGTTTGGGCACAGTAAGTTCAAAGTTAGTACTGAGTAATTCAAAAGTAATTAATAATTTTTGTGGGGTGGGCATTTTGCTCACCTTTTTTTAATCATGAAACACAATTTTATATATCCATCACAAAATTTTAACGAATTTCGCGGAATTCCCCATCTCTCTACAGGGTGGGGATGGATAGCGGACGACGACGAAACCAACTCCGACCGATATTAGTCGTTATCGAACGACCATAAAAATCTGTTTTAATCGGTTCAGGTTCAATGATTTTGACTTGAACTGGAATTGTTTTAACTCATAATGCAGCGATTCCGAAAAGCCTTCGACAGCCCATTGTGTTCCATGTTGACACTCCCCATGTTTTCGCCTCCAATCTGCAAGCAGATTGATTAGCTCAAACAGGGGATTCTTGGCTCCGCGACATGCCTTGCCCTGACAGGTTTTCACCAGCCAAAGTAGAGGGCTTGTCTCCCCAAGGGTTTCCAGTATCTAGTACTGAGGTTCCAGTATGCCCTACTGTACCCAATCCTGAGTTAAGGATGTTTATGCCAGCATTGTGGTCGCGGTCTAGCACACAGCCACACTGACAAGCATGCGTTCTCGTAGACAATTTCCTCTCGCTTTTCGGTAAGGACTATAAAGAGGGAAAGTCATATGTTAACTTTTTTGAATCAGTAACATTTCGGTCAAGCAAATTTTATTAGTTATTCAAATCACTCCACATACAGAGATTTCGCAACTTAAATACATTAATCTTTTCCTAACTTAATCAAAATGGCGATTAATATGAACTTATATTATTCTAATAGAAGTATTTATCAATTATTCAACGTAAATACAGCTTTTCAAAGTTGCCAAAAAATGATACATTTTTGGAATATGAAGATGTGGGTATAATTGGGTTTCTATTGCCTTTTTTTCAAAATGTAGTAAAAATGACCTGCGCTTGATAAGTTGCTCAATTGTTAATTACAAAAAATACTTGCGCTCAATCCTTGTTTATCTGCAACATAACAAGTTGTTTCTCTATCTTGAAATTTATAAACCCTGACATTTCCTGTTTGATAAATTAAATCTTTTGCTGTGACTTTATCCTGATTGAAGTCGGAGATAAACCGATCAAAATTTCCTTTGTAGAGGGGATAAGTAAACAATGCGATCGCAATAATTAAGCTAATCAATCCAAATGCCCGTTCTTTTAACAAAACCATCAAATATATCAACATATTCATATTCATATTCATGGACTGGTTTCTGCGTCGGTTTGACATTCGATTTGCCCCCTACACCGTTTGGTTTATTTAGGTCTACCACTTATCTGTTTTGGTTATTCCCGCCTGCTTTGCATATTGTTCCCGCCTTTCCATTTCTGATTGTCATACACCCACCTTGATAAGTTGATACACAAAATAGCCCCTTTGTACAGTGTGTAAATCCTAATATAATAAAAATTAAGGCGATAAAGAGGGAATTGACTTAAGGCTTTCAGGATTCCATGTAAACGCTTCAATATCCTTGGACCAAGGTACTTCATTGGCTGTAGCGATTTCTAGAGTACCTCGATCGAGTTTATTATACAAACCCCAAAAATCACCAATTTCAAGCTGATTTTTGATAAAAGTTTGCCGCAAAAGTTCATTTGTGTACATCATGTTATGGGCTTCAAAGCTACCTTCTGGAAACAAACGCGGAAAGATTAAAAATTTGATATCGTCTCGTTTTTGTTTAATTGCTCTTGGGGGTGTAATTCCAAATTTTTCTGGTAATGGGTCCCCTTGAATGTATACCATGATATAGTTTGGACCCTTGACCCATTGCCGATAGCCATTACCAAAAATGAAGAGATTAATCAGTTGACTAGTACGATTTTCCCAGGTTTGCTCTTGAATTTGGCGGGCAGTAAAATCAAACATCCGAGCGCGATCGCTAATAAATTTCCTTTTTGCACGTCTGATTGCTCTCGCTAGCAAAATTGTCCCCAAACTATCGCCCGATAAATTCAGATTAATATTGTTTGTAGCGGCATAATGAATCAATCTTGCTGCATTTGTAATGACTGGACTACCAGATAAACCAACCCTGTCCAAAGCTCCATTTATCCAATCAAGATAGCGGTTAATAAAACCAATAATTGGGTGCTGTTTTAGAAAAGAGGCATTATTCAGATTAGCAATGCCAGTGACGAGTGTATGTGCATACCTGCGACTCCTTTTTGAAGACTCATGCTCCCGTTGTCCCAATCCAGAGATAAATATGGCAAAGAGTTCGCGTCGATCATTTTCTGGATAGTAAGCAATTTCTTTAGCAATTTTGGCAATTGGATTTGCAGATGCCATGACATCATCAAAATCAAAAACTCTCTCATCACCAGGATTTTGCAACTGTCCATCAAACTTTTTATCTGGGAATAGAGCTTCAAGAGGCAAGCGCCACCAGGGCGATATAATTTGTTTTGCCTTGTCTTCGCTCTTCATAATAAAATTCCGTATTCTTATTGGTGCGTTTGTTTTCTTTTTTGTTTAGTTTAAAGCGCGATCGCACATGGGTAAAGCTTTAATCTCACAATAATTTATAACTATTTGTAACCAACTAAGTAGGTGAGCGGGAAAATTTATACCTATATAACGAAAAGTTAACCAGAACGACTAGAGTCAAATTTTACACATTGTATACTGTAGTTAGCTTTTTCTCCCCTAGCTTTAACGCCATCAATCACGGTGTAAGCCAGGTCTAATTCATCATCAAATATTTACCCACATAGTGCGTCTTTTTTAAGCTCCAGCATATCTAGGTCAAGTAAAATCTACCAATACTTTTAGATACAAAATTGGGTTATGCGATCGCAAAATCAAACATTAACATACACGATCGAGATTTTTATTTTATTTGATTTGGTAATAAGCCTGGATATCGGGGTATATGTAATTTTTGTTAGAACTACATTTAGTCTCCTTTATTTAACCGCTAGACGAGATAAATTTAGGTAGATTTTAAGTTACAATACCCCTGAATTGTCAAAATTATTACCCATGACCCAAAATTTTCAATTCATCAAACGTTTATACAATGCTTTTGACCCATTTCGACCCTTACCTGCGGGAGATATTGCCTATGTCAACTGCAACGAAGTACGGGGAGATGGAGACATCTTGGTGGCAGTCGGTAAAGAAATTTTATACTCAGACAGAATGACCTGTCAGCTTTATGGAGGACATAGAGGAGCAGGTAAATCTACGGAACTACTGCGTCTGCAAGAGTTTTTAGATAAAGAAGGTTGCTTTGTTGTTTATTTTGCTGCTTATGAAGAAGATATTGAGCCAGAAGATGCACAATATACAGATATTCTTTTAGCTTGTACCCGACATTTATTAGAAGCATTAAAAGATAATGCAAATCCTGCACCTTTGCTAAATTGGTTAAAAGAACGTTGGCAAGATTTACAAGATTTAGCATTAGCAAAAGTATCTCTAGATACACTGAGTATAGAAGCTCAAATTTCTCAATTTGCAAAATTACCGCTAATTTGCGAACAGAACCCACACAACGTCATAAAATTAGAGAACGAATTAACCCCCATACAATAACTTTGATTGAGGCATTGAATGAGTTTATCAAGGATGCAAAAAAACACTTACCAGAAAAGTATTCTCAATTGGTAGTAATTGCCGATGACCTCGATAGAATTGTACCAGTACCGCAGGAAGATGGACGTACAAACCACGACCAAATTTTTTTAGATCGCAGCGAACAACTCAAAGGTTTAGATTGTCATTTGGTTTATACTGTACCAATTTCTTTTCTTTATTCTAACCGTGCTGCTGATGTTGCTAATACTTATGGGAATCCGCAAGTATTACCGATGATTATGGTGACAACTCCTGATAATGAAATATCTCAAATTGGGATTGATAAAGTTATTGAGGTGCTGCAAAAACGGTTAAATCGGGTAGATGAGAAACTTTCAATTTTTGATATGTTTGAGGAAGAAGAGGCTTTAAAACAACTATGTTTGATGAGTGGTGGTCATGTACGAAATTTATTATTATTAATGAAGGAAGCGATTAAGTATACAGAGACTTTACCAATTACAAATCGAGCATTACAGCGCTCTATTAGTGAATTGCGGACTAACTACCGAAATACGGTTTATGCGAATCAATGGGAAGCTTTAGCCAAGGTTTATGACTCTAAAGAAATTGATAATGAATCGCTGTATCGAGATTTATTATTCAATCGTTGTATTTTGGAATATCGTTATTTGAATAGTGAAGGAGAATGCATAACTTGGTATGATGTTCATCCTTTGATTAAAGGAATTAAAGAATTTCAGGACAGATTTAATCGATTGTATCCATCATGAAACTCAAACTCACAAATTGGGATAACGATTTACCACCAGAAGCTGATGAAGAATACAAAGCTTTAGTTCGCACTCTCAAGTTTATCGAAGGCTTTGGTTTGATATTTGTGCGCTGTTCTCCTGCGGAAGGTGAAAGATTGATTGGAGAAATTAAAAAGGATATTACTGATAAAAATATTGAAGTTTTAAAGTTAAATAAAAATACAGATAATGTTTATGATTTAGTTAGAGAATTAGAAGAAAAAACTGTTATTAATGAACGGAATAATACAAAAAAAATTAATATTTTATTTATTCAAGGTATTGAACAGTCATTTTATGGATATGAAGAAGTAAAAAAAATAGCTAGTTGGCAAAGTAAAGAAATTTATAATTACAGTTGGAAAGGTGTACCAGCTATTTTAGTTAACTTAAATCAGCAGCGTGAACGATTTAGAGATAACTTTAATATTTGCTTTGTTTTTATTTTGCCACTATTTGCAATTAAATATTTCATTCAACGCGCACCAGACTTTTTTGATTGGCGTTCGGGAGTTTTTGAATTTCCGACAAATACAAATCTTCTAGAAAAAGAATCATTGCGAATTATTCAAGAAAGCGATTTTGAACAATATCTGACACTAACTATCGAAGAAAGAAATAAAAAAATTATTGAAGTTCAAAATTTACTCGCAGAAGACAATCAAATACAAAATCGCAAAGCTGATTTATTCTATGAGTTAGGAAAACTACATTCCGCAGCACAAGATTATCAAGCGGCAGTTGCATCTTTCGATCAAGCGGTGAAATTTAAAACTGATTATCACAAGCTTGGAACTACAGGGGTATTGCGCTGCGTAATTTGAAACGTTACGAAGAAGCTGTTGCATCTTTCGAGCAAGCTGTAAAATTTAACCACCAAGCTTGGAACAATCAGGGTATTGCGCTGGGTAATTTAGGACGCTATGAAGAAGCGATCGCATCCTATGATGAAGCACTCAAATTTAAACCTGATAAAGACGAAGCTTGGTATGGACGGGGGTTTGCGCTGGGTAATTTGGGACGGTTTGAAGAAGCGATCGCATCTTACGATGAAGCACTCAAATTTAAACCTGATGACCACATAGCTTGGTCTAACCGGGGGGTTATGCTGGGTGAATTGGGACGGTTATCTGATGCGATCGCATCCTATGATGAAGCAATCAAATTTAAACCTGATTACACAGATGCTTGGAACAACCGGGGGATTGCGCTGGGTGATTTGGGAAGGTATGAAGATGCGATCGCATCTTTCGATGAAGCAATCAAATTTAAACCTGATGATGCAGATGCTTGGAACAACCGAGGTTCTGCGCTGGGTAATTTGGGACGGTTCTCTGAAGCGATCGCATCCTACGATGAAGCACTCAAATTTAAACCTGATTACACAGATGCTTGGTACAATCGCGCTTGTGCTTACGGTGTTTTAGGTAATATCGATGCAGCCATAGAAAACCTGCAAACAGCGATTAATTTATACGCAGAATGTCGAGAAATGGCAAAAACCGATGCTGATTTTGATAACATTCGCAACGATCCACGATTTCAGACTTTGATTAACTTGTAACAAAAACATATCCCGCAACTGCAAGAACCTCAACTTTTCCAAAAATCGAGGTTCTGAATAAAAAACTATGAAACCGCTTCCCGTAATTGTTCCAGCGTCAAATCTAACGCTTGCGCGATTTGCTCCACACTCAACCCCAGCGCTAACAATCTAGGTACAGCTTCTAACTGAGCTTCCAACTTAGCTGTCAGCTTTATTTCTTGTTCTATTGATTTATACATACGGCTTTGTTTAAACTCGTCATCAATTACTAACATTGCTTCTAATTCCTCTCGACTCAAGAACCTACGCCAAAATCCGTCAGTTGTCGCATTTTTGGAGTATGAAAACCAATCACAATATCAGACTTTGGCACTCCCATCTCAACCAACTCGTTAGCTAGATCGACTTCCGTTGTATTTTGCTGAATCCAAATCTTCTCATCTTTAATATCGAAATGCATCATACAACCATAAATTCGCTTTTGCTGGTTCCAACCGACGCTAATAATTTGATAGCGATCGCGTTCAAC
Source organism: Calothrix sp. CSU_2_0 (assembly GCA_012034595.1). Taxonomy (GTDB): domain Bacteria; phylum Cyanobacteriota; class Cyanobacteriia; order Cyanobacteriales; family Nostocaceae; genus Brunnivagina. The sequence goes on along the minus strand of JAAUPE010000152.1, from coordinate 2,733 downwards.
ATCAAAAATTTGCTCCACCTCAACATCTCCATAACTCGGTTTATATTGGGAATATTGAATTAATATTTGCTTGACTTTTTCTCGATATTCCTCTAATTTAGCCATTCAGTAATCTCCTCTTTGTCGATATCATAAATAATAATTTTTAGAGAATTTTCACTCACAACTATTTGAGTAAAAGGTAAATTAAAAAAATCGTTATAAATTGCCGATGGAACTGCTAAATATAAAGTTCTCTCCGGGTCTTCCGAACGTAATGCCGTGCGATAATTAATAAATTGTCCCAATGCCATATGAAATTCAGAAATCTTGGAAGCACTAACAAAATTTTTAATTTCAACTGCTATTTTATCTGTACCTTTTTCTGCTGCTAAAAGTTTTTCAACACCTAGATCGATCTGAATATCAACTCCACCACAACGAATACTTAATGGATCGTCTGTAATCACCCATCCATCTTTTTCTAGTGCAGACCTAACAATATTATGAAATAGATCGCGTGCCATATCTTAAACAAATTCTGCACTCATAGTCTAATCCCATTGTACCGATAATATTTAGCAAATTATTCAGCCAAACAGATTTCAAAGGCTACAGAATTCCAGGTTTAAAAGTGCCCAATTTCCAAGCAATGTTCTAAAATAGACATAGAAGCATTCGAGGACCAGTTACCTGGTTTTAAACGCCTATCGAGACTATCTTTGGTAATCTCCAAGGTTTGAAAAGCAGCCAGTTAAAGCAACTGCAACGGCTGTACCACCAGCGCTTACCGGCGATCGCGTTACTACGTCCGAATTTTCCCAGCGTCTGGCAGCAATTAGCACTGAAATCAATTTTCCTATATGTGCTTACATCAATCGTCGCGGACAAGTTATCCGGGTTGGTGTAGGCACTCCGCGTCAAACGCAGATTCCACCGCTAGAATTGCCCCGTTACGGTGCAGAACGACTTAGTGGTATCCGTTGTATCGCTACCCATCTAAAGCCAGAACCCCCAAATGAGGCGGCTTTAACAGCGATGGTGATGCAAAGACTCGATGCCCTAGTTGTGTTGAATATTACCGGAACTGGATTTACTAAACGTGGTGGTGGGGCGACTGGATATGTCAAAGAAGCTTATCTAGCCCACTTAACGTCACAAGATGAACGTGTCTTAATCAATAGCAATACTGGCATTAATACTGACAACAGTGGCGCATCCGAGAACGGTAACAACCCAAAAGCCAATTCCCTACTGTCACAAAGTTGGCATATTTCTCCACCAATGAGTTTGGATGTGATTTCCGAACAAGATTTTTTGGACTTGGTGGAAGCACTCGAAGAAGAATTTCGACGGGAATTTGTTGGACAAGATGTTAAGAGCGATCGCGATCGAGTTGTCATTGTTGGGGTATTGACCGACAACACCACAGCGCACCAATTCCAAGACATTGTAATCGAGTTGGGACGCTTGGTTGATACTGCTGGCGGCGAAGTTTTGCAAACAATGTGGCAAAAACGCCATCGCGTTCATCCCCAAACCGTTGTCGGGGAAGGAAAAGTCCAAGAAATCGCTTTAACAGCACAAACTTTAGGGGCAAATCTGGTTGTGTTCGATCGCGATTTATCACCCTCGCAAGTTCGCAACCTCGAAGCCCAAATCGGTGTCCGCGTTGTCGATAGAACCGAAGTCATTTTAGATATTTTCGCCCAACGTGCCCAATCCCGTGCGGGTAAATTACAGGTCGAACTCGCACAGTTAGCATATATGATGCCCCGACTCACCGGACGCGGACAAGCAATGTCCCGATTGGGTGGTGGTATTGGTACAAGGGGTCCTGGTGAAACTAAACTGGAAACAGAAAGACGGGCAATTAGCAAACGCATTTCCCGATTGCAGCAAGAAGTAAACCAACTGCAAGCACATCGATCGCGTTTGCGACAACGACGACAGCATGAGGAAATTCCCTCCATTGCTGTGGTGGGTTATACCAACGCCGGAAAATCGACATTGTTAAATACCTTGACAAATGCCGAAGTATATGTAGCCGACCAATTGTTTGCCACACTCGATCCAACAACCCGACGCTTGGCAATTCCTTCGGGAACAAATATGCGATGTTCCGAGGGAACCGCTACGCGAACGCAGGAAATTCTGATTACGGATACGGTAGGATTTATCCACGAATTACCCGATGCATTAATGGACGCTTTTCGTGCCACTTTAGAGGAAGTCACCGAAGCTGATGCCTTATTGCATTTGGTCGATTTATCCCATCCAGCTTGGTTAAGTCACGTTCGTGCTGTGCGCGATATTCTGGGAATAATGCCGATTACACCTGGTCCAGCGTTGGTTGTATTCAACAAAATCGACCAAGCTAGCAGCGAGACTCTAGCACTGGCAAGGGAAGAATTTCCGATGGCAGTGTTTATTTCTGCTAGCGAACGTTTAGGTTTAGAAACCTTACGTCAGCGTATTGGGCAGTTGATTCACTACGCAGTTTCTTCGCAATAAATCAAGAATCATTTACAAATAAATCCCGAATCTTGTCATACCTTGACTTGGGATTTACTTTTACCAAAAAATTGGGTATAAAGCCCCGTCCTTATAGGACGGCTTTCTGGTACTATTTAAAAAGTGGAAAGGTAATCAACCACTTAAAAAACCTAGCTACCGAAAGGCAAAGCACTGCACCTTGAAAATTGAATCTATGCGGTTCTACTGCATTTTTCTAGACTCCACCTCGCAGTAGGT
>JAAUPE010000151.1 GCA_012034595.1 Calothrix sp. CSU_2_0 | reverse complement strand
AAATGGTGCTAATTAAGGGTGGAACTTTCATGATGGGTGCGCCAGAAACCGAAGAAGGTAGTAGGGACTCGGAGCGTCCACAACACGAAGTTACTGTTCCCACGTTCTTCATGGGCAAATACCCAGTTACCCAAGCACAATGGAAATTTGTAGCTTCTCTTCCCCAGGTCAATCGCGAACTAAAACCTGACCCATCCTATTTTAAAGGAGAAAATCGCCCAGTTGAGCAAGTATCTTGGTTTGAAGCAGTGGAATTTTGCGATCGCCTCACCCAACATACAAAAAGACCCTATCGTCTCCCCAGTGAAGCTGAATGGGAATATGCCTGTCGGGCAGGAACAACAACCCCATTTCACTTTGGCGAGACAATTACAACTGATTTAGCCAATTATGACGGTACGGATAATGAAGAATATAAATGGTCAGGCTCTTATGGTCGAGGACCTAAAGGAATTTTCCGCAAGGAAACTACAGAGGTAGGTTATTTTGGCGTAGCGAATGCCTTTGGATTATACGATATGCACGGGAATGTATGGGAATGGTGTGCAGACCAATGGCATGACAATTATGAAGAGGCACCAACAGATGGCAGTGCGTGGATAGATAGCAATAGTAATAATAATCAATCCCGGCTGCTGCGCGGTGGTTCGTGGAACTCCTATCCTCCGTATTGCCGTTCTGCTTATCGCAACGGCAGCAACCCCGACTTCGTTAGCGACAGGCTCGGTTTTCGTGTTGTGTGTGGTGTATTTTCGTCGAGGACTCTTCCTAGCCCTTGACACTTTTACACTTTTGCACTCTGCTCTTTTATTCTTTACCCTTACAAAGTGTAGCGGAGCGGAACGATCGAAAAATTCGATCGAAAATTGAGTTTCTCAAATAAACTTAATCTCAAACGATTTGGAAAGTCATGTTTTCTCTACCAAACAGAATCAGAATTTGGGCTAACTAATTCGATCGCTTCGTTCTCTAATTGCTCTTCCCCAATCGCTAAAAGCTGCTCCGCAATTTGTTTCCTCAAATCGATCGCCGAGTCTAATTCGCTGACATCAATTAATTGCGACCTTAAAATTAACCTGGCACGAATCTGCTTTTCCCAAAGTTGTTCGCTTTTAGACATTCGATGAATATCTAATTTAGGGATGGGAATAGTAACAGGATAGGGAATTGAGCCTTCCCCAGAAGAACTGTAACCGGGATTGGTAATGATACATTTCCCTTGGGGAAAGCGCATAATTTCGTCTGGAGTAATAATTGGCATAGTTTGCAAATTATCTGTCCAAGTAATGGTTCTTCCTTCTTTGGAATCACTAATGGATTTATTTTTAACGATGAATTCCTTATGTCCGTAGGATTGAGAGAATTTTTCGGCTGTTAAATAATTGGCTGGGTTGTAAAGGATTTTCGTGCTACAGGCACTTGCGATAGCGAAGCGCTGACTTGTCAGTTCGCAGCGCTCAAATTTTCCCCATAAGCATTTGCTAATTGCTCCAGGGATTGAACACCAAGAACAAAGCAAGCACCGTTGCTTCTGTACTCGTTAATCCACTGCGGTAATGCTTTCAGGTACAACGAGGGTAATTCGTCGATAAATATTCCCAGTGGGTCTTTCCTTGGGGCACACAAATTACTCACAATTGTCATGTGTAGTGCTGCTGCGAGTAATGGTCCGACAACATCCCGTCTGGGGTCATCTAGTTTAAAAATTAGGATTTGTCTTCCTGTTAGTTTGGTAGGGATTGTGCTTTTACCAATGAAAGAGGGTAGAAGCGTTAGCGAAGCTTACCGCAGGTATCGCTGCATGAATCCTGAAAAGATTCCCACGGTAGTTGTGTCAATCGAAGCAATCGTTTTTTCACTATCTTTGGCTTTGAGATATTGCTGGAACGAAGCTGCAACCCACCGCGAGACTCTACCAGATTGTACTGCTGCGTGCAACTTGTTGATGAAACCATCGGTTGATTGAATGCAGTAAACCATCGCTAAATCTGGGCGATCGCTACCCTTGGCAAGTTGAATTAGTGCTTTCGCCAATAAATCGGCTGCTTTGGAGAAAAACTCATCACTTTTGCCGCTACCACCAGCATTAGCGTTAATCACCTGGGCAATTTGTGCAGCAGTAACCGCGTCTTCTTGATTCTCCATAAAGTCGAGGGGGTTTATGACTTCGCTGTATGGTTCCCCCGGTGCAAATATTCGCACATCGTACCCGTAACGGGCAGCGAGGGGTGCGAGTAGTTTCATTTGGTCGCCTTTCTTGTCATAGACAATCAGGGGAAATCCTTGTGTCATGCAGCTTTCAGCCATGCGATCGATTGTCCCGAAAGTTTTACCGGAACCAGGAGCGCCAAGAACCAGGGTAGAGCGTTCAGCATGGGGAATCCAAACTGTAGGGGATGCACCAAAGATGGTTTGAAATTTTGCACCTGTATTTTTGAATCTTCCGGGAAACCAATAGTTGGGAGAACCACACCAGAAAGTAACTTTATTGTGCTTGCGTTCTTCAATTTGTTGGAGAGCGAGGTTCGTTGCTGCCAGTTTTTCGCTTCTCCCTACTACCCGTCCGGTAGAGATTTTACCTTTTTTAGCACCAGAAAATTGGCTCAATAAAATTATGAATACTAAAAGTGCGATCGTTGTCAATCCTTCGGGATTAGCGAAATATTGAAATAGCCCATTGATATCGAAGCTCGATTTTATTTCGTTTTGTTTTTGTTCGGTTACGGTTTTATTAGTTGATAATAATGTAAATTGCTGCTTCATTTTAGAGTACTCCAAGTAAAAAAATGCCCAATTGTCATCAAGTTCGATATGGGGACATTTTTGTCCAGAGCAAGGAACAGAAAAACCTACGACATCGGAACCGGAGACTGTTCGTTGACGACGTTTTTCGGCTGTACCCCAGATAAAATCAATTCGAGCAATATTATTACCAGCTTCTGTTAGGGGAAGAGGAAAGGAAGCTAGAGGTACAGCATTTAATCCTGGGATATCTTTAATTAGGGTATTTTGCCAACCTATAAACTTTGATAACTGCACTGCATCAAGGTTGGGGATATCAGAAATTGTGTAGGATGACAGGTCAATTTGATTGAGTTTAAGCTTCCCTAGTTCTGGGTTTTGGGATAGTAAGTTAGAGAGCAAGGTGTTGGTATTTGTCTGGGGATATTTCGATTTGATGAGAGATGCGATCGCAGTTCTAGGGGTAGTTCAACTAACAGTAGGGGATTTTCCTGCAACCACTGATTTTGAGCTTCTCCCGTCCTGTTCCTTTTTTTGTCTCTGCTGGTAGTTGTATTCGTATTTGCATCATCACAATTTCTATTAACAACAGTCGAATAATAGAAGCTCTGTAAATCCGCTTTTTTTCCTTCCCATCGCTGATTCCACCATTCTGCAAACAAAATTCGCTGGCGATCGGCTTCAAAACGTTTAGCATCTTCAGGATTTTCAGGATAGCGTTTGCTGACTAAATTATAAATTTCTTCCGCAGCATTTGAAATCGTATTAATCGAGGCATCGCATCTCTTTTTTAAGATTAATACACGTTCATTATTAATATAGTTAAATATTTTGGCTTTAATATTGGGAATTCCAGTAGCTTTGCGGATTAAATCTTTGCGATCGCTCAAACCTGTGATTAATTGTAATTGGGCTTGAATATTGCCCGAATCACCAATTTCTAATTTTGTTTGTTCTCCTGCTAATCCATTCAAAAGTAAATAAGCTCCAGCAGAACCGAATACAATTCGCTCTCGCGGTAAATTAGCACGTTTTAACCAATCTTGAGATGCTTCTTCGATATGAGTTTTTAATGCTTCTTTACTACCTAGTGAATCAATCCGACTTAAGAAAACAAACAATTTATCGGCAACAGTAATATTTTTATCGCCAATTTCCGTAAATTTAATGATGTCTAATTCTTTTTCTCTCAAACTGGTAAAACGCTGTACTAAAATTACAGCATCGCAATCGGAAAGCATTTCTTTAGCTTCATCAACGTGCTTTGCTAAACCAGAATCTAAACCAGGAACATCATAAAATACAACACCTTCAGCTTGCGCTAATTTATTAGTATAAAGTCTTGCTTCTAAAACACTATGAGCATACTTTTCATCAGCTACATATTTTTTTAAAGATCCTTTAATGTCCTCCAAACGAGTAAATGGAAAAGTGCGATTACCTTCCGTATACTCTTTCAAATGCTCAGTAAGTTCTTGCTTGATACTAGCGATCGCATTTTCCACAAAACGATGCTCTGTATCTGGATAATTCCTATCTGCTCGAAAAACATCAATCCGATTGAGAACAAACAACATCCGTGCAGGAGAACCACCCAAATCTTTGACTTGCTCAACTACTTCTTGCAACAAACTTCTAACTTTTTCTTTGTCAGTTTCTGCACTGTTATAAGTCACCAAACATAAAGCTTCCCGACACTGTTTGATAACATTTGCATTACCTTCATCACCCACATAAGCCAAACCAGGTAAATCCATAATCTTTACCTTGACACCTCTGGATAATTCCAATTTCGATTCCTTAATCAAACGAAAAATGTAAGGGTTTTGATGTATTTTTAAGGGATGGGTGACCTGGGACTCGAACCCAAAACCAGCAGATTAAGAGTCTGATGCTCTACCATTGAGCTAGTCACCCAATAAATCCTAATTATAACTAAGATAAATCATATCATAACTATTCTCTACCAAGAGTTAATCTTTGTAATTTCTCAAGCAGTTTACGGTATCTCCTCTGTAGCAGAATTCATCTGAGACGAAAATTAGCCTTTTTATGACATGCTGTTATATCTTTAATATTTGTGGACGATGCTGAATTGGTGTATATTTTGTAGATAATATCTACAGTAAAATTGTACTTTGATTCGGCAGCGCCTTTCGTGAAGTAATAAACCGAGAGCAAGTATATGAGCAGCGCAGTATCTACACCAGATTCCGTTCTTCAACAGCTTCAATGGCGTTATGCTACCAAAAAATTTGACCCTAGCAAAAAAATACCCGATGATGCTTGGAAGGCACTAGAACAAAGTCTGGTTTTAGCTCCTTCTTCTTTTGGACTACAACCTTGGAAGTTTTTTGTTGTTCGTAATCCGGAAATTCGCCAACAGTTATTAGTTCATTCTTGGGGACAACCGCAAGTTGTAGATGCATCACATTTGGTTGTATTTGCGATCAAAAAAGACTTGAATGCTGCTGATGTCGATCGCTATCTCAATCGCATGGCAGAGGTTCAGCAAACAACTGTGGAAAATCTGCAAAAGTTTGGTTCTGTAGTTAAGGGGTTTATGGAAAAGCCTCCTTATCCTTTGGATATTAATGATTGGTCTACTCGCCAAGTCTATATTGCTTTGGGGGAGTTTATGACTGCTGCTGCTGTTTTGGGTATTGATACTTGTCCGATGGAGGGATTTGTACCAGCAAAATATGATGAGGTTTTGGGACTTCCCGCACAGGGTTATAAGGCTGTTTTGGCTTGCCCTGCTGGGTATCGTTCGGATGAAGACCACAGCGCGCAAAGACCGAAGGTGCGGTTTAAGACTGAGGATGTGGTGGAATATATTGATTAGCTTGTAATAATTAATACGTAATTTGTAGTTGAGATAATTACAGATTACGTATTACGATCGCTTCATGCAATGAAGATAAAATCGAAGGGTTATCGAATGCTATTTATGATTATTGAGCGGTTTCAAAATAATGACATGCTACCAATTTATAAGCGTATTCGAGATGAGGGTAGAATGTTTCCAGAAGGTCTTAGATATATAGATAGTTGGGTGGAACCGAATTTTAGCAGATGCTTTCAACTCATGGAATGTGACGACTTGTGCTTGCTTCAGGAATGGATATTGAAGTGGAATGGTTCGGGTGCTACTTTTGAGATTGTACCAGTCGTTAGTAGTGAGAAAACCCGTAAAGTTGTCGCTCCTCTGTTAGATAATCTTTAATGCGATACTTCTGAAAAATAGCGATCGCAGGATAATTCACGAAGAAAGAAGGAGGAAGAAAGAAGGAAGAAGTACCCACCCTTAAAAGGGTGAGATTGAACAAGGACACTGTTTTTTTTCGTGCTACGCAACCTCAAAAAACATCTTTTTTTTGACTGAGCTTTAAACTCAGAACTAAAGTTTTTATCAGTTATTCCTTCTTCCTTCTTTCTCCTTACTTCTTCCTTCAGTTGTAAGCTACTCATCCCGCAGTATGTATAAGTAGTTAATTTTTAAGATTTGTATAGGTTTACTTTTTTGGCTAAACCCAATCTCTGCAATGCTCGAATGCTCCACCAAGTAACATCGATTTCCCACCAATGATATCCAGATTTGGCGACGTGGGGATATGCGTGGTGATTGTTGTGCCATCCTTCTCCGTAGGTGACGATGGATACCCACCATAGGTTACGAGCGTTATCATCTGCGTCAAAGTTGCGATATCCCCATGCGTGGGTTGCTGAGTTGACGAACCAAGTTGAGTGCCATAATAAGACTGACCTAACTACGACTCCGTAAATTACAAATGACCATCCACCCAAAGCATATAGCAATAAAGCTAAGGGTATTTGGAGGAGTAGGAAATGGTTATCTAACCAGCGATAGAAAGGTTGTTTTAATAAGTCTGGTGCTGCTGTTTGGTAAATTTCGCGGTTGAAAAATTCTGGTCGGGGGTACAGAAGCCATAATACATGGCTCCACCAAAATCCCCGTTTGGCTGAATATGGGTCTTTATCTACGTGTTCTGTATGTGCGTGATGTTGCCTATGTCCACTTACCCAGAATATTGGTCCACCTTGCAATGCTAATGCTCCCAATATTGCGATCGCATATTCTAATGGTTTGGGAACCTGAAAGCTACGATGGCTCAAGAGTCGATGATATCCTAAGCAAATACCAATACTCCCAAATAACCAGTGCAAAAATAAGGTTAAAAATAGAGCTTTCCAAGAAAAGAACCACGGTGCAAGTAATGCTAACCCATGAAATGCTCCGAAGAATAATAGGTAAGTCCAATTGAAAGAGTTTTCCGCAGCAGATTTTCCGCTTGCGGAAGCGGTTGTAGGGGATTTTAAGATCATAAAAATTCTTTTAGGTTTTGTTGTTTCTTTTTTTCGATATATGGATGAAGTTAACTGCTTTTGACTTGATGTAATCGTGACCTAATCCCTATCCCTACAAGAGAAGGGAACAAGTTAAGCGTATTTTACCTAGATGAAACCGCCATAAATTGTGTATGCAAATCAGTTACAGTAAAAAAGCAAGTCTCACTTACATTTATAATCCTAACAATACTTTCTAAAATGTGCAAGTACTGCTTGCATAATTTGGAAATATTTAATAATCATCAGTTAGGAGTCATGTACAATCCTGCTGTTGGGGGATGCGCTGAGTTACTATTTATAGTATCTGCTCTTTATCATTTTATTTTTTCTTCTATGAGTTCTACCCGACAACGTTTAATGCAAGTAGCACTTGAGTTATTTACTACTCAGGGTGTGACGAATACTACGACTCGGCAAATTGCAGAATTGGCTGAAGTCAATGAAGTAACACTATTTCGCCAGTTTGGTAATAAGCATGGGTTACTTTTGGCTTTGTTTGAGGAATCAGATCGATTTTCAAATTTAGCGGAATCATTGGTGGAGGAAATAAATTCTCACCACGATGCAGGTCAAGTTTTGAAGGATTATGCAAGTAACACTTTACTTACTTTGGAACGGGTTCCTGAGTTTATTCGTTCGGTGGTTGGTGAAGCAAGTCAGTATCCGGTGGAAAGCCGTCGTGCATTGGGTTTGGGGTTGAAGGAGATGAATCGCAAGGTTGGTGAGTATTTTGCTTCTACAGAAGGTTTATTGACTACGAATTTACCTGCTCAAAAGCTGGCTGCGTTGGTAAATACGATGACTTTGGGATATGCGATGATTGAGTTTACCTGTGAGAAGCACGAATTTTGGCAGGATCGGGATGAATTTTTGGAAAGCTTGGTGGAGTTGTTTTTGCATCAAGGTAGAAGTTCTGATGCAGATTTAGTGAAAACAAGTGCAAATTTGGAAGTTCGGAGTCGGGAAATACTCGATTTACCGGGAAATTTAGTTCACCAAATTTTGCAGCAAGCGAAAAAATCGAGTTTGCAGGATTTTGCATTGGCATATCTATTATTTGCAACTGGAATATCTCCATCGGAAGTTACAATTTTGCAAAAAAGCCATCAGATTGGTGATGCTCAAGCATATATACTTCAAATAGCGACACCTAAAATTATCCGCGAAATGCGCCACCGGGGAGAATCCCCGTGGACACTTTCGCGTCAAGTACCTGTAAATCAATGGATAATGGGTCAACGTTATGGTTCCTATACAAATAATCCTTTAACTAAATGGTTGAAAAGTCGTAAAGATAATCAAACTGCGATGTTTATTGGTGAATCGGGTTTAGCAATGTCGGAATTAGAGATAGGGGAACGTTGGCAAAAATGGACGGAAAAACTTTTGACTCCTGAGGGGAAACAGCCTGTAGTATCCCAAGCACAACCAACATGGTGTGTGGAAATGTTAATGCGGGGTATGAGTTTGGAGAATTTGAGTATTTTAACAGGATGTGCGATCGCGCAACTACAACCACTTGCACATCGAGCGAAGGAAAAAGCTGCGATCGAACAAGCAACTCGTCTCGATCAAAAACCGGGATAGGTTGATTTTGCTTTTTTTATTAAGGTTTATTTAACAATTATTTTGGTGTAATGAGCAGAAGATTATTTATGGGTTGTGATAAGAAAAGTTTAGCTGAATTAATTGTGATCGAAGTGGTAATTTTAATTATTTATAATGCTTATAAATAAACAGACTATATTCAATTTGTTAGTTAAGATAAGGCGATGTCAATGCCAAACTCTGAAGATAATTAGCGAAATCATCAAATTTTGATGGGTCTAATCTTGATATTTGCTTGATTGGTATTTACTTGATTCTTAATTGCCAAATTTTTTAATTTTAACTAATATGTTCCCTAAAAAAGTTTATCACGAACAATCTCAGGAAACCGTTTTGATTACTGGAGCGGCAGCAGGCATTGGTTACGAACTTGCGAGTGTTTTTGCTCGTGATGGCTATAATCTAGTTTTAGTCGATAAGAATGAGCAAAAATTAGTAGATGTTGCTAATGAATTCAAGTCAGAATTTGCGAGTTTGGTTACAGCTATTGCCAAAGATTTATCTTTACCAACCTCATCTTTAGAAATATATTCAGAACTCCAAGAAGCAGGGATAAATGTTGATTTTTTGGTCAATAATGCCGGATTTGGTCATTATGGTTTTTTTGCCGATACCGATTTGAAATCTGAGTTAGAAATGCTCCAAGTCAATTTAGTAACTTTGACTCACATGACTAAGCTTTTCGTTCGCGATATGGCAAAACGCGGAAAAGGAAAAGTCTTAAATGTTGCCTCAACTGCCGCATTTCAACCTGGACCATTGATGGCAGTTTATTTTGCGACTAAAGCATATGTTTTATCGTTTTCAGAAGCGATCGCAAATGAGTTGGAAGGTACAGGTGTAACTGTGACTGTATTATGTCCAGGTCCAACTATATCAGCTTTTCACCAACAAACTGGAATGGCTGAAACTGAATTGGTGAAAGGCAAAAAATTTATGGATGCAGCAACTGTTGCTAAGGTTGGTTATCGGGGATTGATGGCAAATAAAACTGTAGTTATTCCTGGTGTCAAAAATCGGATTCTTGCAGAAAGTGTGCGATTTATACCTCGCAGTTTAGTCACAAAATTTGTGCGGAATATGCAGGAGTTACCTAGTATTGATGAGGGTGTTAGTGTTTAGATAAGTTCTAGAATAACTAAACCAGGAAGTCGGGTTCCTTACCCCAGGTAAAAACCCCCACTCAGCACGACTAAAGCAGTAACCCGACTTCTAACCCCACGCAAAAAACCCAAATTATCCGAAATGCGATCGCAGCATCAAGCATCGGAAAGCGAGTAACCCGGTTTCTGTTGATGACGCAGCAAAGATAGTCATGCTTAGTTAAAGAGAAACCCGGTTTCTTCATGTTCCCCCAGGCAAAAACCTTAAACAGCTATAATTTTGTCATCAACCAAGCGATCGCACTATTTACATCTGCGACTTTTTCTCCTAGTGGTATATTTGGACGCTTGACCATAACTACTTTTACACCTAATTCCCGTGCAGCAATTATCTTCGGGTAAGTCGCATCTCCACCGCTATTTTTGCTAACAATAGTATCAATTTTATAGTTGTGTAAAATTTCCCTTTCATTATCCAAAGAAAAAGGACCGCGATCGCACAAAATTTCTCCTGGGGGTACAATGGCATCACTAGTTGGTGGGTCAATCATTCGCATCAAAAACCAAATATGATGCAGATGGGCAAATGCTGCTAATTCCTGCCTGCCAACTGTCAAAAATACCCTTTCTGCTCGCTCTTCTAGGGATGTGGCAGCAAGCTTTATATTTTCAACCTCTAACCAGTTATCTCCCCTCACCGGTTCCCAAGCTGGACGTACTAACATTAAATAGGGTATGCCGATTTCAGTGGCAGAATTGGCAGCGTTTCTCGATATCTGCGCGGCAAACGGATGAGTCGCATCAATCAACACATCAATTTGCATTTGAAGTAAGTACTCAACTAATCCAGTTTCACCACCAAAACCCCCAATGCGAACATTCCCCACAGGCATTAGAGGCTGACGGGTACGACCTGCCAATGATGTAATGATTTCTACATGGGGAATTGCTGCTGCTTGCGTTGCTAATGCGGAAGCGTCACCAGTTCCACCAAGAATGAGAACTCGCAACATACGTAATTATACTGTTTCTGGTTTTCGACTGCGCTGTTCAATATCTTCGAGTGTTTGTAAAACCAAACGTCTAGCTTGTAACTTCCAACCCAATTTTTGCAAATATATCGCGATTCCAGTACCAGAAATAGTCGCAACAAAATCCAACGGTTGCATAAAAGAAATTCCAAACAGCAATCCTAAACCCGCAATCCCCCAAAAAGGTAATGCGACAGTTTGACGCTGCTTTTCCACCAGTTGACTGACAAAATCCGTAGGCATTTCCGCAAGTAATGCTGCTTTTACTTCTTGTTGCTCCTTTGCAGACACCGAAATGCCAATTTTTTGCCGCAGTTTTTCAATTTTCCGTGCATCGGTGCTGTATTGCGTCAATTCATCCTCAGCCATTAAAATTAAGCGATCGTACTGTGCCATTAAATTAGAGTAAATAGTTAATAAAGTTTATTTTAAGGCAAATAACAGGACTATTATTTGATTTATTAAAATCAGGTTTAAACTCTTGTGTTATGATTTGTCTCACATAGAGGCGCGGAGAGAATAAAAAGTTTGAGATTTGATGCGAGTGTATGGATTAGATTGGGAATTTTAGGGGAATATGAGTTGTGCAGTACCCAATTCTTCCCTACGGCTATTTGTAAACTGAAAGCAATGCTTTAAAAATCGCTTAGGAATTTCTAAATTAGCACCAAAATGTAAATGTAAGTAAGATGCATGAACTTGATGAATTTGCCAACCTTCTGACTTAAACTTTTGCGAATCATACCCTAATTGCATTTCCAATAATGGATTTTGTGGTTCCAAATCTAATGTCGAACGGTGAAACTCATGTCCTCGAATTTGAAAACCCCTAGAAATCATTGGACTATCCTGCATTGCCACAGCTTGCCTATAACCTAGCGTCAACCTTTTTCCCATGATTGCTGTTGACGGAATAATTCCCACCATTGGATAAGCATTTCCGGCAAAATCAATAATTTCCTGACACAAATACATTAAACCACCACATTCTGCATAACTTGGTATTCCTCCAAAAATCGCATTTTGTACCGCTTTCCTTGCTTGATAATTGTTAGCTAATTCTGTGGCAAAAACTTCGGGAAAACCACCCCCAAAATATAATCCTTGTACATCTTCCGGTAATTCTGTATCTTTTAAAGGACTCCAATTTACCAATTCCGCACCCAAACTTTGTAATATATCCAAATTATCAGGATAGTAAAAATTGAAAGCAGAATCACGTGCGATCGCAATCCTGATTTTGTTTGTTGAATTAGGAATTGGGAATGGGAAGTTGGGAATTTTTTCTAAATTATTATCTACTTTGCTTGTCATTAATGGTAATAACTTTGCCCAATCAAAACAAGATTCTCCCAATTGGGCAAGTTGCTCCACCACAGCATTAAGATTTTCCAGTTCATTACTGGGGATTAAACCCAAATGTCTGTCAGGAATAGTAATATTATCCTGACGACGGAGAACCCCTAAAATCGGTAATTGTAATGGTTTCAGCGCATCCGTCAATAATTCCAGATGGCGATCGCTACCAACACGATTGAGGACAAATCCTGCTATTTTAATTCTCGGATCGAAAGTTTTGTAACCATGTGCGATCGCGGCAACAGAGCGGGATAAACGACTGCAATCTAATACCAACACCACAGGTAAATCCAAAAGTCGAGCAATATGTGCTGTGCTTGCATAGTCATCTCCACCAGCAGCACCATCAAATAAACCCATTACACCTTCAATTAGGGTATATTTTGTGTTTTGGCTATGATGAATAAAACATTTTTGTACATAGGATTCCGAAGTAAGAAATGGGTCAAGATTACGACAGGGAAGATTTGTAATATACTCATGAAACATTGGATCGATGTAATCTGGTCCCACTTTAAAGGATTGCACCTTTTGGTTACGATGTCTCAATGCTGACAATAACGCTAAAGTAACCGTTGTTTTGCCTACACCACTCCGTTCCCCTGCGATAATAATTGCCATACCTGTTGCAGTTAAAAAATAAAATTAAGCACAAATAGGTAATTATTGTAACAGGTAAAAGCGCTTATTTCGGAAATACCAATGGAAATACCAATAAATAAATTTTCCCATATTGTCGTCACTCACCAAACAAGGCAAAAGTAAAAAGTTAAAAGGCAAAAGAAATAAATAAATAAAGAAAAGGTATTTTTATTTTTTACTTCTTTTTACTTTTTACTTTTTAAAATCCGCAAATACAACTTCAATAATATATATCTTACTTTCTTCTTATCTTGTCGTACTACCTTCGGTAGATACGTAAAGTAAAGCTCATCCCGCAGGGTAGTAGCTTCTGAAAGTAGCCACTCCGTGTCTAAGGCGTTCTCTGCGGTTCAATAAATTTCATATTCAAATAAGATTAGCATAAAAACATAACCGACATCACATTACTAAGCAAATAATTTCAGATTGCTATATAATCAAGAAAGATGAAAAAATGTTTCATTATTTTTAATAACTATTAATTATGCATCGTCTCGCAACAACTTCAGGGGGATGGAATCCGTCAACAGAAGGAGTAATTTTAATTGAACAACAACCTGCTTCAATTATTATAATTACTGCCGCAGATACCGACATTCAAACCTTGTCTGCTGCTGTAAATCAGCTACCCGATGATTTCCCCGAACTGCGAGCAATAAATTTGCTACAACTCCAGCAACAAATCACTATAGATAGCTATGCTGAAGATGTTTTAAGTGCGGCAAAAGTGATTATTTTAAGATTACTTGGTGGCATTTCCTATTGGAATTATGGATTAGAAGTTGTCGAAGAAATAATTAAAGAATCGAATGCAAAATTAATAGTATTACCTGGAGACGAAAAACCAGACCCAAATTTAATTAGTCATTCTAATGTTTCTCTAAAAGAAGTTAGCTTAATTTGGGAATATTTTAATGAAGGTGGATTAGAAAACTATCAAAATTTATTGAAATATATTTCCAGCAACTTTCTCAATCAAAACTACAACTTTAACCCACCTCAAAAAGTACCAAGAGTCGGTATATATAAACCCCACAAAGATATTTATCAGACTTTATATAATACCAGTCATAGTCAAGTTGGAATTTTATTTTACCGTGCCCATTATTTAGCTGCCAATACAAAAGTTATTGATGCACTTTATCAAGCATTAATAGCCAGAAAATTGATTCCAGTTCCCATATTTGTTTCTTCCCTACGAGAAATCGATGTACAAAATGAACTATTAAAATATTGTAGTCAAGGAATCGAAATCTTATTAAACACCACAAGCTTTTCCCTCGCAAAATTAGAATCAGAAACACCACAAGTAGAACTATGGGAAAAACTCAATGTCCCAGTTTTACAAGTCATTCTAAGTAGTACTAGTAAAGAACAATGGGAATCAGGATTCCAGGGATTAATACCAAGGGATATGGCAATGAATGTGGCTTTACCCGAAGTCGATGGCAGAATTATTACTAGAGCAGTTTCCTTTAAAACATTACAAACTCAAAATTCATTATTACAAACCAATGTAATTACCTACGAACCAGTTCATTCTCGGATTGAATTTGTAGCTGATTTAGCAAAAAGTTGGGTAAAACTAAGGCAAGCTCCACCACAAAAGCGAAAAATAGCGCTAATTTTGGCAAATTATCCTAACCGTGATGGACGATTAGCAAATGGAGTCGGATTAGATACCCCAGCTAGTTGTATTCAGATTTTAAAAGCTTTGAAATTAGCTGGATACATCGTTGAAAATATCCCCGAAACAGATACAGAACTAATTCAACTATTAACATCCGGAGTTACTAACGATAAAGAAGCATACGACATCAGAAATATTCGACAATTCCTATCAGGAGATGAATATTTAACTAAATTTGATAACTTACCAACAGCAGTACAAACAGGAATTAAAAACCGTTGGGGTTTACCAGAAACAAACAATTTATTTCCCATCGCTGGAATTCAATTAGGGAATATATTTGTGGGAATACAACCAGCACGAGGTTACGATCGCGATCCATCTTTAAATTACCATGCCGCAGATTTAGAACCACCCCACAATTATTTAGCTTTTTATGATTGGGTAAAAACCTGCTTTGGAGCAGATGCAATTGTTCATGTCGGTAAACATGGAAACTTAGAATGGTTACCCGGTAAAAGTGTCGCATTGTCAGAGAATTGTTACCCCGAAGCAGTATTAGGTGCAATTCCCCATTTATACCCTTTCATTGTTAACGATCCAGGAGAAGGTTCCCAAGCCAAAAGACGCGCTCAAGCAGTCATAATTGACCATTTAACACCTCCCATGACCAGGGCAGAATTGTATGGAAACTTGCAGCAATTAGAAGGATTAATAGATGAATATTACGAAGCGCAAACATTAGACCCTTCCCGGTTACAATTAATTAGCGATCGCATTTCCCAATTAATCATCCAAGAAAACCTACATCAAGATTTAGGAATCGATATTTCCCATCTCAATGACATGGCAATTTCCACATTTTTAAATAGTGCCGATGGTTATTTATGCGAAATCAAAGAAGCACAAATTCGCGATGGATTGCATATTTTTGGTCAATGTCCCCAAAACAACCAACTCAGAGACTTGATTGTTGCGATCGCGAGAAATCCCAGTGCCAATAGAATCGGATTAACCCGTGCGATCGCGAAAGATTGGCAACTCGATTTTGACCCCCTCACGGCTGATTTAAGTCAAGAATATATAACTATTAATAATCATAAAATAACTTCTAAAAACTGCCGAATTATTGGTGATGCCGTTGAAGTCATCGAAGAATATGCCGCAGAATTAATCACTCACATTCTGGAAAATAAACAATTAACCCAATTTGATAATAATACCGCAAAAGAATTGACTTGGATTTGGGATTATTTACTACCAGCACTCAAACAAACTAACCGCGAAATCATTAACTTACTAACAGGATTAGATGGTAAATATATCCCTAGTGGTGCATCAGGTGCCCCCACAAGAGGCAAACCAGAAGTATTACCAACCGGACGTAATTTTTACTCAGTTGATATTCGTGCTATCCCCACAGAAACAGCTTGGGATATTGGCAGTAAAGCAGCAGAAATATTAATAGAAAGATATACCCAAGAACATGGAGAATATCCACAAACATTAGGATTATCAGTTTGGGGAACATCTACCATGCGAACCGGGGGAGATGATATTGCCGAAGCTTTAGCATTACTTGGAGTTAAACCTGTATGGGATGGAATATCTCGAAGAGTCGTGGATTTTGAGATTTTACCTACTTCAATATTAGGTCGTCCCCGTGTCGATGTTACATTAAGAATATCAGGATTTTTTCGCGATGCTTTCCCAAATTTAATCGATTTATTTGATAGTGCAGTTGTCGCAGTTGCTAATTTAAACGAAACTCAAGAAATCAATCCTTTAGCAGCAAAAGTAATTACAGAAACAGAACATTGGCAAACCCAAGGATTAACAAAAGAACAAGCGAATACCCGTGCATTATATCGAATTTTCGGCTCTAAACCTAGTGCTTATGGAGCCGGATTACAAGGATTAATTGAATCACAAAATTGGATAGATGAAGACGATTTAGCCCGTGCTTATATTAATTGGAGTGCCTATGCTTATACCCGCAAAGCAGAAGGTAAATCTGCACCTGAAGCATTTAATCAACGTTTACAGAATATGCAAATTGTCCTCCAAAACCAAGATAATCGCGAACATGACATCTTAGATTCAGATGATTACTATCAATTTCAAGGTGGTTTAACTGTTGCTATTAAATCGATTTCCGGCAAAACCCCCGCAACCTACTTTGGTGATAATTCCCGTCAGCAACAGCCAAAAATAAGAAATTTAAGCGAAGAAATTACCCGTGTTTATCGTTCCAGAGTTGTTAATCCGAAATGGATTGCTGGAGTCATGCGTCATGGTTATAAAGGAGCTTTGGAAATGGCAGCAACTTTAGATTATTTATTTGCCTTTGATGCTACTACCAATTGCGTTGCCGATTTTATGTATGAAGGAATAGCTGAAGCTTATTTATTCGATGAAAAAGTACAGGAATTTATTCAACAAAACAACCCTTGGGCATTGCGAGATATGGCAGAAAGATTATTAGAAGCAAATCAACGCAAGTTATGGGAAAATGTCCCAGAGCAAACCTTGGATAGATTACGTAGTTTAGCAAATCAAGCCGAAGGAGTTATTGAAAATCGGATTTCATGAGATAATATTAGAGGCTTAATATTCACCAATTCAAATAATGATTGCAACACATCCAACGGTAGAGACGTAGCAGTGCTACGTCTCTACAAATATCTATCTGTCGCGTTGTTTTTTCAAATTTGCTATGTAAATAGTTTCTGCAACTTGAAAATCTAAATTTCAAATTCCAAATTCTAAATCCAGTATTGAGCAAAGGGAATATATCCAAAATCC
>JAAUPE010000034.1 GCA_012034595.1 Calothrix sp. CSU_2_0 | reverse complement strand
TACGGAAATTATGGTTAGCTTGGCGTTTTTTTACGTACAAATGCTTAAGCCTTTCAGTTTTTATGTTCGTCAAATTGCACAAAAATCGTAATCATTACGTATTACATGGTGAAGTGCGGAATGTGGGAAATAAAATTGAATGGTCAGGATTGACAATAAATTTTGCTCGATTGATGAATGTATGGGTAGGTTTGAAACTGCTGCTAAATTCAAGATTTAGTGATTGATGATTATTTAATCTCGGAATATTCCTGTTTAATTGATTCTAAATGCTTTTTTCACCAAATTAAAATGCCAAAATTTAAAACTATTATTCCCTTAATCTACTTAATATTTGTGACTTTATGGCTCAGGTTGAGTAATTTAGGATATTCCAATTATCAAGGAGATGAAATTAAAGCTCTTTATTTACCGCAGCTTGGAGAAAATCTGTTAGATTTTTTACTTCGACAGCGAAAAGGTCCAATTCAGTTTTTAGTAACTTATGGGATGAGAATTTTTAACCCTAGTTACGATAATGAATTATTAATGCGTTTACCTTTTGCTTTAGCAGGAATATTGGCAATATATTTTTTTTACAAGTTTGTTAGGTTAGAATTTGGTGAAAGAATAGCATTGTTTTCTTCGCTATTTTTTTCATTAAATGGTTTATTTGTTGCTTTCGCTAGAATTGTTCAATATCAATCTTTTGTACTTCTATTTGCACTATTAACATTATATTTTTTCGCATTAGCAATCAAGTTTAATAAATGGAAAATTAAAGGTATTTATTGCGGGGCATTTTTTTGGTCGCTTTCGATTTTATCTCATTATAATGGAATTGCGATCGCGCCGTTTGCATGTTATTTAATTTATCGCTGGTATGTCAATAATGATGAGAAATTAAATCAAAAGTCAAAGCTCAAGCATATTTGTTTTTCTACTGGTATTATCTTTGTTGGTTTGGGGATATTTTATTTACCTTTTTATTTCTCGTTATCCGCAGCTACAAAAGCATATTGGGTGGAGAGAATTAGTAGCAAAAATATTAGTTCAATAGCAACTTTTTCTACTTATAATCCTGGATTTATTATTTATATTTACATTATTCTCACTTTAGTTTCTTTAATTAAGTTGAAAGCGGTTAGAGGGAAAATTTATTTATGGTTATGGCTTTTATTCCCGCTTTTACCTCTGGAAATATTGGTGAAGAATAAAGGTACACATATTTTTTCTTATGTGTTACCGATGTGTATTTTAATGGGTTGTAGTTTAGAGTTTTTTCAAGTTTATGTGAATACTAAATTTGCTCAATATGGCAAAGTTATTTATAGATTATTTTTATCAGGGTTATATCTGGGTTTATTTGCAATATCTCATGTAATTTTTGTCGATAATTTTAGAGAATATCCTTGGGAAGAGAAATATTTTGCTGTATGGAAGTTAAAAAGTCAAAATAATAAAAGCTTATTTGGCTTTCCATATTACCGACATTGGCAAGAAATTAGTGAGTTTTTAAAAATTGCGGGCAAAGAGGGGTATTTTGTTACCAATGAAAAGAATAGTATCACCAGATATTATATTCCTAATGGGTGGAAAAATCTAGATTTGCAAGCTTATAAACATCAAAGTTCCGGAAATGTATTTGTAATTTTTGTTGAAAATGCACAAAGTCATAATCATCAAATTTTTGAGCGAACATCAAGTTATTGGCAGCAGAATTTTCAGCCTGTAAAGACTTTTTTAAATCAAGACAGAATAGTAGTAAGAATTTATAAGTTACAATTGAGTGATTTAGAACTGACACCAAGTTGAAAAATAATTGCGACAGATGGTGTCGCGAAAAGCTTATGCAGTAGATATTTTACAATCTAAAACGAACCAATATTAATTTCTCCGATTAATGTGGATTCTCCTAACTTCTCCCCTTGATTGGGTGAAACTAGTTCAAGAAATAACTGAATATTTTGAAATTGAATATTTTTACTAAATTCTAATGTATGAACGTCACGTAATATTGCTCCTGTGGTAATTTGTTCGGGGGCAAGAAAGCCACTTACTAGAGGTTGAAGCGATTGATTGATGATTTGCTTCTTGCCATCTTTTAAACTTACCTTTATCGATGTATTTGGGGAAATAGAAGCGTGAAATTGCCAGTAAAAGGTGATATGTAATTGTTGATTATTTGAAAATTGAGATTTATCTAAATCATATCCTAATAAACTTACCCGCTCTCCAAAGTTGATTTTTAGAGGAAACTGAATTTTTGCCAATTCCTCACGCAAAACTTGAGTTCCTCGATAAACAGTCGCATAATCCACATCATGAATTTTGACTTGATACATTGGTTGCTGCTTGGCAAAATAAGCTAACATTTTTGGTGCGGGTAATTGTCGTTGTTTTTGATTAATGTAAATTACAACTCGATGAGCTTGTGTCCAAGGTTGAATACCTGGGGTAATCCGTTTATTAATTGGTAATATTTCCCCTGGAAAATAACTACCAAAATAACGATTGTACCAACTTGCAACCTTTATCTCCTTGTAGTTGGGAAATGACCTCAACCATTTAGCAGCTTGTTCTAATCCTTCCCCCTGACCAATCATAAATATATTTTGAGCAACTTTTGTTCCCCCAAATAAAGGATTGTAATATGTCAAATAATAAGGATGATTAGGTAACAGAAAGTATAATTGCAAAAATATAAATACAAAAATCAGCGAAAGAGGAGAAAATATTGCAAACTTAAAACTCTTTCGCATCCAAGTTATGAAATTTAACCATCCAACTGCTGCAAGTAAAGTAAATACAGGAATCACTAAATTACTAATATAACGGTCGATTTTACTGTCGAAAATTGAGAGAATAATTAAAATACAAACAGGTATTATTGCTAAAACTTGAACTAAACTACTATTCTCCCGACAGTGTTGTAACTTAGGAAAAATCAAACTTACAACTGCACCAATCAACCCAAACTGTAATACCGGAGAAAGTCGATATACAAGCACCAACGGATAAAACAAAACCCCTGGAGAATTAGTTAATTGTCCCATAAAAAACAAAAAACCCCTATCAGACTCTACCACCACACCCTTGATGATTTGATTAATCACATATCCCGGTGAAACCCACATCGCAGGGAATATAAAAACAAAAGTAAAAAATATTGTAATACCCCAAAATCCCAAATCCCAGAACTGTCGCTTCCAACCACGTCGAGGAAAAGTTTGCCTCCAAACACCCAACTCAATCAAAATAACAAGAAGTGCGATCGCGCCGATTAACAACAATGCTATTATTTTGGCAGCACTCGCTAACCCCATCAATATACCCGACATAACCAGAAATTTTCGCGAAATTCCCCCACTACGCCAATACAGCAGTAACGACAGCACAGCTAAAATGCTAAAATCTGCAAGCAATGCATCTGTTGTCAGAAAACGCTGGTAAGCTAAAAAAAATGGCTCCAGCATCAACAAGCATGTTGCATACACAGCAACCATTTTTCCTAACAACTGTTTACTAAGCAGATAAAAACCCACCATACATCCAGAGGTTACTAATGCTTGGAGTATGCGAGGAATAATATAAAGTGCGATCGGGAATAGTTGGAGATTTAAACAAGCATCCAAATTTTCAGGTAAATCCAAACCCAAAAAACCCGGAAACCATTTATCCAAAGTACAATTTAACACCATTCCACTACCGCTTATCCACATATTCGGAACACCTGGATGGTGCTTCAAAAATGTTCGTGACAAATCACCTACTAATAAACGCTTGAAAAACTGACTACCTCGATAAATCCATAAACCTTCATCAGAGTTAAGTGAAGCAGTGATTGATTGAATACGCAATCCAAAAGATACAAGAAAAATGCCCAACAGCAGCACAAAGCGTTTCATACGCAGACTAAACCACCAAAATATTTCGGTAGTTTAACAGAATTGAGTAGAAGGTTATATGGTAAAATAATTAATGCTGCTCCAACCCTGGTTTTGGATGAGTAAACTATTAGATAAAGCACTGTCCCTCGAAGTCGCTCAGACAATTAAAAGCAAATCAAAAAAACCATTTGATAATGCTTATAAAGCTGCATTAGCGACGGAAAACGCAAGTTACGTTCAGGGTTTTTTGGTTGTCATTGGTAAACCATTTAGACCTATAGAACATGCATGGATTGAAGTCGATGATAAGATTATTGACCCTAATCTGCCGCATATTCAAAAAAAGGCTGAAGAATTAACATATTTTTCTGCACAAAGTTTCACGGTTAAAGAATTAAAAGAAATTATTGAAGAATCGCAGGAAGATTACCCAGAAGATGACCCTTTGCCAATATATGGTGACGCTCCATATGAGTATTATGGTGATGTGATGTTGGGTGATAAGCCATATCTTGACGCTTACCAAGCTGCTGAAGCGAAATGCAAGGAGTTTAATCAGCGTATTGTAGACAGTAATTGAACTACATTTTGGCGTGGGAAAAGAGATTTTTTGATTGATTCGATTCGGTCAAATCTGAAAAATTTGAGTAAACATTTACAGTTTCTTCTACCGGGAAGCTAACTTACTTAACCATGCTTCCGCTTCATCATAGAATTTAAATTTAGTCTCATCATGACGAAAATCTGGTGTATGAACCATCCTTCTACCATTTACCCACTTTTCACCATGATACTTATGTAACAATTCATGATATAAAACAAACTCAACAACCAACTCAGGAATTGCGATTTCATCCAAAGTCAGACTAATAACAATTCTATTCCTCGCAGGTTCATAATGTCCAAACTTACGATAAGTTTGAAATTGACTCCACATTAAACGAGGTTTAGTTAATCGATCGGCAAAATATTCGTGGTTAATTTTGTCAAATAATCGATCCAAATTGTAATATTTTCCTTTCCCATCTTCAGTAGCCGTTTCCGTAATCAAATCTAATTCCAATAAAATATCACTATATTCATCTAAACTCGCATACTCACGAATAATTCTTGTAGCTTCTGGGCTTTTTCCTTGTAGTGAAATTTTAACTAACGCTGTCAACACATCATCATTAGCATTAATAAAACCCTCGCTAACAATAAGATTAATCCTATTTCCCAACCAACGACTGCGGTACAACCCAGAAAGATTAGTTAACTCAATTACATAATTAACAGTTTCATGACCGTAATAACCGCATAAACTCTGAGCAATCAACCTTAAACGCTGGGTAGTTTGTAAATGCAGCTTTAAATTAGCTTCCACCGTCAAAAACTTCATCCAAGCATAGACTTGTCGGGAAGAACTCGTCAAATTCACTGGTGTTAAATTCTGCTCACAGCATATCTTTTCAATTGCTGTAACAACTTCGTATATTGTGTTAGATAACTTAGAAATATCAATATCTTCCAACTTCAAAGATGACACTAACCGCAAAATTTCCCATAATATTCCCCTTTGCTGAGTCTTAATATTTTTTATACCAACTGTTTGTACCTGAACTCGTGTTAAATGACTCGCAGACGAAGGTAAATTATGTAAATCGATATTTTTCAAAAAATAATATGCCTGACGCGATCGCACAGGCAATTGATGAGGTGTCACCTTCGCATCCGCACATAAACTTTCCACAGTCTCTACTGAAGTGAGAACAAATTTTTGGAAAGCGGGCACTTCCGCAGGTGCAACTCCTATCTTTAATTGTTCCTGCGCTTTCTGAGCAGCCTTGACTAACCCACGAATTTGTAGCATGGTTTTTATCATTTGCTGCATGAATTGTACCAAAGTCAAGCGGGAAGGGGAAGCAGGTAGCAATTCTAAATTCAAAAAATTACCTTCACTACGCTACACGATGGTACAAAGTAGCCACTTTACGGCGATCGCAACCAAAATATCCTTAGTGGTGCAGAAAAGTCTTGAAACGTAGAAGAGACGTAGCAATGCTACGTCTCTATAATGGCTCTCCCCTTGCCCCTAAACTAATTCGGAGATTGTTCGGGCAACATACACTTATCGGAGTCGCAACCAGCTGGTCCAGCTTCCGACATTTCTCCAAAATCATAACGACTTAAAACTGTGTGGAAATCATCAGTTTTACGACGCAGTTCAACTTCCTTACTCAATTGTTCGTAAGTTTCTTTAGAAATTGGTTCAAACGGTAAGCGGGGGAAGGTTTGCAGGTCATCAAAACGTGCTAAAAGTGCCGCGCTCATATAACCTTCGTCATCGCGAATCGCTTCATAAATGCGGGTTCCTAGAGCTTCAATCTCATGTTCCCGCAATTCGATTGTGGCGGAGGTATTATGTGTTACGTAGAATTGCTGCACCTGCATGTAAAAATCCATCTGTGCCAAAGCATTAAACTTACTAATGTCAATGGTGTCAGCACCAGGTAAATCTGCCCAGGAAACAGCTACGGGAATCTCTACCAACCATTCAGTACAACGTGTATCGAATGGGTCGTTGAGTAAATTGCCATTTTCATCTTTATCCGACTGGGAAGGCACGATCGCATATCCATATTCCAAACAAGCAAGGGCTACGGGGTCGTTTTTCCGGCAGGTAATGCGACGCAGGAAACGCTGGGATTTGGGAGGATGCCAGCCAGGGGAAGCACCTGTAAGCAGCGATTTTGTACCGCTAGGTTGAACGGTGGTGCAACGATTGGGACGCTTTAAATTATGGCGATCGCAATATTCCCACACGACACGATGGACTATATTTTTCCATCGGCTGAGATATTCCTGTTCTTTGTGTTTAAATGCGATTCCTTGGGGTGTTTTTGGTCTGCCTTGTTCCCACCAACGCAACCATTCGACACCAAGCGCATGAACGAAGAAGTCGAATAAACCTGTGAAGGATACACCAACTATGGGATCGAGTTCGCGACTATACTGATAGCGAGGTTCGAGGAATTTGTGGTGTAGTAACCCTGCAACCGATAAAGCTCCTGCGGTAAATGCTTCTTCTTGCTCTTTGTGGTTATTGGGGTCAATTTGATTTAAGTGTATCTCGCTAAGATTACAGTGAAAATTGCTACCAATTATTTCTCCGCAATTATGAGCAACTAAACCATTTGCATCAAACCGAGAAACACTTGGCACAGTACAATCATAAACAACTTCATTCCCGTCGGGAACAATATCTTTGACTTTAACAGCAAATCGTTCACTATTTAATTTTCGCTTGTATCCCTCTAATGATTCTTGTAAACGTGCTACTTTTGCTGGTTCTTGAAAACCAACCACATTTTGGAAATAATAGAGGTTATCGTTTGAGATAATTAACTCATGCTGTGCCTTGCAGAAATACGAAGAAGGTTCGCGGTTAGTATCAGGTAATTGTCGATAACCCTCTGGACGACGCTCTTGACAAAGTTGAGAAATTATGCCTAATCTGGACAGCATTCTTTGGACAATTTTCAGAGTTTCGAGATTGCTTTGTGCAAGTCGAATACTTATGCCTTTCTCTTGATTTCCTTGAACACTCGCATCAGCACCCTGCGGGTTCGGCAGTCCTCCATCGACGGGAACCGCCAAGACGGAGGCTGCCTCATCAAATAACCCGCGTAAAAATCCACGATAAAGCTCATAACTACCTTGTTCAATTTTATCTGTTGGCATTTTATTACTTTTTGTAATGCCATAATGTGCGGCTAATTTTGCCAAGCCAGATGAAGAGATAACGCGATGCTTTAATTGTTTATGATATGTACCATGTTCGTTTACAGTATCGAACGCAACTGAACTTTTCAGTAAAGAAACAGCATATCCAGCCATTTCTTTTTGGTCTTCTTGCCAGTAGCGAAGATAAGCACTAGTTCCCCATTGCGTCGATGCGAAATGTGCCACGGGGAGCATCCCCGTGGTCACTTTCGCAGCTAAACTACCATCACCCACAAGACTACCTAATAGCCAACCTTCTTCAAAAGTTCCAAAGCTAATCCAAGGCTGTATATCACGATGATTGTGAACTAAAATGCGATCGCCTGGTTTTAAATCTTTAAGTTCAACCCATTCGGAATATTGCTTTTTCTGGGTTTGAGCAGTTACTTTTAATAACTTATGATTGCTAGTTAAACGTAACTCATAACCCTCTTGAGTAACTACCTTGAAAACAGGTTTTTCTCCAGTACACCAGAAACCTTCCGGGGTGGTACTAAAAAGTTCTCCATTGACGTACAAACTTAACTGCTTGCCAATCAAGTCTTTAACCTGTCTGGCTCCGTTTTCTGTATGCACCCAAGTATCAGAAGTTACGCAAGGATTCAAACCATATCTACCTAGTCTATGTTCTAGCTCTTTTTTATCAATATTTGGATGTTTATTTTGTAACCATTCCCCAGCTTTCCCTTGTTCATAAGCTTTGAGAAAATCGGTTTTCAATTCTTTAGTTGCGAGCAAGTCACAATTTGCCCGTGCAACTGCTTCCCCAGCCCATTGAATTGCCCCTTCACCACTGTAATATTGCTTGCGAACTGCGGCAATGGATTCTTCTAATGTTGGTTTACGATGAAAAACCCTGGTGTGGTTTGCCATTCGTAAAGCATCTCTTTCTGGATCGATTCTCCAATTACCTGCTGTGTCTTGCTGCCACAGGTT
The DNA here is from genome assembly GCA_012034595.1 of Calothrix sp. CSU_2_0. GTDB lineage: Bacteria > Cyanobacteriota > Cyanobacteriia > Cyanobacteriales > Nostocaceae > Brunnivagina. The sequence continues at coordinate 46,197 of JAAUPE010000034.1, read as the reverse complement.
ACTTTTCGCATCGGCAAATAAAGTATCTTCACTAGCTCCTTGACGAATCCCCGCACTTCTTCGTATGTTTCCAGCAACGATGCAAACGGCTGCTTGGTCAATTAACAAACAGCACTCTACTGAATTTAATTGTCTCCCAACTGCTTTATTGAGAATATTTGCACATTTTGTATAGAGTTCGGGTAGCTTAACCGGATTAGCAACACCACCAAATCCCTTCAGGGTTTCTCCAGCTTGACGGACATCGCTGAGGTTGACAGTTACTTGAACTTCGGACGTAAATCGCTCATCGGTAGAGAGTTCAAGTATTGTTTGATACGACTTGACCCAACCTTGACGACTGTCACCGACAAATATAGTAACTTGATTGCCTTCAATTTTGACTTCGGTTTCTTCCCGACGTTGATTTATAGGAGTTGTACCAATTTCACCTAATAAATTTACATGAATGATATTGCGGATAATTGGTAGTTTATTAATATACTTCGGTTCCAAAATAGCTCCGGTTCCGCAGCCCATCATCGCCAAATCCATCATTAAACCGAAGGCTTTCCAGTCTTCGAGGTTAGTGGAGGTGCAATTATAACCACCGGAAAAATTTTTGGGTTTGGTAATCCAGTCGGTTCCCCCAACCCAAAGCCAGCGTCCACTCGGTAAGGCTTTTAAATTACGTTCTGTACTTTCTAATAGTTGGGCTTCTTCTGCTGTTAACTTGCCCAATTCGACTAAACCAAGGATAGTGCGATCGCAGACTTTTTCCCAAGTTTCCCTAGTACCATCGTTGTGACGACGGCTATAGGTTCTAAAAAATACGGGATTAGCAGCTGGGGCAGTTTCGGGGAATTTAGCACTTTTAAAGCGTCTTCGTTCAAGCTCTCGAACCATAAAACAATTTTTGTTGCTCTCGGACAGGTGTAGACAGATTAAGAATATACGTCAACTAGCGATACTAAAAAAGGGATTGCAAAATATGGAAATATACGCTCTACCGCTTTTAGTAACGACTTCGCTGTATAATTAGTATTTGTTATGACTGAGTTATGACATTAGCTCCTTGGCGTTCTCCCCTTAGTCGGGCATTACATCGCGATACCGAAGGTCGCCAACGGCATCGCAGTAAACCCCACTCGCGCTATTTTCAATTAGCAACTGTACAAGCAAATGGATACCCTGCAAATCGTACTGTTGTGTTTCGCGGGTTTCTTAACGATACCAACCAGTTGAAGGTTATTACTGACAGTCGTAGTGAGAAGATTCAGCAAATACACCACGAACCTTGGGCTGAGGCTTGCTGGTATTTTACGGGAACAAGGGAACAGTTTCGGCTGGCTGGGAATTTAATTCTCGTTGACAAAGATAATCCTCGCTCCGACTTGCAAATGGCTCGCTACAGCACTTGGCAAGAACTTTCAGATAATGCACGCATTCAATTCGCTTGGGCACATCCAGGGGAAAAACGAGCCGAACCAGAAGCTTTTTCTCCCCTTCAACCAGATGCAATTAATCCTTTACCTAATTTTTGCTTATTGTTGCTTGATGTCGCCAAAGTTGACCATTTGCAATTACGAGGTGAACCGCAAAATCGCTGGTTGTATATTCGTGATGACTTCAATAATTGGTCTTCCTCTGAAATTAATCCGTGAGCTAGTATCAGGAGGCAGGAAGCAAGGAGAAAATTACCCATAACATCAGCTTAGTAGAGACGTTCCGGTGGAACGTCTTGAAACTGTATTTTTCCACCGGAACGTCTTTAACTGTATTTTTCCACCGGAACGTCTTTAACTGTATTTTTCCACCGGAACGTCTTGAAACTGTATTTTTCCACCGGAACGTCTTTAACTGTATTTTTCCGGTGGAACGTCTTTAAACTGTATTTTTTTAATCCACAATTTATTCAATAAATCAAATAAAACATCAATACACCTAATATTCCCCGACATTCCCATCCAAAATTTATGAACCCCGAAATATTGGCAAACTTGCGAAACTTTTGTCGAGACGAAACAGCATTCGAGCAGCTACAGCAATTACTAACAAACGAATTTCAACAATTAGAAGAGAAAGTTAGCCAAGCAAATTTTCACCTAGAACAGCAACAAACCCTATTTCACGTTATTACCCGGTTGCGGGAACCTATAGATTTAGAGACAATATTTCAAGCTACAGCTACCGAAATTCGCCTATTGCTGAAAGCAGATAGAGTCGGAATGTTCCGCTTTTATTCCGAATCAGGTTGGAATGATGGAGAATTTGTATCTGAAGATGTAGATCCAGCATTTCCATCTGCGATCGCCCAAAAAATCCACGATCACTGTTTCGGGGATCAGTTTGCTGCCCATTACCTAGAAGGTAGGGTTCAAGCTGTCACGGATATTTATAATTACGGTTTAAGCGACTGTCATGTCAAAATTTTAGCTCAATTTCAAGTCCGAGCAAACTTAGTAGTACCCTTATTACAAGGTGACAATCTCTGGGGATTACTTTGCATCCACCAATGTCGCGCACCACGGGAATGGCAAACGATAGAAATCGAGTTTGTTAATCAAATTGCCAATCATTTGGGAGTCGCTCTCAAACACGCAGAACTAATGGCAGAACTCCAAGCAGAAGTAGTGGAACGTCAACAAGCAGAACAAGCTGTGCAAACTCTTAACCAAGGGTTGCAACGTGCCATTGTGGAAATGAAGGCAGTCAACAAGGAACTCGAAGCCTTTAGCTACTCAGTTTCCCATGACTTACGCGCACCTTTACGCAGTATTGACGGTTTTAGCCAAGCACTACTAGAAGATTGCCAAGAACAATTGGATGATACTGGACAAGATTATTTGCGACGAATTCGGGCAGCTACCCAACGCATGGGATACTTAATTGATGACCTGCTCAACCTATCACGAGTGACACGCAGCGACATGCATCTGGAAACTGTAGATTTGAGCAAGTTAGCTAGTAACATCTGTACTGAATTACAGAATAGTCAACCAGAAAGACAAGTCGAGTTTGTCATCCAAACCGGGTTAACTACACAAGGAGATGTACGTTTGCTCAATGTGTTACTGGTAAATCTACTTAATAACGCTTGGAAATTTACTTCTAAACACCCCACAGCTAAAATCGAATTTGCCATGACACCATCTAAAAGTGAAATCCCAACCTACTTTGTTCGGGATGACGGTGCGGGCTTTGACATGTCATATAGTGGTAAATTATTTGCACCATTCCAACGATTACACAGCATCCAGGAATTTCCAGGTAACGGGATTGGACTTGCCACAGTACAGCGAATTGTAAATCGACATGGAGGTCGTATCTGGGCAGAAGCAAGTGTGGATCGAGGAGCTACTTTTTACTTTACATTGGTAGCAAAGGAGGGATTGGTGTGAGCGCAAAAGACAAAATTATCCTGTTGGTGGAAGATAATCCTGATGATGAAGCTTTAGCAATTCGAGCGCTGAAGCGAAATCACATCAGTAATACGATTGTGGTGGCACATGATGGAGTCGAAGCTCTCGATTTCTTGTTTGGTGTGGGAATTCATACTGGGCGAGATATTAGCATTAAACCAACGGTCATTTTACTCGACCTCAAATTACCTCGTATTGATGGCATCGAAGTGTTACGTCGTTTACGGGAAGACGATCGCACTAAACTTTTACCAGTGGTAGTCTTAACAACTTCCAGCGAAGAACAAGATATGCTGGATAGTTATAGCTTGGGATGCAACAGCTACATTCGCAAACCTGTGGATTTTATCCAGTTTTCAGATGCAATCCGGCAATTGGGGATGTACTGGCTACTCATGAATGAGCCACCACCGAATTAAGGAGGTATTGCAAATGACCCCTAAACTGCGCGTATTGATTGTCGAAGATTCTGAAGATGATACTTTAATGACGTTACGAGAATTGCGTCGAGGTGGTTATACCTTAGAGCATGTGCGTGTCGATACAAAAGAGACTATGCAAGTAGCTCTCGAACGTCAGCCTTGGGATATTGTAATTGCCGATTACACTCTACCAGTTTTTAGTGCGCCAGCAGCGTTGAAACTGCTCCAGACGCTCAAGTTAGATTTGCCATTTATCATTGTCTCTGGGACGATTGGGGAGGATATTGCCGTTGCCTCGATGAAAGCTGGGGCGAATGATTACATTATTAAAGGTAATCTGGCTCGTTTAGTGCCTGCGGTGGAGCGGGAGTTGCGAGAAGCAAAAGAACGTTACAAACGGCACATTACCGAACAAGCATTGCGAGATTCGGAAGCTCGATATCGGCTTTTATTTGAAAGTAACCCCCACCCCATGTGGGTATTTGATTCGCAAACCCTGGCTTTTTTGGCAGTAAATCAAGCTGCGATCGCCCATTATGGTTATTCGGAAGCGGAATTTTTACAGATGGCGATCGCGGATATTATTCCTCCCGAAGATATACCCAGGCTACATCAGACATTATCCGCAAGGGAAAGCAATCAGAAAACTAGTATTTGGAAGCATCAGAAGAAAGATGGCAGTTTAATCGATGTTGAGGTGGTGATACATGCGCTCACATTTGCTGGCAGAAAAGCAAATTTGGTGTTAGTCGATGATATTACCGAAACCAAGCAAGCAGAGCAAAAAATTCGCGAACAAGCAGCTTTACTCGACATTGCCACTGATGCAATTTTTGTCCGCGATATGGAACACAATATCCTATTCTGGAACAAAGGAGCCGAGCGGTTATATGGATGGCAAGCAACAGAAGTCATCGGCAAAAATGCGATCGCGCTTTTGAACAAATCAGAGGAAACTTTACCCCCATTTGCGGCAATTGAGGCAAATTTATTAAACACAGGTAAGTGGCAAGGTGAGTTACACCAAGTTACAAAAAACGGCAAAAACATCATCGTAGAAAGTCGCTGGACACTGGTATTAGATGAATGGAGTCATCCGAAATCAATTCTCACAGTCAGTACCGACATTACCGAAAAAAAACAATTGGAGCTACAATTTCTTCGCGCTCAACGATTAGAAAGTTTGGGTACACTAGCTAGCGGCATTGCTCACGATTTTAATAATATTCTTACTCCTATTTTGGCAGTTGCTCAATTACTACCCCTGAAATTACCAAATATTGATGACAGCAGCCAACAACTATTAAAAATGCTCGAAAGTAGCGCCAAACGTGGTGCAGATTTGGTTCAGCAAATCCTCTCTTTTACCCGTGGAGGAGCCGAAGGAAGTCGCACTATTGTTCAAGTTCGTCATTTAATTGCAGATGTGGCACAGGTTGCCAGACGCACTTTTCCTAAATCCATCGAAACCCAAATGAATTTAGCTCCCGACTTGTGGACAGTGCTTGCCGATGCCACACAAATTCATCAGGTGTTAATGAATTTAATCGTCAATGCTCGCGATGCCATGATTCATGGAGGTAATTTGTCTATTGGTGCCGAAAATTTGTGGATTGATGAAAATTATGCTCGTATGTATGTCGATGCGGAAGTTGGTTCATACATTGCAATTACCATTAGCGATACTGGTACGGGTATTTCTCCGGATATTATCGACCGCATTTTTGACCCATTTTTTACTACTAAAGAAGTCGGTAAAGGAACTGGTTTAGGACTTTCTACGGTGATGGGAATTGTCAAAAGTCATGGTGGTTTTGTCAATGTGTATAGTGAAGTCGGCAAAGGGAGTCGTTTTAAGATATTTTTACCAAGTCGGCAAGTTACAGAAAATCCACCAGATAGCAATGGAGAGTTATTAAATGGCAATAATGAATTGATATTGGTTGTAGATGATGAGGTAGCAATCTGCGAAATCGCCAAAACAACCCTCGAAACTCATAATTATCAGGTTTTAACTGCTAGCGATGGGATTGAAGCGCTAGCACTTTATGCTCAAAACAAGAAGAAAATTAGCGCAGTCTTAATAGACATGATGATGCCAGGAATGGATGGTTCTACCACAATTTTGACATTACAACGCATGAATCCTGATGTCCAAATTCTCGCAATGAGTGGATTAATGCTTAATTGGACAAATGCTCAACAAATAAGTCTTGGGATTCAAAAATTTTTACCGAAACCTTTTACTGCTGAAGTGTTACTAAGTACTCTCAAATCCTTACTGTATCCAACCTCTGGATGAAAGCGATCGCACGGCAGAAGCCAGAAGGGGAGATAGAATATAAATTTCTCTATCTCACGGTTTTTTAACTAGAAAAATCAATAAAAATACATGGTTAATTAAAATAATACTTAATTTTAATATTTTTAACTAAAGCAAAATCCTCTTTATTGTTTGCTGTAATATTATTACTGTAGCTGAATTCGGGGAAACAAGTCACATTTTTCCTAACACAGAATATTCTATTTTTCTAGCCTCCACTCAATAGCATTATGAATTCTCAATCCTAACTCCCAACTTTCGACTCCCGACTCCTGAATTATTACTCCTTCTTTAATTTTAGAAAAACTCTTAAAAATGAAAATCTTAATTGTAGAAGATGACGAGTTAGTCGCAGAGGCAGTTGCATCTGTACTAACCAATCAAAATTATGCAGTTGAATTTGCAAGAGATGGTCAATCAGCTTGGGAATTAATTGAAAATTTTGACTACGATTTGTTATTACTAGATGTGATGTTACCCAAGCTAGATGGGATTAGTTTATGTCGGCAAATCCGCAATCATAATTTATCAATGCCCATCCTTTTATTAACGGGTAGAGATAGTAGTCATGACAAAGCCATTGGACTCGATGCTGGTGCAGATGATTATTTAGTTAAACCCTTTGATGAAGAAGAATTGGTAGCCCGTGTCAGAGCTTTACTACGTCGTGGTAGTTTAAATGTACAACCTATTTTAGAATGGGGTAAATTACAATTTGACCCCACTAGTTGTCAAGTCAAATACGGTACACAGCTATTATCGCTAACCCCGAAAGAGTATGGACTATTAGAACTTTTTTTGCGAAATAGTCGTCGGGTATTTAGTTGTGGCATGATTTTAGAGCATCTTTGGACTTATGAAGAGACTCCTGGAGAGGAAGCGGTTCGTACCCATATTAAAGGTTTGCGGCATAAATTAAAAGCTGCTGGAGCTTCAGCTAATTTAATAGAAACTGTATACGGGATTGGTTATCGTCTCAAACCTGAAGAAGAAAATAGTCAGGAGTTAGTCACAAATTCTTCTAACTCAATGTCTCAACCTCAATCTCAATTAAAATCTCAACAAACTCTTTTAGCTGTTAATAAAATTTGGCAAAAATTTAAAGGTAGAATAGTCGAACAAGTAAGTGTTTTAGAACAATTATCTCTAGAATTAAGTCAAAAAAATTAGATTCAAATTTAAGTTTAAGTTCAAGTTCAGAACTAAATCAAGAACTATATTCCCAAGCACAAAGAGAAGCGCATACACTCGCAGGCTCTTTGGGTACTTTTGGTTTTGCAGAAGCTTCCAAAATTGCTAAAAAAATTGAAATTTTGCTCAAAAAAGAGAAAAATTTCGATAAAATGATATTAAACAAATTTCCGCTTTAGTCAAAGCTTTAAAACAAGAAATAGAACCTTCTTTACAAGAAAATCAAGATACTGCCAATATATCCCCAGACGATCGCACATTACTTCTGGTCATCGATCGAGATTCCACCTTAACCCAACAGCTAATCCAAGAATCGGTAAACTGGAATTTGAAAGTGACAATTGCCACTAGTATAGCCACAGCTAGAAATAAACTCTATCAAGAGCATCCCAGTATTGTACTGCTCGATCCTAGTGCTTCCAGCGACGAGGAAGACAGCTTAAAATTACTGGCAGAATTTAGCGATCGCAAACCTCCCGTTCCCGTACTCGTTGTCACCGAACAAAATAACCTCAGTCAGCGTTTGCAAATAGCTCGCAGTGGTGGCAATACTTTTTTACAAAAACCCATATCCCCCGCAAAAATACTTGCAACAGTCACCCAAGTATTACAAGAATCACACCTAGCACAAGTCAAGGTATTGGCTGTAGATGATGACCCAAAAATTTTAGCATTGTTGCAAAATTTACTAACGCCTTGGGGGTTGACCGTAAAAACCCTGATAGAACCGCAAAAGTTTTGGGAAACCCTAGAAGCAGTCCAACCAGATTTACTCATTTTAGACGTGGAAATGCCAGGGGTGAGCGGTATAGAACTTTGCCAGGTAGTACGCAATGATTCCCAGTGGAGCGAGTTACCGATCCTGTTTTTAACCGTTCACAACGATGCAGATATGGTCAATCGAGTGTTTAGCGTTGGTGCTGATGATTTTGTGAGCAAACCTTTTGTTGGTCCAGAACTTGTTACCCGCATTATCAATCGCTGGGAACGGATGAAATTAGTGCGACGCATGGCACAAACGCAACAATTTAAAGATAACACCGAATCAATTCAAGAACATCAACGCATCCAAGCAGCATTAGAAAATTCCCAAGCACGACTAGCTGGAATTGTGGAAATTGCTGATGATGCAATTATTTCCATCGATTGCAACCAGCGCATTACCCTGTTTAATCGTGGTGCAGAAAAGATATTTGGATTTGCCGCAGAGGAAGTATTGGGAAGACCATTAAATTTATTAATCCCGCTCCGCTTTACCCAAGCACATCGTCAGTACGTAGATGAATTTGGCACATTCCAGGCACAAACAAGAAGAATGGGAGAACGTCGCGAAGTTTACGGAAAACGGAAGGATGGTACGGAGTTTCCCGCAGAAGCTTCAATCTCCAAATTAAAGTTAGGTGAAGAAACAGTTTATACAGTTTATTTACAAGATGTCAGCGAGAGAAAACAAATCGATCGCATGAAAGATGAATTTATTTCCGTTGTTAGCCACGAACTTCGTACCCCCCTAACATCAATTCATGGCTCCCTGGGGATGTTAACAAGCGGTTTAATCAAAGCTGAGTCGGAACAAGGCAAACGTTTGTTACAAATTGCTACCGATAGCAGCGATCGCTTAGTTCGACTGATTAATGACATCCTCGATATCGAACGGATCGAATCTGGTAGGGTGAAAATGGAAAAACAAAGCTGTAATGTGAGTGATTTGATTACCGAAGCCGTCAACGTTATGCAGCCATTAGCAGACCGAGCCGGAGTTATATTAGCAGTAGAAAGTTGTTCCGAGCAAATATGGGTTGATAGCGATCGCATTGTACAAACCCTCACCAATTTGTTCAATAATGCGATTAAATTCTCCAAAGCTGGGGATACGGTTTTTTTGGAAGCACAACAGCAAGGGGAGGAAGTTATATTTTCAGTCAAAGATTCTGGACGGGGTATCCCGGAAGACAAACTCGAAACAATTTTTGAGCGTTTTCAGCAGGTTGATGCTTCAGATTCCCGCAGACAGGATGGTACAGGTTTAGGTTTGGCAATTTGCAAAAGTATTATCCAACAACACAACGGACGTATCTGGGTTGAAAGTGTACTGAATCAGGGAAGTATTTTTTATTTTGCATTACCTCGATGGAAGGCAGTAGAAACCCCTGAATCAAAAAATCCTACTAACCACAAATCAACCAGTGTACTAGTATGTGAAGATGACCCCACTATTCGCAATCAGTTAAAAATATTACTCGAACAGCAAGGTTATCGGGTCATTGCCGTGAACTCAGAAGAAGATGTAAATGTCCTGCGTAGCAACTTTGAAAATGGGATATGCTTTTTTTCGTAAGTAGCGACAGGTTATATACAGCTTGGATTTTGGATTTTGGATTTTGAAATCCTCTAATAGTAATTGTTTAAGCAATCCATATGTCGTATTCTTTGTCCAAATTGGTGTAATTTTAAGAGAGGGAGCAAAGATAAATGATAGCCAAGCGAATTTTAGTAATTGACAACGAAGAATATATCCAGGAAGTTGCTAAAATTTGCTTGGAAACCGTAGCTTGTTGGCAAGTAATCACCGCAGGTTCTGGAGAAGAAGGAATAAGTAAAGCCGAAACAGAACAACCTGATGCAATTTTACTTGATGTGATGATGCCAGATATGGATGGAGTCACCACCTTTGAAAAACTCCAGGCAAATCCCGCAACCCAAAATATACCCGTAATCTTATTAACAGCCAAAATCCAAGCAAGCGATCGTCGTCGTTATGCAGAATTGGGAATGTGTAATGCGATCGCAAAACCTTTTGACCCCTTGACATTAGCAAATCAAGTCACTGAAACTTTAAATTGGCAGCTTTAATTAATTTATCTCACGCCAAGGCGCAAAGAAAAGCATAAAATAAGTAAATTAATAAGGTACTGGTAACTGACCAATTAAACTGTGCCAGGTTTCATGATTAACAACACCATTACTCTCTAAACCCCGATCTATTTGAAAATTTCTCACAGCGATATCTGTTTTTGAACCATAACAACCAGTTACGCGATCGCAGGTTAGATAGCCAAAGTAAAGCAGTATTTTTTGAACTAAAAGAACGGCATCCCCTTGAGAATTGATACTTAAAGTTGGCATTATATCAGTTGCAGTCGTAATCATAGGATGATATTTTAGTATTTTATTTGAGTACTGGTACTTTCGGTTATAAAACAATAACTTGAGAAACTTGTGAGGAAATGCAATTTTTCGCATTAACTACCTGATTCACATCTTGAAAAATATTATTATTTCTCCTCTTCTCCCCCTATTCTCCGCGACTCTGCGACTCTGCGTGAGGCAAACCCATACTCGGAATCAACAAAAACCAATCTCGTGCCAACTTACGAATAGCTTCTAATTCTTCAACAGGCATTTTATCCAAATTATTCAAAATAAAGCTCATCCGTCCTTGCGTTACTAGCTTTTGTCGATGACGATCGAGAAAATCCCAATAAAAAAAGTTGAATGGACAAGCTTTATCCCCTATTCTTGCTTTATAGTTATACGCACATTCCTGACAATAATTACTCATTTTATTGATATAATTTGCCGACGCAGCATAAGGTTTTGACCCTAAAATTCCCCCATCAGCAAACAAACCCATACCAATTACATTGGTTTGCATCACCCAATCATACCCATCAATAAATGTAGTGTGAAACCAATTCTCGACTTCCTGTGGTGACAAACCAGCAATCAGTGCAAAATTACTTAATATCATCAACCTTTGAATATGATGTACATAACCAGTATTTTGTAACTGAGAAATCACTTGATGTAAGCAATTCATCTTAGTTTCACCAGTCCAGAAAAATTCTGGCAAAGGTTGGGTATGTTGAAAATAATTTTTCTGTGAATAATCCCCATCTACATAATGATATAACCCATACATATATTCTCGCCAACCCAAAACTTGACGAATAAATCCTTCAACACTATTGAGGGGTATTTGCTCCTCTTGGTAAGCTTTTTCGGCAGCTTGGACAACCTCTAGAGGATGTAATAAACCAATATTTAAATAAGGAGAAATCATCGAATGCCACATGGTTTCTTCCCCTACTACCATTGCATCTTGGTAAGTACCAAAACCAGCAAGTCGCACATGAATAAACCAATCTAAGACTTCGAGCGCTTGGTTACGAGTTACACCCCAAGAGAATTTGTATAACTTCTCATCCAACTGACCAAATGTAGGAATATTGAGAGAACTAACATGTTCTATTACTACTTGAGTAATCTCATCAGCTTCAAACCATTTTGCTGGAGGTGTATTTAATTTACCTTTCGGAGGTTGACGGTTATCTTTGTCGTAATTCCATTGTTCCCCAACAGGTTTATCCCCTACCATTAAAATATTAAACTTCCGTCTTCCTTCGCGATAAAAATACTCCATTAACAGTTTTTTTCGACCTTTTGCCCAATTTTTAAACTCTGCCGTTGTCCATAAAAAATGATTATTTGGAACCAGGGTAATTTTACCTTCTAAAGATGGAAAATTTTGCTTTTCCATATCTTGAATTAACTGAATAAATGGTTTATCAGCAGGTGTCATTACCCGTATTTCAGTAATATTATTTGCTTTTACCCATGCTGCAAGAGGTACAGCAAAATCATCCGCAATCTCATAAGTCACCTTGTATCCTTTTTCGCCTAATTCCTCCGCAAAGTGACGCATTGCCGACCAAATTAGAACCAGTTTTTGTTTGTGATAAGGACGAATTTGGACGTGCTGGAGAGATTCAATCAAAATAACGGGTATTTTTTCACTTGAGCAAGAAGCAAGTGCAGCTTGCGTATGTGAAAGCTGGTTCCCTAATATCCAAACACCAATAGTCATGAGTTTACTTAGGTTCTTTAGTTTATTTATATTATCAGGATGATATCTATTATCTCGTCAACAGGAAACCATCTACATCGCGATCGCGTCTTGTCGTCAGATACTGCACTTTCTCTTTTTTACTCAAGTGCTACTGTTGCATCCGTACCAAATCACTCTATCATTTACCAGTAGAAGTTAATTCTACAATTTATGCATATTCAATTGAGTCAAAAATTCTACCTGTCCTTGAGTTCTGCCGTACTATCGCTATCAGCTTTGAGCAGTTGTTCTCAGTCGTGGCAAACAAAAGCTGAATCAGCTAGTCAACTAAGTGTTCCCCAACCTTCGCTGACATCTACTCAAAAAATAGCACAAACTTCAGATTCTTATCAGGTAATTGATGAAGCGAGAAAATTTAGATATACCGTCCAAGGTAAACAAGTTCTGAGTGCGGGGAATCTACCCACAGCAAAAGTTAATTTTAATCAAACTGATTTATTAACTACTCTTGTTAATACCCGTCAATATTTTCAAGAACATGCTCAAGCTGATCCGGATATGTTGCGATCGGGATTACTGGGAACACAAGGTATCACTGTTGATGATACAATAAAAACCCTTAATTTTATGATTACAGTTTTGCAGGAAGATATTGCTCAAAAAAGACCAACCCGCTTGCAAAACTCAACTTTCATTAATCAAAATTTTCGTGTAATTAAATGGAGTGCAAATAATCCCAGAAAACCTGCTCAAAAACAAATAAGATTGACTAAATATGCAGTTTTCACCCATCCAGGCTCTCGAACTAAAACCTCAAATTATAATGTTCCCATATATAGCCTCAAAGATGATTTAGCTGCCAATAAATTCTACACAAAATATACTAAGCAAGATGTTTTGTCGGGTATTTATGAACCTGGAGGAAAAGAATATGGAAAGGTTGAACCGCTCGCTTATCTTAGCCGTCAAGGTTTAGAAGAAGCTTTAATGGAGGGAACTATATTAATTAATTTCCCCGACGGGACAAGTGGTTATTTCAATGTTGATAGAAGTAATGAAATACCCTTTGTTAAAGGAGTAAATCCTCGTAGTCAAAAGCGTTATTGGTATTTTAGAAAAGTTGATGCTATCAAAGGTTATGGTTACAAAATCGATGCCAAGATATCAATAAAACCTGGCGTAACTTTTGCCGGAGATGTCTTAAATATTGGCTTAGGTAGAATGGTTGTGCTTGAATCTGGTCAAGGCAAAAATAAACGTCTAAGAATGGGAATTATTGCTGATACTGGTGGGGCATTTTTACCTAGCTTATATCAACTAGATTTTCTGTCGGGAATTTTTAAAAACAAACAAGACTTTCAAGCTTTTGTTAATCAGTTACCTGAATATGCAAATGCATATATTTTGGTGAAAAAATAGCGATTTTTGCTTTCTTAGGAATTTTGAAATCAATGATTTCAAATTGTAGGGGTGGAGTTTTCCCACCCTACAAAGAATATCATAGGTTTTCGTACTTCCTATAAAGTGGAGTTTGGGGGTTCAAACCGTAGTCGAGAGATTCCAAAAAAGCGGATGGAAAAAAAATGGCTGTCTATTGTTGGTATTAACGAAGATGGATTAGAGGGATTAAGTAATATTGCCCTTTCTCTAATTAATCATGCAGAAATTATTGTGGGAGGTTCGCGTCATCTTGCTATGCTCCCAAAGGAAGATTTACGGGAAAAATTCACTTGGAAATCTCCCATTAATGATTCTATTATCGAAATCCTCCAACATCGAGGTAAATCTATTTGTATACTTGCTAGCGGAGACCCAATGTGTTATGGCATTGGTACTACTATTTTACGGCATATTGATATCTCCGAAATCACTATTATTCCCGCACCATCTACCTTTAGTCTCGTTTGTAGCCGTCTCGGATGGTCGCTAACGGAGGTTGAAACCTTGAATTTATGCGGTCGTCCTCCGACTTTACTCCAATCTTACATTTATCCAGGAGCTAAATTATTGATTCTTAGCCAGGGGAAAAATACACCCGCGATCGCATCTGATATCTTGACAAAACGGGGGTTTGGTGCAAGTAAAATTACTGTTTTGGAAAGGATAGGTGGAATTCAAGAACGAATTGTCGAAGGGATTGCAGCAAAATGGCAGGAAATGGAGATTGCAGATTTAAACGCGATCGCAGTTGATTGTATTGCTGATGTCGGGGTGACTAATTTATCCAGATTACCAGGATTGCCGGATAATGCTTATCACCACGATGGACAATTAACTAAACGGGAAGTGCGAGCGATAACTTTATCTACTTTAGCTCCTCATCCTGGGGAATTGTTATGGGATGTTGGTGCTGGTTGTGGTTCCATCTCGATTGAGTGGATGCGGAGTCATCCCCGATGTCGTGCGATCGCAATTGAGCAAAGTTCTTTGAGGTTGCAGTATATAGCTGATAATGCGGTTGCTTTGGGTACACCAAATTTACAAATAATTAATGGCAAATCCCCCGCAGCAATGAAAGGTTTACCCCAACCCGATGCTATTTTTATTGGAGGTGGAGTTACAGCAGAAGGATTATTTGATATTTGTTGGGATGCATTGCGGATTGGTGGACGTTTGGTTGCAAATGTCGTCACAATTGAGGGTGAACAAAAATTGTTTGCATGGCGCGAACAAGTTGGGGGAGAATTAATTAGGGTAGGAATTCAACGGGCAGAACCGATTGGTAAATTTTCGGGTTGGAAAGCGATCGCACCTGTAACACAATGGGTTGTAATTAAGGATTCGAGGTTTGCTGATATAAATTAAAATAGACATCGACCGAATTTAATTATGCGTTACCCAGAACCCGTGTAGAGACAGCGAAGTTGCCGGACAGAATATTCTGTCCCGGCACATTCGCGTAGCACTGCTACGTCTCTACCGTTGGATGTATTACAATCATTATTTGAATTGGTATAATTTGGTGAGGTGGAACAGTCGAAGAATAATCAGGAGTTTTTTGAATTTTTTTAGCCTAAAAAGCCATTTTCTCGGTCGATCAAACTCACGTATTTTTAAGTAATCCTTCCAAAGCTGCTAATTCTAATGCGATCGCACTATTAATGCTTTCTTCAGATATTATTAAATTGTCTGTATCAGAAGTTACTTCTGTTAATTCGACAGTAGTTGGTATAATTTCCTGACTTTCCGCAGATATCAAGGTATCTGTATCAGAAGTTGTTTCTACTAGTTCTCTGGTATCTGGGATAATTTCCTTGGCTAGCTGTTGAGCTAGAGCCGAGATTGTGGGATGCTCGAAGAGAACTGTGGATTTGATTTGACGATTTAAGCTGGTTTCTACCCGACTGCGTAATTCTACCATCATGAGTGAATCCATTCCCATGTCGAAAAACCAACTTGAGTATCGGGTAGTTGGTTCCCAGTTAAACCTAAAACTTGAGCGACTTCGGTTTGTAGATAGTTAGTAAGTAGTGCGATCGCATTCTCGAATTTTAAGGATGTTAGTTGTTCTGTTAGTTTTGATGTCTGCTTATTTTTGGGTATTGTTTGGGTGTGGAATTCAGCGAAGAATGGGGGAAAATGTCCTTGTTTGAGCAATTCTGACCAATTTATGGGTATTACTCCTACTTGGGTTACTGTTTGCTTTTGTAGATATTCTAAAATTTCTATCCCTTGAGTTGGTGTAATTACATTGACACCACGCATACTCATTTGATTGACAATTCCCCGTTTTGCTGCTGCACCAATATCTGACCAGACTCCCCAGTTTATACTTAGTGCTGGTAATCCTTGGCTATGTCGATAGGCTGCTAACGTATCGAGGAAAGTATTCGCAGCAACGTGATTTGCTTGTCCGGGGGAACCAAGTAGGGAAGCGGCTGAGGAAAACATGATAAAATAGTCCAACGGAGTCTTTTGAGTTAGGGTGTGTAAATTCCACGCTCCTGCTATTTTCACAGCCATGACTTTTTGTAAGCGTTCTGAATTTAATTGCAGTAAAACTCCATCATCAAGGATTCCCGCAGCGTGAATTATACCCCGCAATGGTGGTAAGTTTTGCTCGATTGTGGCGAAAGCTTCTGCAAGTTGTTCTGGTTGGGTTACGTCTGCGGTGAATGTGGTGACGTTTATACCTGAGTTTTGTAATGCTTGAATTCGGGTTTGGGCTGTTTGTGGTATGGTACGTCCCAGTAAAACTAAATATTTTGCACCTTTTTTTGCTAAGGATTCAGCAACTTCTAAACCCAATCCTCCCATACCTCCGGTGATTAAATAGGTTGCTTGGGGATAAATCGAATTTAATGCTGTTTCTAATTTTTGTTCTTTGTTCGTAGAAGTATGTGCGACAACAATTTTACCTGTATGTTGGGCTTGTTGCATCATCCTAAAGGCTGCAACGAGGTTTTCTGTGGAGAAAGTTGTTTGAGGTAAGGGTTGCAATTCTCCTGATTGGAATTTGTCCATTAAGCGCTGGAGTAAATGCTGGACTAATTGGGGTTGCTGTTGTGCCACATTCATTAAATCTACTAAATCATAACGGATGTGGGGCTTGACTTGGGAGACTTGTTGTGCATTGAATACTCCCCGTTTCCCAATTTCGATAAAGTGTCCGTTGGTTTGGAGAACTGCTAAACTTGCGGGGATAAAGTCTCCTGACAGGGAATTGAGGACAAAATCTACACCTTCACCGTCGGTAATTTCGAGAATTTGCTTGCTAAAGTCGAGATTACGGGAGTTGAAAATGTATTTTACGCCAAATTTTCGTAATATTTCCCATTTTTTCGGACTTGCAGTGGCAAATACTTCTAATCCTGCTTGTTGCGCGATTTGGACGGCAGCCATTCCTGTACCGCTTGCAGCTGCATGGATAAGTATACTATTTCCTGGTTTGATTTGAGCGATTTGATGGAGAGCATATTTGGCTGTGATAAAGTTAGCGGGAATGGTTGCAGATTCGATGAAACTAAGTTGTGGTGGTTTGGCAATGACTAAATCAGCATTAATTGTGACATATTGACTAAAGCTATCAGGAGCAAGTGCTACAACCGCATCACCAACAGCAAACTGTGTCACATCTTCACCAACAGCGACAATTTCCCCTGCACATTCGACTCCAAACCAGTTGCGATCGAATGGTAAAATTCCCACTGCATCTAAAATGTCAATAAAGTTTAAACCTGTTGCACGAACGCAGATTTCCACTTCTCCTGGTTGGGGTTGACGACGTGGGGTGATTTCCCATTGGAGGGATTCGAGATTTCCCCGTTGATTAATTGTTAATGATAGGGTTGTTGGGGAGTTGTCAGGGTTGGAGGTGGATTAAAACGGGTTAATCGAGCAACTTTACGTCCAGTTGTGTGGAGGATAATTTGTGTTTCTTCACTTTTGTTATTAATTTCTGTGAGTAGGGTATTGATTTGTTGTAGTAGGGGAATATGGGGTTCTAAATCTAGACAACGACAATTTAATTCTGGATGTTCCAAGCGAATTACTTTTGCTATTCCCCAAAGTGGTGATTGAATTAAACCTGTGGTGGTTGAGGTGGAATCAACTGCTCCTTGGGTGATTATCCAGAGGTTGGTTGGATAATTTTGGGTTTGAATTAGGGTTTGGACTATGTTTAGGAGTTGGATAGATTCTTGATAGCAGTTTTGGGGAATTTGATTATTTTCAGGGTTATTTATTTGGCTGATATATATGATATTTGTAAAGTCGTTTTTGGTAACTTTGAAATGTTCTTGATGGGATATGGATTCTATTAATGCATAATTGTGTGATTGAATTGCTTTGACTATTTGTTGATTTTCTGTAACTATTAACCAAGAATCTTTGGGATTTTCTTCTTGGTATTCTAATTGAGCAACCATCACAGCTTGTTGAGACAGTGCCGGGGGAATTTCCCATTCCGGTTTAATTGTTTCTACCTGTGTAAATCCATGTGTATTTAATAAATTTTTCCACTGTGAAGTCGAAATTAATGGATAGTCAGGACGTAAATTTTTGTCGTGAAAATTCCACCAACCTTCAGTTAAACCGAAGATTAAATCTAGCCAAGTTGATGGACGAGTACCTTCTAATAGGATTAATAAGGCTTGATTTTTGAGTAATGATTTTACATTGATAATTGTTTGACTTAAATCTGAGGTTGCATGGAGAACATTAGCGGCAATAACAATATCAAAACTATGATTATTCAAGCTTTGCGATAATATTGATTGTTCGATATTTAGATTTTGGTAAGTAACGAAATTATATTCGGAAAACTGCTGTTGTGCTTTGGTTAAAAATAATGGGGAAATATCGGTAAAAACATATTCAACAGGGTAATTGACGAGTTGTGGTAATAAGTTTGCTGTGGTTCCTCCTGTTCCTCCACCAATTTCGATAATTCTGATAGTTTTTCCTAGTGGTAATTTTTCAATTGCTGCAATTACTGCTTGCTGAACTAAAGTATTCATTACCTTAGCTCCTGGAGAATCTTGATATAATTGTGTGAGTGTAGTTAAATCCCCATTAGGAAATAATACTTGTAAAGGTTGACATTTTCCCTGTAATACTTCTAGCAAATGGGTAGCACAACGCTCCAACAATTTTAATTCTGCCATTGCTAAAGTGTATTTAGCTCTCAATTTAACTTGTTGAATTTGTGGTGATTCAAAATTAGGGGATTCTTTAATAAACCACAAATCATTATGACGTTGGATAACTCCCGCAGATGCTAATATTTGTAATAGATGGGAAAATAATTTTTGATGCGATCGCACTATTCCAACTTTTTCAATTAATTCTGGTTCGCTGATATTTTCCCCTATCTCAAAAGTTAATCCTAATTCTTGTAGTGTTTGTACGATATAAGCAAGACTAAGGGTTTCTAATTGCGGTAATAATTCTGCGTATGTTTGAATTTCCGGTTGATTTAGTAATTCGCTAAATTTAGGTGCTA
The DNA here is from genome assembly GCA_012034595.1 of Calothrix sp. CSU_2_0. GTDB lineage: Bacteria > Cyanobacteriota > Cyanobacteriia > Cyanobacteriales > Nostocaceae > Brunnivagina. The sequence continues at coordinate 27,068 of JAAUPE010000034.1, read as the reverse complement.
AATTTTCAGCAATCAGTTCTGGAGAAGAAAGCAAATATTCCTGGTTTTGCTGATTAATTTGAGGTTGATTTCGCCATTCTACTTGATATAACCATTCTTGCCAATTTGGTAATGTTGTATTGGAGAGGTTTTGCTGTTGTACTTGTTTGAGTTGTAATCCATTCAAACAACCAATTATTTTTCCTTCTGGGTTAAAAATTTGGATATCGGCAATCAAAACTGGAGAATTTTGTTCAACTGAATGTAGTTGTACCCAACTCCAGATGTTTTCTCCCACTAATTCCCAAATCTGGAAACTATCCAAACCAATTGGTAAGTAAATTGATGGTGTTGGTTGATGGGAAAAAATAGCTGCGATTGTTTGTAAACAAGCATCTAAAATAACTGTTAGATTTTGGATTGTTGGATTTGGGGTTATGGATTGTGGATTATTGGAATTACTATCAGCAATATGGTTTTTACAAACTTCTGGTAAGTGAATTTCTGCTAATGCTTGATTTTCTCCAGACCATAGTTGATTGATTGCTTGAAAACTTGCACCATAATCAATACCAATTTGTTTAAACTTTTGGTAAAAGTCAGGGATATCTGTAATTTTGGTACAATCACTTTGCTTTGCTTCCAAGTTGAAGATTTCACTAGATTGATTATCTGGTTGAGTAAAACCTACTTCCCCTATCGCATGGGTAATCCAGTTATTTTCTAAGGATTGGTGATTATTTACTGTACTGACAATTTCAAATTCATAACCTTGGTTATGTGGTGTTAGAATTACCTGAATAATTTTATTATCTAAAATACAAGCTTGGAGAAAAGAAACTCCTTGAATACAAACACTATCCCATCCCATCACTTGTTTTACCGCAGCTAAAATCATTTCTAAATAAGCTGCTCCTGGTAAAATTACCTGGTTAAATACTTGATGTTCTTGCAAGTAAGCTGGATAATTATTCACTTGGCTTTCAAAGTAATAATTATTTGACTTAGCGATATTTAATTGTTTACCTAAAAGAGGATGTATATCTAATTGTTGAGATGTTATTTGATATTTATCCCTATCTACATCTACCCAATAACGCTGTCTTTGAAAGGGATAATTTGGTAACTCAATAAATTGATGCTGATGACTTGCATAAAATCCCTGCCAATCAATTTTTACTCCCCGTCTATAAAGCTCTGCTAAATTGGCTAATATTAGCTGATAATCATGATTTTCTATCGACAAATTTTCATCTAAAATCGAATTCTCACCAGTTTGATATTTTACTTGACTAATTACAACTTTTGTAGGTTTTCCATCGGCAAAATTATTAAGCTCCAGACAAGCATTTTCAACAGAATCAGTAATTAAAGTCAAACGATACTCAAATAGAGAACGTCCAGTATTTGCAGAAAAACAAACATCACCCCAAGATATATTTAGATGTTGAGTCAGATAATTAACGAAACTAAGCGCAAGTTGCTGGAGTGCGATCGCGCTTTTGGCGCTGAGAGTGAGAAGATGGAAAGGAGTTTCAATACTGTTTGTATTTTGAACATTTTGAACTGGAACTGCTGCTGATGATTCTTCCAGAACAACGTGAGCATTCGTACCACTGAAACCAAAAGAACTTACCCCAGCTAAACGCTTCTTTTCCCTATTCCAAGCTGTGGAAGTGGTAGGGATTGCGATCGCATATTTTCCCAATTAATGTGGGGATTGGGTTGGTGAAAATGTAGATGGGGAGGAATTTGTTGATGTTTAAATGCGAGAACAACTTTAATTAATCCAGCGATTCCTGCTGCTGCTTCTAAATGTCCAATATTGGTTTTAGCTGAACCTACAAATAATGGTTTACTGGAGGTATGACTATCTGCAAAAACAGCACCTAACGCACCAATTTCAATAGGGTCTCCTAATACTGTACCCGTTCCATGTGCTTCAATATAACTAATATCAGTAGGGTTGACCAAACTATTTTTTAAAGCTTGACGAATTACTGCTTGCTGTGATGGACCATTCGGAACCGTTAATCCTCCACTGCGTCCATCTTGATTGATAGCACTACCGCGAATTAAAGCTTGAATTGGTCGTTGTGAATTTACAGCATCAGATAATCTTTGTAAAACGATTATACCGCAACCTTCGGAACGAACAAAACCATCAGCAGCAGCATCAAAAGTTTTACAACGTCCATCCGCAGCTAACATTCTTGCTTGGGAAAAATTAATTGTAAATTCTGGCGATAAAATTCGATTTACACCACCAACTATAGCAATATCACATTCTCGATTTCGCAAACTTTGACAAGCTAAATGTACCGCGACCAAAGAAGAAGAACAAGCAGTATCTATAGCTAAACATGGTCCTGTAAATCCAAGGGTATAGGAAAGACGACCTGCTGCGGTACTATGGGAGTTCCCTGTTGCTAAATAAGCATCTATATCGGTGAAAGGACGATTTAATAGATGGCTAGAATAGTCATTACTACTAATACCAATAAATACTCCAACTGCATTACCAGTAAGTTGTTCGGGAATCATTCCGGCATTTTCTAAAGCTTCCCAAGTAACTTCTAATAAAATTCTTTGTTGTGGATCAATGGAAACAGCTTCACGGGGAGAAATGCCAAAAAATCTGCATCAAAATCTTGTAAATTCCCAATAAATCCACCGTAGCGACTATATATTTTACCAGGAATACCAGGTTTGGAATGATAAAATTTTTCTATATCCCAACGGTTATTTGGTATTTCTGTAATCGCATCAATCCCTTGGGATAATAATTGCCAGAAATCATCTAGATTTTCAACATTTCCAGGGAAACGACAACCCATTCCCATGATTGCGATCGCTTCTGTCTTTGCATCATTAACAGCTTTGAGTTTACCTCGCAAATCCCGCAATTGTAGCAGAGCATCTTGAATTAAATTACGATTTTCCATATTATTTTTTTAGTTATAATGTAGAGACGATATATCTCTCTAAAATTGATGAATTATTAATTAATATTTTTATTGCTGTAACTCCTTTAATTCCTGTGCTAATAAATGTGTAAGTTCATATTCTGATAATTCACTCAATGATTCCGAATATCCATCTGACTTTGTAACTACAATCAATTCATGTTCTGGAGAATTTAATTGCAATATTTCTTCTACCAAATATTTAACTAATGCTTCCACTGTTGGATAGTCAAAAGCAACAGTTGCTGGGAGAGAACATTCTAAGTCAATTTGCAAGCGATTCTTAAATTCAATTGCTGTCAATGAATCCATTCCTAAGTCAAAAAATCCAGCTTTGGGATTAATTTCATTAAGCTGAAATCCTAAGATTCTGGCTATTTCTCCTCTAACATAAATATCAAGCAATTCATAGCTATCTTCACCTGCTACAGATATCTGTTGTAATATTTGTGATGATGTTCCTTTTTGGATAGATATATTTGTTTTAGATGTATTATATATATCTGGATGATATAAAAACCTTTCCACAAATCGAGAAGATATTTCACCTCCAAATACTTGCCAATCAATCGGTACAACCCCCACTTGAGAAATATTTTGAGACAAAAGATACTCAAAAATTTCGATACCTTGACTAGGTGCGATCGCATTAATTCCCCGTTGCTGCATTTGGGTAGTAGCTTTAGTCGCAGAACCAATTTCTGACCAGATACCCCAATTAATGCTCGTTCCTGCCAATCCTTGATTCGTGCGAACTCTAGCTAAATTATCGAGGAAGGTATTTGCTGCAACATGGTTTGCTTGTCCTGGGGAACCAAATAGGGCAGTTGCGGAGGAAAATAAGACAAAGAAGTCTAAAGGTTGATGTTGAGTTAAAGTATGCAGATTCCAAGCTCCTAAAACTTTAGCTGCGAGAACTTTTTCAAATTTTTGCCAATCCATTTGTAGTAATGCAGCATCAGCTAATATACCCGCAGCATGGATAATTCCAGTTAGTTTGAATCCGGATTCTGTGATTTTTGTCAAGATATTTGCTAAATCTTGTTGTTGGGAAACATCAACTTGAGCAACTGTGATATTTACACCAATTGCTTCCATTTCCTGAATTCGGAATTGTGCGTCGGTTTGGGGTTTATTCCGTCCCAATAATACCAAATGACGAGCGCCTTTTTTGACCAAACACTCAGCCACTAACAAACCTAAACCACCTAAACCACCTGTAATTAAGTAAGTACCTTGGCTATTTATTTCTTTCTCTTCTCTCCTATTTTCTATTACTATTTTCCCGGTATGTTTACCCTGCTGCATATAGCGAAATGCATCGATAGCTTGTGTAATTGGAAATACTTGTTTTGGTAAAGATTGGAGTTTATTTCTAGAAAATTCCTGTAGTATATTTTGAAAAATACTTTGAATTAATTCAGGTTTTCGTCGGCACAAATCTACTAAATCTACCAGGAAATAATTAATATCTGGTTTAATTTGCCGTACCTGTTCTGCTTGCCAAATTCCAATTTTACCAAGTTCGATAAATTGCCCTTGGGGTTTGAGAACTGCTAAACTACGAGGTATGAAATCCCCAGTTAGAGAATTGAGAATAATATCTACCCCTTCTCCTTGGGTTTGAGCGAGAATTTCCTCACTAAAATCGAGAGTGCGGGAATTGAAAATATGTTGTACACCTAAAGAGCGTAACACATTCCATTTCCCTGGACTTGCGGTTGCGAATATCTCTGCACCAGCTAGCTTGGCAATTTGGATAGCTGCTTGACCAACACCACCTGTAGATGCGTGAATAAGAATGCGATCGCCTTTACTGATTTTAGCTAAGTGGTGTAAAGCGTAAAATGCTGTAACAAAAGCAGCAGGAATTGTTGTCGCATCTAATACACTCAAGTTATTAGGTATGGGTGCAAGCATCGCTTTATCTACGGTTACATAATCCCCAAAACTGCCACTTGTCAAAGCCATTACGGTTTGTCCAATTTGGAAATCTTCAATCTCTGCACCAATAGCGACTATTTTACCGACACATTCGCAACCTAAAAGTCCAGCTTCTCCAGGATATAAGTCTAAAGCGTTTAAGACATCACGGAAATTTAATCCTGTTGCTAATACGGAAATTTCTACTTCGTTTAAATTTGGAGAACGACGATCCACGGTTTCAAATTGTAGATTTTCGAGGGTTCCTCGTTGATGAATCATCAATTGTTTGCCGGAATTTGTTGTACAGATGTTTTGTGTAACTTTTTTATCTATATGAGCAAGTCTAGCTACATATCGATTATTTCCATGCCAAACAATATCCTCTTCGGGAGAATTTACGATTAATTCCTGCAACAAAATATCGACTTTTTGTTGAGGTGAATAACCAGAATCTAAATCTAAACAATGACACTGTAATTCTGGATGTTCTAGTCGAATTACTTTTGCTATTCCCCATAATATCGATGCTGCTAAACCTAAATTATTATCTAAATTGCCAGAATTTTCTAAACCTGTAATCACTGCTCCTTGAGTTATATGCCACCATTGGGAAGGAGTTGGTAATGATATTAATTTCGGCAACCAATTCATCACACTATCATAAAGTGTTTTTTCTGATTCATGAAGTGATTCTGTTGTTAAATTATCAGTATCAGGTACATCTAAACCCCAAAGATTAATTAGGTGCGATGGAGAGATATCTTTAGGTAAATCCGAATCAGTGAAAATAAGCTGACAATTCTTACCTTTTGCTTGTAAAGATGTAGCTAAATGCTGACCAACTCCTTGCTTATCGGCTAAAATTATCCAATATTCAGGTACAGAATAAATAGGTATTTTCCCAATAATTACAGCCTGTTGATGTAGAGATTCTGCAAAATTATCTCCTGGAGAATTTAATAAAACACAATCATCAAATCCCCCATCCATTAATAATTTCTGCCATTTCTCTGCGGAAATTAGCGGATAATCAGGACGTAATTCCTCATCTTCAAATCTCCACCATCCTTCAGTTAAACCAAAAATTAAATCTAACCAACGAACTGGATATACACCTTCTAAGAGAACTAAAGAAGCAGCAGGAGCTAATAATTGTTTGATATTGGTGACAGTTTGCTGTAAATTTTGGGTGGCATGAATAACGTTAGCAGCAATAACAATATCAAAACTATTTTCTGTAAATCCTTGGGAAGATATAGATTTTTCAATATCTAAAAGTTGGTAATTTACACTAGAATATTCAGCAAATCGTTGTTGTGCTTTACTCAAAAATAAAGGTGAAACATCAGTGAAAAAGTATTCACATTTTCGCTGTTTTTGGTTTGAAAATAATTCTGGTAGTAAATAAGCTGTAGTTCCACCAGTACCAGCACCAATTTCTAAGATGCGGATAGTTTTACCTAATGGTATTTGCTCAACAATTGCCATTACAGCTTGTTGCACTAAACTATTCATTACCTGAGCAATTGGTGAATTTTGGTAAAGTTGGATTAAATCACTAAAGTCTCCGTTAGGAAATAATAATTGTACTGCTTCGATTTTACCTTGTAAGACTTTCGCTAAATTATTGGTACAGCGATTGAGCAAATTAAGTTCGGCTGTGGCATTCGGATAAGTTTGATGTAACTTAGTAAAATAGTCTATATTTTCGGGATAATTTAATCTAGTTAAAACTTGCCATTTTTCAGCACTTCTTTTTAAAAAGCCTTCTTCTTCCAGTATTTGCAATAGTCTATTAAATAACCTTTCTTGGTTACTAATAATATCCATTTTCTGAATTGCTATAGCGACAGAAAATTCTTCACCAATTTGAAAAGGGAACTTTAACTGCTGAAATGCTTTGATAATAGCAGTGACGCTCAACTCTTCTAAGTCTGTAATTAAAGATATGTATGTTTCTAAGTTTGATTGAATTGATAAATTAGATTTAATAATATCTTGAGTTTTTATTGATGTAATAATTGGTTGTTTTTGCCATTCAATTTGATATAACCAATCTTGCCAGTTATTAGATTCTTTACTTTTAACTGATTGAATTTTTAATCCTTGAATAGATGCGATTAATCTCCCATCTGAATGAAATAGCTCTAAATCAGCGAGCAAGGTATTTGTTGAGTTGTGTAGATTATCGCGTAGTTTGACGTAGCTGTAAATCTGATTGTTTGAATTGATATTGCTATACCAATTGATTTGTTCTATCCCTACAGGTAAATACGCTGTTTTATCCTGTGAATCTAGTAAAGCTACTCCGGTAACTTGCAAACAAGCATCTAATAAAGCTGGATGTATTTGATAGCAAGATACTTCCGTGATTAATTCTGATAAACAAATTTCTCCTAAAGCTTGCTTTTCTCCTTTATGTAAGCTTTTTATGCCTTGAAATAATTCACCATAATCAATTCCCAATGCTCGACAAGTCTGATAATAAGTTTGAATGTTGATATTTTCAGGACATGCGATTTGCAATTCAGCTAAATTAATGTTATTTACATTTGTCAGGGTTGAAGAGACATCTATAAAACCACTCGCATGATTTATCCATGATGTATCAATAGCAGAGTTTTGGATAGCATTATCTTTGCTGAATATCTCAAATCGATATGTCCCATTAGCAGCAATATCTATCACCAATTGAAGAGCTATTTTGCTATTGCTAGAAATTAATAAGGCTTGGCTAATAGTAATGTTTTTGATAGATAAATTATGAACTTCCCATATTTCTTTAGTCGCTGACAGCAGCATTTCTATATAACCAGCAGCAGGCATAACAACACTACCAAATACTCGATGTTGCTGTAAATATCTTGGTTGATGTTGATTTATTTGACTTTGAAAATATAACTTTTCAGAATTAGCTAGCTGTAATTTATCTCCTAATAAAGGATGTTGATAGAAATTCTGATGTTGATTTCTTATCATAACCTTTTCTACCCAATAACGCTGACGTTGAAATGGATATGTAGGTAGAATAATTCTCTGATGTGGTTCCTCACCAAAAAAACTTTGCCAATTAATATCAATTCCCAAGATATACAGTGATGCCAAACTAGATAACATCACCTGGGAATCAGATTGTCCAAAACGCAAACTAGCTAACCATATCCGATTTTCTGTTTCATTTAGGCAAATTCTTCCCATACTTAATAAAGTCGGTTTTGCACCAATTTCAATAAATATTTCGCAGTTTTCCTCCGCTAATGTCCGCATCCCCGCAGCAAATTGTACCGTTTGACGGATGTGATTACACCAATATTCCGCACTCGCAATTTCTATATCGATCGCTTTTCCTGTCAGATTAGAAACTATGGAAATTTGAGGTTGAGAATAAGAAATACTACTAGCAACCTCCATAAATTCACTGGTAATTGACTCCATTAATGGCGAATGGAAAGCATGGGAGACAGAAAGCTCAGTTATTTTAATACCTTGATTTTCTAGTATTTGGATAGCTTGCGCGATCGCACTTTTTTCTCCAGAAATAACTGTATTCTCTGGTGAGTTTATCGCAGCAATAGATACTTGTTGAGTAAAGGGTTGTAGGTATTTACTGATTTCTGTTACTGATGCTGCAACTACTACCATTTTCCCATTTTGCGGCAGTTGTTGCATCAAACGAGCGCGGTTAGCAATCAGTTTGAGTGCATCTTCTAGACTAAATACCCCAGCAATACAGGCTGCAACGTATTCACCAACGCTGTGTCCCATGAGATAATTGGGTATGATTCCCCAAGATAGCCAGAGTTGACACAAAGCATATTCGAGGATGAATAAAGTTGGTTGCGTATAAATAGTTTGATGTAAAGACGCGAAATTTCGCCTCTCTCTAGGGGTTGTGTTTTCAAATAAAACGGAACGTAAATCTATATCTAGGTGAGATTCGAGGATTTTGCAACAGTTATCGATGTGATGACGGAAGGTTGGTTGAGTTTCGTATAACTCCCTACCCATATTTTCATACTGACTACCTTGTCCAGTGAAGAGAAAAGCAATTTTTTTGTGATGAAATTCTGGATTGATGGTATTTTGGAAATTGATTAATTTTTCCCTAGCATCAACACAGGAATTAGCAACTAATGCAAGACGGTGATTAAAGTGCGATCGCCCAATATTTGCAGTAAAACAAATGTTATCAAAATCCGTATCTGATTGCTCTTCCAAATAATTTATATATCTCTCAGCCAATTCTTGCAAAGCTTGGGGAGTTTTCGCAGAAAGTGTCAATATATTGAGAGAATTATTTATATTATTTTTATTCGATTTCCAAGTCTCTCTCCTTGTACGAGCGCGATTTAGAGAGAGGTTTTCTATATTTTCTAAAACTACATGTACATTCGTTCCACTCATCCCAAAAGAACTAATTCCCGCTAATCTTTGCTTTTGAGATGTCGATTGCCAAGGTGTTAACTCCGTAGGAATCCTAACAGCTAATTTATCCCAAGGAATGTATGGATTTGGTCGCTGAAAATGCAAATGTGGCGGAATTTGTTGATGTTGTAATGCGAGAATTAGTTTAATTAATCCAGCAACTCCCGCAGCACCTTCTAAATGTCCAATATTGGTTTTCACCGAACCAATTTGTAATGGATTATTTGAACTTCTACCTTCCCCAAAAACCTTTGCTAACGCTAAAACTTCGATGGGATCACCTAAAACTGTTCCCGTTCCGTGGGTTTCTACATATTGAATTTGTGATGGTTGCAAACGTGCATTTTTGAGCGCTTGACGAATCACTATTTCCTGTGCGGTTCCATTTGGTGCAGTTAATCCATTACTTGCACCATCATGATTCATCGCTGAACCACGAATCACTGCTAAAATTGGGTCATGACTTGCTAATGCATCTGACAATCTTTTCAGCACAACTACACCACAACCTTCCCCCCGTCCATATCCATCTGCTGCTGCATCAAAGGTTTTACAGCGTCCATCTGGTGCTAAAGCTTTTAATTTACAAAAGCCGATGGTCACTTCTGGGGATAACATTAAGTTCACACCCCCCACCAAAACCATATCTGATTCACCATTACGGAGACTCTGACAAGCCAAATGTACACCGACAAGGGAAGATGAACAGGTTGTATCAAGTTGTATCACCGCACCTTGTAACCCTAACAAGTAGGCAATGCGTCCAGCCGCCATACTGCGGGTGTTTCCCAAGCTGTTAAATGCATCAATCTGAGTATTATCACCAGATAAAACACTATATTTTGCGTAGTCATCGAAACATAAGCCAATGAATACTCCCGTACGGTTGCCTTTTAACTGTTGGGCTTTTAATTGTTGGGGAGATTGTCCTGCTCGTTCCAATGCTTCGTAGGATACCTCTAACAATAGCCGTTGTTGAGGGTCAATTCCAGCAGCTTCACGGGGAGAAATTCCAAAGAAACGGGCATCAAATTGGTCTACTCCATCGATAAAATAGCCATGACGGGTATACATTTTCCCCGGCACTTCTGGATTTTTATCGTAGTATGCATCCACATTCCAACGTTCGCTGGGTATCTCACCAACTGCATTCACACCATTCTGTAATAACTGCCAAAATGCTTCCGGATTATTCGCACCACCAGGAAAACGACAAGCTGTTCCGATAATTGCGATCGCTTCTGTTTGTTTTTGCTCTATTTCTGTAATTTCTGCTTGTAATTCCCGCATGGAAACTAGTGCATCTTTGAGCAAAGCTTGGTAATCTATTTCGGGAGATGAGTTACTCATTAATGTCTCCTCTGTTTAGCGATCGCAATTTCTTGAGCTAACAATACAGCCATTTCTCCTGTTGATAATCCTTCTAAGGTATTTTTTTCTGGTTCTTTGATAATTTGTTCCGAGATATCAGTTTGATTTTGATGGTTTTGACTTAAATAACCAGCTAATTCCGCAATTGTCGGGAAATTCCAGGCTATAGTTGGTTCTAATGCTTGGGAAATACCTAACCATTCTTGTAAATCCTGCGCTAACTCCACAGCTATAACTGAATCCATCCCATAGTCTGCAAAAGCTCGATTGGGGTCAATTTCTTCAGGTTGGATATATAGTTTTTGACTCAACCAATTGATTAACCAGGTTTGAATTTTTTGGGATGATTGGGAGGATGGAGACGCGATGTATCGCGTCTCTACATTGTTGTTCTTGGGGTTATTTTCTGTGGGGGATGGGTTGGATGGGTTATGAACAGATTTACGTAATAACTCATCTAGATGATGTTCTTCCCCTGGTAAGGTTTGTTCGATATCACCGATTTCTTGGGTATATTCATAAATTCTGTGGGATGCTATTTCTAAATCTGCTAATGGTAAATTATCGGGTGAAAAACTCAGGATTTGCTCAATTTTCACCTCAAATCTGTTCTTAATCCAAAACATTGCTTGTTGATTTGATGTGTCGATGTTTCTCTGCATCGCACCCCATAATATTCCAATGCTGGCTAATTCACCCAATTGATGATAAACCCAACGTTCGATAATCAAGTTATTATTACCCAAGCCACAAGCAAATCGATCCTTAACTTGCTCAACAGCATAAGCTAACCGTTGCGCGACTTCTCCAGTACCCAAAGTATGAGTCAAAAAATTAGCGATCGCTTTCCCTTGCTTGTATACACTAGCACCCAAAAACCCACATAAAGTTTCCGTTGGTCCTTCAAATATCCTTAAAACCCTCGCATCTCTAAGAATTTGCGGTGCAATATTGGTTTCGATGTAACCTCGTCCTCCCAAGGTTTGAATCAGTAAATCTGCGGCTTGCCAATAAAATTCTGGTGCAGTAATTTTACAAGCTGTATATGCCTCTACAGGTAGATTTACACCCCGATCTAACAATTTACCCATTGTTGTGACGAGGTTTTCGACTACAGTAATGGCATTCATCAACTCATCTAAATTACGTAGCACAATTGAATGCTCCAGCAACCTCCCGGTAGCAACTTGCCGACGAGAACCATAGCGCCAAATTAACTGTACACAACGCTTCATTCCCCCCACACAAGCTGATGCGATCGCAAGTCTTCCGTACATCATTGCATCCTGTGCTACCGCCATCCCAGAGCCAATTTCACCCAAAACTTGGTCTTGGGTAACGGGGACATCTTCTAGATACACAGTATTTTGGATCATTCCCCGCATTCCCATCGTCAAAGCTTCCTTACCCTGACGCAATCCTGGAGTACCACGACGCACCACAAATCCGCTCATCCCTTGGTTTGGCTGCTGGACAAACACGTTTATTACCCCTGCCCAAGCAGCAGAACCACTCCAAATTTTTTCACCTCGCAATAACCAACCATTTTTGTCGGGTTTGGCTTGAGATGCGATCGCTTGGGGATTGGAACCCGCACCAGCTTCGGTTAAAGCAAATGCTGCTAATTCCCTACCTGTGGCTAATATCGGTAATAATTCTGCTTTTAGAGAGGGGGAACCGTGGAGCAATAGGGGACGAATCCCCAAAATATTATTCAATCCCACAAACAAAGCTAATGTGGTGTCAATAGCTCCCAATTGCTGGAGTATCCTCAGAGTGTCGCAATTTCCCAAACCTAAACCACCATAACTAGGTGGTACTTGCATTCCCAATAATCCCTGATTCCCAAAATCCAAGACAACATGGGGGGGAATACAACGACGTTCGTCAATCAGTCGAGAATTAATATGGTGACTGGCATAATCTCGCAACCAGTGAATTAGAGGTTCACTTTTGTGTTGATTCTTGTCATGCTGAGGTAACGAAGCATCTTTCCAGGGATTTTCCGTATAGATATCAGGCAAAGAATCTTGCTCCCGTTCCCCTAATTGCCATCGATATATTACATCCAAACTATCGTGAATAAATCCTTCCTTACATGCATACCTTTGTACCTTTCCGCTCGAAGTTTTGGGAATACTACTAGGTTTGAGCAGACAAATCGCGTATACTTGTAACTGATGTTCGCGGGAAATAACTGAACGTATCGCTAAAATAATTGAGGTAGTATCCAGGGTTCTCCAAGCATTTCTTTCCACTTCCTGAATAATAACTAATTTCTCTTCACCATCAATCTCAATACTAAAAGCCGCTCCCCATGTTTTACTCAAACTCTCATGACACTGAGCAACGCTTGCTTCAATATCTTGGGGATAATAATTGCCACCACGAATCACAATTATGTCTTTTATCCGTCCAGTCACAAACAATTCCCCATCTTGCCAAATCCCCAAATCCCCAGTTCGTAAAAATTTCCCCTCTCCCGATGCTAAAACTGCTTTGAAAGTTTCTTCCGTCTCCACTGGACGATTCCAGTAACCTTGAGCAACACTTGCACCAGAAATCCAAATTTCCCCTTCTACCCCATCTACACATTGTTGTCGGGATTGGGGATTAACAACAATAACCCTTTGCTCTCCCCCTGGAAAACCACAACTAACGATTGTTTTTGTCGTGTTTTGTTCTTTAATTAAAGTCTCAACTATTGGTGCTTGACTTTTTTTACCCCCAGTCACAAACAAAGTCGCTTCCGCTAATCCATAACAAGCATAAAAGGACGATTTTTTAAACCCGTAAGGAGCAAATTTGGTAGCAAATTTTGCTAATGTTTGCGCTCTAATTGGCTCTGCTCCAGTAAATGCTAATTCCCAACTACTCAAATCCAAACCTTGACATTCCTCTGGAGAAATATTTAAACAGATTTCATAGGCAAAATTTGGCGCACCACTAGTAGTTGCACGGGTTTGGGAAATCGCTTGTAACCAACGGATAGGTTTTTGCAGGAAGCTAACAGGAGCCATTAAAGTCACCGGAAAACCACCATACAAAGGCTGGAAAATTCCCCCGATTAAACCCATATCATGGTAAGGTGGCAGCCAACTAACAACATGACTATTGGCTGAATGTCCGAAGCTTTGATAAATTTGCTCCAAATTATGTAAAAGATTTCCGTGACTGAGCATTACCCCTTTTGGTTTGCCAGTGGAACCAGATGTATATTGCAATAGAGCAATACTATTGGCATCGATCCCTGGATTTTGCCAATTATTAGCCAGCTCCCCAGAAATGCGATCGCTGGCAATTATTGGTAAATTATGCTCTTCTAAAACTTGCAAAGATTCCTCTAACCCTACAGTTGTCAAAATTGCCCTAGCTTGAGCATCTTCAGCAATTGCTAATAACCTCGCCAAATTCCGATTGCGTCGTGGTGGATAAACTGGAACTGCGATTTTCCCCGCGTACATACAACCCATTATCCCCGCAATTAGTTCCAATCCTGGCGGGTACATCAATAATATTCGCTCTCCCTGACTAAATTTAGCTTGCAGGTGAGATGCTATTGCCTTTGCTTGTTTGTCTAAATCCCCATAGCTCAACTTCAGATTTTCTCGATCTTGCCAGAAATAGAAACCAGTCGAATTTGCCTGTTTTTGCACCTGTGCCTGCAAAACATCGATCAGCGTCGTCAATTTATACTTGATTGTTGAGAATATTTCTCGATTGCTGGAAATCATAATACATCAATTAAGCCTGAGTGGGGTGAAATTGAGCGGATTTGTGAAAAATTTGCACTTTCCACCAGATGATGGGAATAACTCAGTTTATCTACTAATACTGTCAGTATACAGAATTGCTCTGATTTTGAACATAGTGTCGAGATGCCAGTTTAAAAGTCATTTACTTTCTAATCTAACTTAATATGATTATTATTTTTGGCTAAAATCTCACCCTAGAAGGGACTGACGCTTTTTTTGAAGATTTTTATCCTCAATAGTAGTGGGGGAAGATACCCGCGTCAACTAGGGCGATCGCATGACATCAAGAGATTTATGGTCAAATTGTCCATTCTCTATTTTCCAGAGTTTTCTACAAACCTCTAATTGAAGAAAACCAATATCGAGTCTGACTTTGAAAAAGTATCATTTTTTACAATCGCAACTGTAAAATATAGGATATATTATTTTTAATAAAACTTCTCAGTAAGGTTACTGGAATTTTCAATCTGCTTTCATTAACATCTGCTAGGAGAAAAATTTAGTTGCTGTAGTATATAATACAAATCACTAAAAAACGTATTTTATCGAGTCATAATCAGCAAAATTTAGGGAAATTTATGGACAAAAAGCTTTTATATCTTAAATTACATCAGTATCTAAATTGAAAAACAGACATACAGCAGCAAAATCCAGAATTCAGGAGTAAAAAAGCTTTATGGGCTGATTGACTCTAACTCACGTAATTGCAATCTGCTGTAATACCTTCTGGTAAACCATCTACAAACGATAAATCAGGGATTTTTATATTCTGCATGGCGCGATTATTATATGCCAAATCGCGACATTGCATTAGAGTATATGTGCATCGAACGCGACATTTTCAATGATGATTTAGGTCGCAACTTTCTTTTCTCCAAATATGCAAGCGGAAATATTTTTCAAGTTATGACAAATCTTTGTATTGACTATCTTGAGCAACTACGTCAACAAACTATAGAGACTCCAGAATTAATTTCCTTGCTCGCAGGTTATCAGATGCTTCCCCAGCTTTACCGCGAGTTGTTGATAGACCAGGCAATTTCCACCATTAATTGTAGCCCAGAAGAACTAGAGGAAGCGCGAGAGCAATTTTATCAAACCCACAATCTTGCTGAAGAGTCGCAACGACAAACTTGGTTGCAAGTCCAGGGAATGACAGACACACAGCTACTTAAATTGGCAACGCGATCGCTACTTGTGGAAAAGTACAAGTTAGCAACTTGGGGGAATAAATTAGAGTCACATTTTATGACACAAAAACCCCATTTAGACCAAGTTGTGTATTCCTTGCTGCGTACCCGCGAAATCGGAACAGCCCAAGAGCTTTATTTTCGGATTAAAGCTGGTGAACAATCCTTTGCCGAATTAGCCCGCGAATATTCCCAAGGAATGGAAGCACAATCGGGTGGGTTAATTGGTCCAATGGCTTTGAGTCAACCCCATCCCCAGCTTGCAGCGAAACTCAGAGCTTGTCAACCGGGACAACTTTTACCACCGAGTCGTTTGGGAGATTGGTTTGTGATTGTGCGGTTAGAGCAGATGCTTCCTGCGAAGTTGGATGAATCAACCCGGAAGAAACTGCTAGATGGATTATTTCAGAAGTGGTTGGAGGAGTCTTTACAAGGGTTATTAAATAAATCGCGGCAACAAGAAGTTGTGACAGCAAGGTAATAAGTAATTACGAATTACCAAACCACTAATATCCAATCCAAAATCCAAAATCTAAAATCCAAAATCGAATGACTACTTCTAGTATTTCCGTCGTAGATTTTCTCACAACCACACCACCATTTAATCACTTATCGGCTGCTACCCTGACGCGACTGACCCAAAAAGTTGAACTTTTGCGTTACCGAATGGGACAAGCGATCGCAGTCAAAGAAAGTATACCTGCTCAGGTGGCAATTATTTATCAAGGACAAGCACGCTCGATTGCTTATGCATCTGAGTCATCATTGCCGGACACATTGGAATTACTTCAACCTGGAGCTATCATCGGTTGGGTAAGTTTGCTGCGGGGAATTTCTTGTGAAACAGCAATTGCTTCTACGGAAGTAGTGTGTTTGATGATTCCTGCGATCGCATTCCGCAGTTTGTTGCAGCAGGAGACTGATTTTGCTAATGCACTGACACAAAATTGTACATTCCCGGAATTATTTGACTTACTGAGTTTGGAAGTTCAACGTCAGGCTTTGGGTAATGTTGACTTGGTAGCTGCGACACGAAGAATGATATCCCAAGCGGTGATTTTGAATTTACCCAAGGGAAAAACTCACCTGAATCAACTTGAACCCAATCGCACATGGTTACTCAGTAGTGGAAATACTAACTTTGCCATCGGCGATCGCATTGAACCATCAGCAGGAAAACAAACTTTACAGGTGGAAAGTGGTACGGCTAGATTAGTTGGCATTCCCCCTACTTCTTTTCAAGCAACACCTGCACCCACAGCCATAGCAACCATAACAGAAGAAAGCTCCTTTGATGATATACCCTTAGCCCCCGAACAACCACCCGCCCTCGAAATCCAAACAGTCGGAAAGATTAAATATCCCTATGTGACTGGACGGGGGGAACTAAATGAAGCTCTAGCTTGTTTCCAAATGTTGAGCCAGTATTGGAATATACCCTTCCGTCGGGATGTGGTGCGTCGGGTATTGCTAAGTCAACAGCAACGTTTAGGCACTATTCCCCTACAATTATGCGGTTCCGTCGCGGAAATGCTGGGTTTACAGGCACAAATGGCAATGGTTCCCGCAGTGGCAATTACTCGGATGCAAACTCCGGTGATGTTGCAATGGCAGAACCGTTTTGCGGTACTTTACTCAGCAAGCGATCGCGAATTGGTGCTAGGGGTTCCAGGTAAAGGGATGGAACGCTACAAACCGAAAACCTTTATTGAAACCTGGGGACAACAAGGAGAAATACTTCTGCTGCAACCAACTCAAACAACTCCCCAAAAAAGTTTTGGTTTAAGTTGGTTTTTACCCTTCGTCTCCAAATACCGTCGGGTACTATCCGAAGTATTAATTGCTTCTTTCTTCGTCCAAATTTTTGGTTTAGCAAATCCTTTGATTACCCAGGTAATCATCGATAAAGTCCTAATTCAAAACTCCCCCGCCACATTGAATGTACTGGGAAGTTTACTGGTTGTCACGGCAATTTTTGAAGCAATTATTACCACCCTGAGAACCAACCTATTTGTCGAAACCACCAACCGCATTGATATGGCGTTGGGTTCCCAGGTAATCGACCATTTGCTACGATTACCCCTACGTTACTTTGAAAAGCGTCCTGTGGGGGAACTTTCCACCCGCATCAACGAATTAGAAAATATTCGCTCCTTCCTCACAGGTACAGCTTTAACAGTGGTTTTAGATGCCGTATTTTCGGTTATCTACATCGTGGTGATGGTGTACTACAGTTGGCTGTTAACCTTAGTAGCATTGGCAACAGTCCCTTTATTCGCCATGTTAGGGGTAATTGTCGCCCCAATAATTCGCCAACAAACCCGCGCTCGTGCCGAACGCAACGCTGAAACCCAATCCTACCTCGTGGAAGTCGTTTCCGGAATCCAAACAGTCAAAGCTCAAAATATCGAACTGCGATCGCGTTGGAAATGGCAAGATAAATACGCTCACTACATTGCCGATAGCTTTAAAACTGCCCTGACTTCAACAACCGCAGGCTCCATCAGTAAATTTCTCAATCAACTATCAGGCTTATTACTCCTGTGGGTAGGGGCTTATTTAGTTCTACAAGGAACATTAACCCTGGGGCAGTTAATCGCCTTCCGAATTATCGCTGGATACACCACCAGTCCACTATTACGCTTAGTACAACTGTGGCAAAACTTCCAAGAAACTGCCCTATCCCTAGAAAGATTAAGTGATATTCTTGACACACCCCAAGAAACGGGAGAAAACAACCGTCAAGATATTCCCATGCCCGAAATTCAGGGAGCAGTCACCTACGAAAATATTGCCTTCCGCTTCCCCAACAGTCCCGGTTTGCAACTCGATAACCTCAACCTTGATGTTGCTCCCGGTAAATTTATTGGTGTAGTGGGGCAAAGTGGAGCCGGAAAAAGCACCTTAACCAAACTTTTACCAAGATTATACGACCCAGAAAACGGCAGAATCCTCATCGATGGTTACGACATCCACAAAGTAGAACTGTATTCCTTGCGGCGACAAATCGGCATGGTACTACAAGATACCCTATTATTTGATACCACCGTCCAAGAAAATATCGCCCTCAACAACCCCGATGCGACAGCAGAAGAAATCATTAATGCCGCCAAAGTCGCCTATGCCCATGATTTTATTATGGCTTTACCAATGGGTTACAACACCCGCGTCGGTGAAAGAGGTTCCGCACTATCAGGAGGACAACGCCAAAGAATTGCGATCGCACGCACCGTACTCCAAAATCCCCGCTTGCTAATTATGGATGAGGCAACCAGTGCTTTAGATTACAACAGCGAACGCCAAGTTTGTCAGAACTTACAGCAAGCACTCCGAGGACGTACAGTATTTTTTATTACCCATCGCCTCGCTACAATTCGTCATGCTGACTTAATTTTGATGATGGAAAAAGGGATGATTGCCGAGCAAGGAACCCATGACGAATTAATCGCCATGCAAGGACTTTACTACTGTTTGTATAAACAGCAAGAAGCGATCGCAGAATAAGGAAAGAGGATTTATTAACATACAATTTTTTGTAGGTTGAGCCTAACTCGAAATCAATCTATACAATCAATATTTGTATTTTATTTAATTCAAATTCTGAAGCGAGCAGAAAAAAGAAGCGGGCAAGATGCCCGCACTACTAATTACGCAACTTCTATCAGTATTAAATATGACTAAAGATAGCAATACCGCAACAGCCCAACAAAACGGCAGAGTCAACTCCCCACAACCTCCAACACCACCACCCCCAACAGCACCTAACAATAGTCTTGGTGATTCTTCCTTTGAACATCCCCTGATGGTCAAACAATCCTCCTCTTGGTCGCGGGCAATTTTGTGGTCACTAATGATTGTGACAGCAGGTACAGTTATTTGGGCTTGCGTCGCCAAAATCGAAGAAGCAATTCCAGCCCAAGGGAAATTAGAACCCCAAGGAAATGTTAAAGAAGTGCAAGCTCCCATCGAAGGTGTGGTAAAAATTATCCATGTCAAAGATGGGCAGCGAGTCAAAAAAGGTGATTTACTTGTAAGCTTAGACCCAACAGTTTCCCAATCCCAATTAGCATCTTTAAAGAAAATTTACGCTTCCTTACAACAGGAAAATCAATTTTATCAATCGCAAATAACAGGCAAAGAACAATCCTTGCCTAGCGTCCCAATTCCGCCGCAATTTGTCAGTCTGACAAAAAGTCGAGCGGCATTAACTGCGGAAAATCGACTATTTCAAGCGCAATTTGATGGTAAAACTAACGGCATGTCCTTAAGTGGGGAACAACAGCAACGAGTTACATCCGAACAACAAGAAGCGACATCGCGAGTAACAGCAGCCAAATTAGAGATTAACCAGTTGCAAAAACAACTCACCCAAGCAGAGATAAAACTCCAAGCTAATCAAAAAAAGTTGGCAATCAACGCTAAAATTCTTACAGATTTAACCATATTAGCCGTAGAAGGGGGTATTAGTAGGATTCAATATTTAAACCAGCAACAAGAAGTAGATAGCAATCGTGCAGAAATTGCACAACTTCAAGAAGAAAAAATTCGTTTAGCAGCTGCGATCGCCCAAGCTGGTGCAAAGGTGGAAAACACCCAAGCTATAGATAAAAGGGATTTAACTATTCGGATCACCACCAATAGTCAAAGAATCGCCGAAATTGACGGTCAATTGACTAAAGCTATTGTCGAGAACAATAAACGTATTGCGGAAATCGACAGTCAAATCAGCCAAGCAAGTCAAAACCTCAAGTACAGCGTCGTCAAATCCCCCGTAGATGGAATAGTATTCGACCTCAAAGCCAATACTCCCGGTTTTGTGACAAATTCCGTCGAACCCGTCCTCAAAATTGTCCCGGAGACAGATTTAGTTGCCAAAGTTTCCATAACTAACCAAGATATTGGCTTTGTGCGAGAAGGAATGCGGGTTGATGTGCGGATTGATTCGTTTCCCTACAGCGAATTTGGTGATATCAAAGGTACTCTCACTTGGATTGGTTCCGATGCTCTGCCACCAACCCAAATTCAGCCCTACTATACCTTTCCTGCCAAAGTCAAACTCGATAACCAATCCCTTACAGTTAACGGACGCAAAATAACTTTACAGTCAGGTATGTCTTTAAGTGCCAACATCAAGATACGAGAGCGGACTATTATGAGTATCTTTACTGATTTCTTCGCAAAGACATCAGAAAGCTTGAAATTTGTCCGTTAATGTGGTGAGAATATGAAGGTCAAAAAAATCACAGCAGAGATAAGCAAAAAAAATACTCCCTAAAATTGAGGAGTGAAGCTTTCGAGGGTTTTGCTGTCATTCCAAACCAAATTGATTTTGTAAAAGAGGAAGTAGGGAAGTATGGCATGGGATAATTGGCGGTTATCAGTTGGAGCTTCCAGCATCATAAGTCTTTTAGCATCACAGCCAGTTTTAGCGGCTCCAGTTCCCATCACGGATGTGGAACTTTATGACACTGACAAAGGTATAGAAATTGTTTTAAAAATTCCCCAACAAGCATCTTTAATTCCAAAAACAAGCGTTGAAGATAAAACCTTTATCGTCACAATTCCCAATACCCAACTTCAACTCACAGGAAGGAAATCTTTCGTTACCAAAAATCCTACTGCTGAAATTGCTGAGATATTTATTAGTCAGGTTGACCCTAATACAGTTGAAATTGAAGTCACAGGAGTAAAAAATCTACCCAAGGTTAACATTCGTCAAAAAGGTCAGGAATTCTCAGTCGATATTATTTCTGAAACTCCAACAGAAACACCAACACCAACCCCAACTCCACAACCAACCGAAACACCAACACCATCCCCAACACTAACTCCACAACCAACAGAAACACCCCAACCACCGGAAAGTAGTACCAAACCAGAAGAACCAGAAGAACCAGAAGAACCAATCGAACTCAGCGTTGTTGGGGAACAATTACGACCAACTTATAGAGTTCCGAATTCATCGATTGGTACTCGTACCGATACCCCAATCATTAACGTTCCCCAAGCAATTCAAGTTATTCCCCAAGAGATTATCAAAGACCAAGGAACACGGAGTATTGGGGAAGTGTTCAAAAATACAAGTAGTGCGAATACAGGACGTTCTTCTTCCCAAGCACCTGCTTTAAACCCAGTAATTCGTGGTTTTGAATCAACTAATATTTTGCGGAATGGAATTAGGGATGAAACCCTGCGTTTTAATAGTGAAATTAGTAACGTCGAACGAGTAGAACTCTTAAAAGGTCCAGCATCAGTTTTGTTTGGTAGGGGAGATTTAGGAGGGGTAGTTAACTTAGTCACAAAAAAGCCCCTAGATGAACCTTTCTACTCAGTTGAATATCAAGTTGGACAATTTGGATTACATCGTCCCAGCATCGATATTTCTGGACCATTAGGTAAAGATGGCGTTGCTTACCGCTTAAATTCAGCTTATCAAAGCGCTGAAAGTTTTAAAAAATTTGAAAATAATAATTCCTTTTTTATATCTCCCAGCGTGAGATTAATTGGTACGAAAGATACAACATTAATTGCTGACATTGAATATCTCAAATATCAATCTTTCAATACAGCACCCGATTTACCAGCATCGGGGACAGTAATTGACAATCCCAGAGGTAAAGTTCCCCTCAATGCTAACTTAGGTGAACCATCTTTGTCTCAAAGTGAAGCAACTGTAACTCGCTTGGGATATCAATTAGAGCATCGCTTGAGTCCAGATTGGACAATCAGAAATGAATTTTCTGGTTCATCTTTAGATATTCCCGAAAATACAGGAGTAATACCCATTTCTAATTCTGGAACACCAGATGGATTAAACCGCGATGGACGTACAGTCAGGCGTTTTTTGGTAGACAATCCCAGTAGTTTGTCAAGTATTTCCTTTAACACCAATTTATCGGGTAAGTTCAATACAGGAAGTATTAAACACGAATTATTATTTGGTGTTGATGTTGCCAGAGAAAGCTCAAAAGACAAAATTAACTTTACCCAATTAGCCGCAATTGATATTTTCAATCCCGTTTATCGTCCTCAAAGTCTGGGTCGATTTTCAATTCCCTTTGGTGACACAGATATTCGGAAAAATACCATAGGTTTGTACGCCCAAAACCAAATTTCCCTCAGCAAAAATATTATCTTTGTATTGGGTGGTCGCTTTGATTTTTCTGAACAAAGATACGAAGATTTACTCAACCCTGACGAAAGCTTTGAACGTAATGATAGTGTCTTTAGTCCTCGTGTTGGTTTAGTCATTAAGCCGAGCGAAAACTTATCATTTTATGCCAGTTACAGCAAGTCATTTACCCCCGTTATCGGCAGAACTCGCATTCTTGTAAATGAACAAACCGGAGAATCTTTAATTGGTGAACCATTTAAACCCGAACGGGGAACTCAATACGAAGTTGGGGTGAAAGCTGATTTAGGCGATCGCGTTTCTGCTACTCTGGCATTTTACAATCTGGAACGTACTAATGTAGCCGCTCAAGGATTAAGCGAACCCCTGTCACAAATCCAAATCGGGAAACAACGCAGTCGGGGGATTGAGTTAGATGTAGCTGGTGAAATAGTCCCCGGTTGGAACCTTGCAGCTAGCTATTCCTATACTGATACCGAAATTAGTGAAGATAATCGTACTAACTTTAACGGTAAACAGTTGCAAAATGTCCCCAAAAATGCATTCGGGTTGTGGACTAGCTACGAATTACAATCTGGTAGCTTAAAAGGATTAGGTGTTGGGGTTGGTGTTTTCAACCAAGGTGAACGACAAGGTAACTTACTCAATACCTTTACCTTACCTGGATATTGGCGCACCGATGCATCAATATTTTATCGACGTGACAACTTCCGTGCTGCCCTAAATTTCCAAAACCTCTTTGATAAAGAATACTTTGAGGGTGCGCGTGATATCGTCCGTGTAGTCCCTGGTGCGCCTTTTACCGTATCTGGCAGCATCTCATTTGAATTTTAAGTCAGGAGTCATGGGTCAGAATTTAGGAGGAGCAAATAACATCAACTGGAAAAAAAAGAATTTCACCGATAAATGCTGTAGAGATGTGATATCAAGTTCGGATAAACACTTGTCATTGCGAACGAAGTGAAGCAATCGCAGGTTCCATACCCCTGCGGGGAAGTAAACTACGCAATGACGTTTTATAACTAATTTACCGAACATGATATGATACATCGCGTCTCATATCCTGGATGTGTTGCTCAATAGTGTAAAAACCCAAAATGCGAACTTTTATAATCATTTGGTTGGGGCAGATGGTATCAACCGTCGGCAGTTTTATGACAGTGTTCGCGCTGACAATTTGGGTATGGGAAAAAACAGGTTCAGCAACAGCTTTGATATTAGTTGGTTTTTTTGCCCAACTCCCAAAACTCTTAGTCACCACTGTTGCCGGGATTGCTGTAGACCGCTACAATCGCAGATATTTGATGCTTTTGGGTGAAACCGCAGCATTTTTGTGTACTTTGGCAGTGGCATTATTATATCTCACCCAGCAGCTACAGGTATGGCATTTATACGTCATAGTTAGCCTGTATGGAGCCTTTGGACAGTTACAAATCCTGGCTTATTCAGCTTCGATTTCTCTGCTAGTTCCCCAAGAACAATATACCCGTGCCGAAAGCTTAGGTAGCGCGGTTAATTATGGTGCAGCAATTTTTTCTCCTGCTTTAGCCGGGTTTCTGTATCCGCGTTTTGGCTTGCAAAGTATATTTTGGATCGATCTAATCACCTTTGTTGCTGCCTTTGTCACATTATTTATTGTCAAAATTCCTCAACCGTCTCCCATAAAAATAATCAACGAGAATAATGATATAGAAACAACAGAAACCCTGTGGCAAAAACTAACCTTTGGCTTTCGATACATTTGGGCAAATCCTTCCTTAACCGCAATGGCGATCGCATTTACTTTATTTGCCATACCCAACGATATCACCAAAGCCCTCTATAGCCCGATGATTCTTGCTCGTACAGGTGGCAACTCGGAAATTCTCGGTACTGTCACTGCTGCTGCGGGCATTGGGGGTGTGGTAGGTGCTATCATCATTGGGGTTTGGGGAGGATTTCAACGCCGCATCCACGGAATGTTACTCGGTTTTATTGGGCATGGTTTCTTTAAAATTATCCTTGGTATTGCCTCAACAGCCCCGGTATGGATGGTTTCTCATTTTTTAACTACCGCGCTCATGCCCATGTTTTACAGTTCGAGTAATGCAATTTGGTATACAAAAATACCAACCGAACTTCAAGGACGAGTATTAGCCGCAGATCAACTTATTGGTATCGCTGTTTCTGCGATCGCGCCATTAATTGCTGGCTTTTTAGCTGATAAAATCTTTGAGCCAGCCATGCAACCAACTGGAAACTTAGCACCAATTTTGGGAAATTTCTTCGGCACTGGGGTTGGTTCTGGTATCACTGTGCTATTTGTGATGATGGCAATTTGCGTTATGTTAGTAGGGCTGATTGGATATGCAGTGCCTACCTTACAAAAAGTTGAAGACTCTTTACCGAATACCATACCGATAAATTCAAACAAAATCAAGTAATATTTATAGCAATAATTTATAATTAGGCAGTAAAATCAACTAATGATTATTGCATTCTTCGTGCAAAATTTGCACAGCATCAATAATTTTTCCGAGAGCGTGTTTATAAAAGAAATATAAAGCTTCTCATTTTGTCTAGAAATGAATGGCACTAAGTTAAGACACAGCCCTTACCCTGACTGCTTCCCAGGCTCCAGGCTGGGAACCGCTCCTTGGAGGAACCCTGCCTCCTTCTTGATTGACCGGAGGCAGGGTTCCTCTGGAGTCTGGAAACGAAGCTAAATAAGAGTTTCGGCTTATATTAGTACCATTCGTATAGAAATCTTGTTTCTGCTTAGTGATAATCGGAAATTACTGTGTTCAGTTACAAGCAAACCCGCTTTCTTTCATCCTCACCCTGAATTTATAAATACCATCTGAGAGCATATTCAAGCGCAAATACTTTACGTAAACTTCACAAACATGTGTCCATTTAAGCTTTGGGAGTGTTAACCTTGTAAGTGTGGGCTATGCCTATCAATACTTTTTCTCAATAAGTAATCCAACTTGTTTGCTGGGAAAAGTATGTAAAGCGTGATTTAGCATTGGGTGTAGAAATTAATCGAATTGGGCATATATTAAACGGCATCAGAAATTCCTGAACGGCTACTGTTTCTGTTTTTGTTTTTTAAGCAGCAACTATATTAACTGCATAAAAGCTAAACATTTGCTAGTGGTAGGTTTTGGCTGCTGTTGGTTATAGGTATGCCATGATATTTCTACAGAGATACAATGTATTATTTTTTCGGAATCGGTCAATTTTTTCGCTTGAACACAGCCAATACAAGTTGGATATGTCCTACTCGCAACATAAATAACTATGCCAACAGTTAAATTTACAACCAACACTGCAACTCTTGTTGAAACCCAAGGTACTTTACTCACCTTTAGATTTGAATTAAGCGAACCACCACCACCTGAAGGTGTAAGAGTATACCTAAAAGGTAATATTGCTCAGTCATTAAATCAACTTGACTTATTTGCACTTGAATATAGTGGTGGCGATGTACCAGAAGGAGACTTTGACTTTACAGGATTTTTCTTCAACATCAAATCGCAAGTTGCTACAGTAAGCGCACCTGTTTTTGATGATGGGATTGCTGAAGGAAAGCAAAGCGTAGCCTATACTGTTCAACCAGGTACAGGTTATACAGTTGATGGAAGTAGCAGTTCTGCGACTGTCAACTTCTATGATAATCCCAGTCAGGTTGAACCAACTCCAGCACCAACCCCAACACCGGAACCAACACCAGCACCAACTCCGGCTCCTACACCAACGCCGGAACCAACACCAGCACCAACCCCGGCTCCTACACCAACGCGGAACCGACTCCAACACCAACCCCGGCTCCTACACCAACGCCGACTATTAGTTTTACTGCTAGTCCGACTACATTAGTTGAAGCAAATAACGACAAGCTAGTTTTGACATTCAAACTAAGCGAACCACCACCAGCAGGAGGATTAGAAGTTACATTTGATAGTGGTGTAGCGCGATCGCTCTCTGAATTTGATGTTTTCAGCACAGAAACAAAATTTGATGGCGCTCGTTTAGTAAGAGCTAATGCAACCTCCAGTGGTGTAACTTTGAGGTTAAATGCACAAACTGCAACAGTTACATTACCCATCTTTAAAGACGATGTGGTGGAAGGAGCAGAAAGCTTTACTTATAAACTTAATCCTGTAACTGGCTACAGCTTTGTACCTGGTGAGGATGCCATTACTATTACTATTAACGACGGTGCAATACCTGCACCAACACCAACTCCCACGCCAACACCGGAGCCTACCCCAACACCGACTCCCACACCAACACCAACACCGGAGCCTACCCCAACACCGACTCCCACACCAACACCGGA
>JAAUPE010000150.1 GCA_012034595.1 Calothrix sp. CSU_2_0 | reverse complement strand
ATATTAAGGAAGAACGTACATATTTTGCAGGTGAAAGTGTTCTCGCAGAAAATGAGCTAAAGCCTGATTACCAGATTGCAACTGTTTTAAGGCTTGGAGCATTAGAATTACTTGCAAATATTTATTCTGGACGTATTACTGCTAGTGACAAAGACCCTTTTCCTCATCAATTGGCATTGCAGCAGTATGTCAAAAATCATGAGTCTCGTATTAAGCGTATTTTGATTGCGGATGAAGTCGGTTTAGGTAAGACAATTGAAGTGGGTTTGATACTCAGAGATAAACTAATTACGCAAAAAGATAATTTTCGTTGTCTTTATCTAACTTCCGGTGGGTTGACAGAAGATGTTAAAGAAAAAACTGCGTAGCGTGATTAAAGATTCTAGCGATGAGAGCATTATTAGTGTTGTAGATTCTTTTAGAGAATATGGCGATCGCACTAGTCAAAAAGGTATTCGGATTGCTAGTATGCACGCGGCTAAACGCTACATTGAGCGCGGTGACAAGAAATATTTACCCAAAGGAGTTAAACCCAATATTATCATCATCGATGAGTGTCATCACTGTGCAAGTAATGCTGGTTTAAGGGGGGAATCTGTCGAGTCTGCAAGCGATACAACGCAGGCATATAAAGCTGCATATCAAATGATTGCTGGTAAATTTTGGGACGAATCTGAAGCACCGGAACTGGTTATCCTGATGAGTGCCACACCTTTTCGCTCTGCTAATCAATTTACAAATTTATTGCGATTACTAACACACAAAACTGCACTTGAAAATGCGTATGCAAAAGATATTGGACAAAAGAACTTCTCGGAGCAATATCAAAAGATAATTCGCCTGTAACCGTTATTTGGCGGCAACAAGATGAGATTCGTAACTGGTCAGACAAGCGATTATTTCCAAAATTAACGATAGTTCGTCCCCATAGAGATGGTGAGCCGAGTCTTGAAAAAACTAATGAAGAGTATCTGTCAACATTAGAGAAAATTAAAAGGACAGTACAGCGAATTCATCGAGATCATAATGACAGTTTTGGAGGGTTTGAGACTGCACATCTTGAAACACGCTTGACAAGTAGTTCTTTGGCGGGTGCTTGCTGGCTATTTCGGTGGTGTGTCCGCCATCATTCAAAATGGCAAAGTGAGAAAGTGTATAAGTCTGATAATTCAGCTACTACTGAAATTTTGAGAACATTAATTCGTGAAATATCTAAGCGCCTATCGGAATTTGATACTAAGAGAGACACAATTGGAGGATATGCCGAAGAGGTCATATTTCCTTCTGACAATTTTTTTATTCAAGGCTAGCGAATTGACAATACGTGGCAACATACCTGCTATTTATGACTTTCAGAAGAAACTGCTGGAGAATGTAAAGCAAAAAAATGATAGGGATGATGACGATGTAGACGGAGATTTAGAAGCGACATCAGATGAAATATTAGAACTCACAGAACTAGCTTTAAATCTATTGCGATCAGGTAGAAGTGTTGAAAATGCCAAGCTCAACTGGTTAAAAGCTATGCTTGAAGCACATCCAGATTCTCGTTTCCTTGTTTTTACTGAAGTCCTACAAACTACTGCTATTATTACAGCAACTTTCCAAAAACAAAGTATTGCACTTACTGGTGGGATGAGTGCTGAAAAGCGTAAGGAAGTCGTCAATAAATTTTACGATCGCAACAAAACTACCGCATTCTTGTCGCAACTTCTGCTGCGGATGAAGGATTAGATTTTCAAGTAGCGAATAAAGTTGTGCATTGGGATCTTAGTCCCGATCCTGCTGTTTTAATGCAACGTAATGGGAGAGTTGCTCGTTTAGGTCAAATTTCTGAGGTCACTGCCTATTATCTTATTTTAGAAGGCACACTAGCGGAAAAAAGAGATACTGCTTTACTAGAGCGTCTAACAAAAGCAGGGGTTACAGATCCGCGTATGCAACTTAAAATTTTGGGACAGCTTGATAATGAGCAGCAGAAAAAAATTACAAGTGCCGTTAAAGATGACGGTGTTGATATGGGAAGTGTAGACCAAATTCTCAAAGCGGCAAAGCTATACAGTGATGTCATGGAAACAGAGCTTCGCAAATTAAATGAAAGCTAAAACCTATTAAGGTTATCGAATCGCGACAAGCTACTCAAACGCCTCAAAATTTGGCATGATTGAAAGTTACTGAATATGATTATTATAAACATAAGCTAGCCTTTGAAACTAAGGAATGGCAACGCCCTATTTTGGGGAAGAAAAAACAGAGATGGAATCAGCAGTTTTCTGAAGTTCTGGCAATTCAGCACTTTAAAAACAAGAAAGATAGATTTAACTTCGATCCAGAATTTGGACTTTTTAGCCAAGAAAAAAATCTCAATGGATTAGCCGGGTTACTGCCTTGGTACATACAAGAAAGTGAGGGAGGTACAAAACAACATCGACCTCTTGTTGGACACGATCCAATTGGAACCTTAGCCCAGTCTCTTGCTAGACAAAGACAAGCAGATTTTATGGCTGTTTCTGCACAAAAGCTCTGCGAACATTTTCCAAAACTTGAAGGCTGCTCTTACTTACTGTTGCAACCCATCCATTAAGAGAATTGGAGAAAAACAAATCATCAGACTCAGCGAAATACTTGACCTACTATACTTTTACACTTGATTTTCATCAGCCAGTCAATCCCGATGGTGCTTCTGCGATTGAGGTGCATAAAATGATTACATTCTTGGAGGAGCAAATTGTTCAAAGTTTAATCTCTTTATCATCTGAATCCATTGCTGAGGTAAAATCAGCAGGACAATATATTACTAAATGGGTACAAAATTCTATGAGTATGGTTGGTAGTTTTTCAGACGAAGAATCAAGTTATTTTCTTACCTAATTCCTGTTGCTTTGGTTGCAATTGTGGATGAGATACTTTAACAGCTAACCGCTTTTCCATCAAACCCAATCAAAATGAAAAGAACACAGTTATCAAGTAAATTATATACATGTTTTAGTCTACGTATCTCTAGTTTTCCAACTCTATAATTTTTTGACTCCACACACCAAACCAAAGATGAAAAAACTGTAACGAATTTTACAAAAATCCCTATTTTCTCTACAAAACCAGGATAATCAGAATATAAATTTATAAATTAAATCCGCTTCTGCGTAGGAAAGCAACCTATGATTTCCACCTCCATGTTGCCCCTGGAAACCCCTTCTCCAGCACATATTTGCCCCTTCGACCAAGCTTGCAGTTACCTGGAAGCAGCAGCAAAAGAATTAAAGCTAGACCAAGGTGTATTAGAAATATTAAGCAATCCACGTAAAGTAATCACAGTATCAATTCCCGTCAAATTAGATAATGGTGAAATTCGAGTTTTAGCTGGACATCGGGTACAGCATTCGGATATTTTGGGACCCTATAAAGGTGGTATTCGCTACCATCCGGCTGTAACATTACGGGAAGTCTCCGCGCTAGCAATGTTAATGACTTGGAAATGTGCATTACTGGGAATCCCTTATGGTGGTGCGAAAGGAGGAATTGCGATCGCGCCAAAAAGTTATAGTGTTGGTGAATTAGAACGTATCACTCGACGTTTTATTAGTGAGTTAATTAAAGACATTGGACCCTCCGTAGATATCCCTGCACCTGATATGGGTACTTCGGCACGGGAAATGGCTTGGATGATGGATACTTATTCTGTTAACGTTGGTCATGCTGTACCCGGTGTAGTTACAGGTAAACCTTTATCTATAGGTGGTTCACTGGGACGGGAAATGGCGACTGGACGGGGTGTAATGATTGTTGTCCGGGAAGCTTTGAAAGACCTGGGTAAGTCTCTAGAAGGTACGCAGATTGCAATTCAAGGTTTTGGGAATGTCGGGGGTGCAGCAGCGCATTTATTCCACGAAGCAGGGGCAAAAGTAATTGCTGTCTCGACGGGTTCGGGAGGTATCTATTCTGAATCTGGTTTAGATATCAGGGGGGTGAAAGCTTACATGAGGGAGAATCGTCAGAGTTTGGTTGGTTATCCCCAAGCAACAGCGATTAGTAATGCAGTACTACTAACGTTACCTTGCGATGTGTTAGTTCCCGCAGCTTTGGAAAACCAAATTACTGAGGAAAATGTCAACCAAGTGCAAGCTAGGATAGTTGCAGAAGCGGCAAATGGTCCGGTGACTTTGGTTGCCGATCGCTCGTTGGAAGCACGAGGGATAACTGTTTTACCAGATATTTTAGCGAATGCTGGGGGTGTGGTTGTTAGTTATTTGGAATGGGTACAAGGTTTATCGTATTTATTTTGGGATGAGGAACGGGTTAATAGTGAGATGGAAAAGTTGATGGTAAATGCTTATCTTCAAGTTGGGGAACAGTCGAAAAAACGACAGATTCCGTTGAGGTTGGCAGCTTATACTTTGGGTGTCGGTAGAGTTGCAAAAGCTTTGACTGATCGGGGTTTATATCCTTAGTATTTTTGAAATTATCAGAATATTCTCTCTTGGTGTTGATTGTCTTCGATGTTAGAAAGGAAAAAACAATTTAACACCAGGGATGTATGACTACGCAACTTCAACATCGGGCATTATTGCTATTACGTCAAGCTCTTGATGACCCAACAGCTAATTTTCGTCCTGGACAATGGGAAGCGATCACAGAATTAATTCAAAGTAAATCGCGTTTACTGGTTGTTCAACGAACTGGTTGGGGTAAGAGTTTGGTTTATTTTTTAGCAAGTCGTTTGTTAAGAGATGGGGGTAGTGGTTGTACTTTGTTAATTTCACCGTTATTAGCTTTGATGCGGAACCAAATTGTCGCAGCACAACGTATTAATGTTAAAGCTGCGACGATTAATTCTAGTAATACAGACGATTGGGAATTAGTTAAAGCGCAGTTATTAGAAGATAAAGTGGATGTGTTGCTAATTTCTCCGGAAAGATTAGCAAATGATGAATTTAGAGAAAAAGTTCTTTTACCAGTGTCTCAACGAATTGGGTTATTTGTTGTTGATGAAGCTCATTGTATTTCTGATTGGGGACATGATTTTCGTCCTGATTATCGACGAATTGTCAGAATTTTACAAGCACTGCCTGAAAATATTCCTGTTCTTGCTACAACTGCGACCGCAAATAATCGTGTTGTCGATGATATTGTGAGTCAGTTGGGTTCCACTTTACAAGTATTTAGAGGTAGTTTAACTCGAAAAAGTTTACATTTGCAAAATATTTGTATTTCCAGTCCCGCAGTGCGAATGGCATGGTTAGCGGAACATGTTCCCATGTTACCAGGAAGTGGAATTATTTACACATTAACTGTTAAGGATACTGATAGAGTTGCTCATTGGTTAGAAGGTCAAGGAATTGATGCGGCAGCTTATCATAGTGGATTAGAAAATGATATTCGTCAAGTATTGGAAGAACAACTTATTCAAAATAAAATTAAAGTTTTAGTCGCAACAACTGCTTTAGGAATGGGTTTCGATAAACCAGATTTAGGATTTGTTATTCATTATCAACGTCCTGGTTCTGTTGTCCATTATTATCAACAAGTTGGACGAGCAGGTAGAGCGGTGGAAAAAGCTTATGGGATTTTATTGAGTGGGAATGAAGATGATGAAATTACCAATTACTTTATTAATACAGCATTTCCACCGGAAGTTCATACACAAAGTGTTTTAAATATTCTCAATCAAGCTGTTGATGGTTATTCGATATCTGAGATGGAACAGCAATTAAATATTTCACGGGGACAAATTGATAAGGTTTTGAAATTACTTTCCCTAGAATCACCTGCACCTGTTACTAAACAAAATTCTAAATGGTACGCAACTCCAATTAATTATCAAATCAATACTGAGAAAATTGCCAAATTAACCCAAATTCGCCGTCAGGAACAAGCTAGGATGGGTGAATATATGCAAAGTCAAGAATGTTTAATGGCTTTTTTGGCAAAGGAATTAGATGACCCAAATCCAACAGATTGCGGTAAATGTGCTGTCTGTTTAGGTCAACCTTTATTGACAGAAACCGCTTCAATTCAACTTGTAAATAAAGCAATTCAATATTTGCGTCGTAGCGAACAAATTATTGAACCTCGAAAAATGTGGGTTGCCAAAGCATTTCCTATTTATGGCTTTTTGGGGAAAATAAAAGAGAACTTAAAAGTTGAAACAGGCAAAGCTTTATCTCTCTGGGGAGATGCTGGTTGGGGAGAATTAGTTAAACAGGGAAAATATAAAAACCAGTATTTTGATGATGAATTGGTACAAGGTACTTTGGAAATGATTCAACGCTGGCAACCTCAACCTTTTCCAACTTGGGTAACTTGTGTTCCCTCATTAAATCATCTTCAACTTGTGCCTAATTTTGCTCAACGATTGGCTGAGAAATTAAATTTACCATTTATCCCGATTGTTCGGAAAACTCGTCCAACCCATTTACAAAAAAATATGAGTAATAGTTTCCAACAAGCCCATAATTTAGATGGTGCTTTTGCAGTTGACTCTTGGGAAGGAATGGGTGGTGCTGTTTTTTTAGTTGATGATATGGTAGATTCTCGTTGGACTTTGACTGTAATTTCCGCACTTTTACGACGTGCTGGTAGTGGTATGGTTTTTCCTGTGGCATTAGCACTCAACACATTCGGGCAAGGGGATTAAATCAAAATCATGTCAAATCATGTATTATCAACAGATACCCAGGCAATTTTGCTTTTGTGCGCTAGCTTCGGACAAAATCGGCAAACAGAACCACAACCCCTGACTTTGAGTGAATATAATTCTCTTGCTGACTGGTTGTTAGAAAATCAAATGCGTCCAGCAAATTTACTCGAAACTACAGCAAAAGAACAATTACAACAAATTACTAATAAAAAACTTAATCCAGACAGATTATTAGCTTTACTCGATCGCGGTGCAATGTTAAGTTTAGCAGTTGAGAAGTGGACAAATCAGGGATTATGGGTTATTGGAAGAAGCGATCGTAATTATCCCAAACGTCTCAAGCAAAGATTAAGACACTCAGCACCAGCTATTTTATACGGGGTTGGTAATTTAGAACTATTATCTTTAGGAGGATTAGCGATCGTTGGTTCTCGTGATATCGATGAAGATGGTTTAAACTATACTCAAAGACTCACTCAGACATCAGCACAACAGTCAATACAGGTTGTTTCTGGGGGAGCGCGTGGGGTAGACCAAGCAGCGATGTTAGGGGTATTAGAAGCTGGAGGAACCTCTGTAGGGGTGTTAGCTGATAGTTTGATTAAGGCTGCGGTGAACAGCAAGTATCGTAGTAGCATTAAAGAGGGTAGATTTACCTTGGTTTCTAGTTACGATCCTGATGCTGGTTTTAATACTGGTAATGCAATGGGACGAAATAAGTATATTTACGCTTTAGCAGATTATGCTCTTGTGGTGAATTGTTCGGTTGGTAAGGGTGGTACTTGGGCTGGTGCGGTGGAAGCTTTAGCTAAAATAAAGGATGTTCCCGTTTTTGTGCGATCGCAAAGTGACTCAGAAGGAGTATCCCATCCTCACGTATCGGATGGTAATTTAGAGTTACAAAAAAAGGGAGCAATACCTTTTCCGTCTGAACCTTGGAGTAGTTCGTTGAAAGAGGTTTTAGCCACATCTGTATCCAATGCGAAATTCTTATCAAAAGAAACAGTTTTAGAGATTGCTCCACAACAAGTCAAATTTAGCTCAAAAGACATTTATGAAGTTGTTTTGCCTGTAATTCTCAATCATTTGCAACGACTTATAGATACTAAATCTCTGGCTGATTCTTTAAAGGTGAGACAATCGCAAATGCAAGATTGGTTGAATAGAGCAGAGAT
The DNA here is from genome assembly GCA_012034595.1 of Calothrix sp. CSU_2_0. Classification (GTDB taxonomy): domain Bacteria; phylum Cyanobacteriota; class Cyanobacteriia; order Cyanobacteriales; family Nostocaceae; genus Brunnivagina. The sequence continues at coordinate 9,643 of JAAUPE010000150.1, read as the reverse complement.
AGAAGGGAAGGTGAGAAAAACCAATAAACCTGTTGCTTATGTGGTTAGTCAAGATGTGACTCTTAATTCAAAAGACATTGATATTTATGAAGTTGTTTTACCCGTGATTCTCAATCATTTACAACGACTTACAGATACTAAGTCTCTGGCTGAGTCTTTAAATGTGAGACAATCGCAAATGCAGGATTGGTTGAATAGAGCAGTGATGGAAGGGAAGGTGAGAAAAACCAATAAACCTGTTGCTTATGTGGTTAGTCAAGATGCGACTCAGCTTTCTTTATTGTGATTGTAAAAAGATAAACTATCCAATACAGCATATTTTTCATTTTTGCTAAAAGCTCAAAAAAGATGCAATTTGATATCCAAAAGTTATATCTTACAAAAGACAATTTAAAAGAAATAATCGCTTTGACAAAAGGTGATTTATGGGCACACAAAGCTGTGAAATCAAAGAATTTATCGATTTTTTTAATTCCAATTTTACTATTATCAGGTGGATTGGAAATAGGTTATGTCTATTATTTAATTAAATGGAATTGGTTTCGGAAACAACAACACAGTATTCTTGAGGAGGTTGATAAATATAATAATGTGATTAAAGCTTTGGAAATTAATGATAAATTAGTTGCTGCTGGTAACACAAATTTAACTGTGAATGACCGAGATAAATTGATTGCGACATTGGTAACTACAAGAGAAAATTTAATTTGTGGATTGAAAACAGAGAGAATTTTACGAAAAAATCGTGCTTTTATTGCTAAACAGAAAGAATTGATGGCAAGTAATTTAACTGCTTTACAAACATTCCAAGTAGGTTTGGAAGCACATGATTATACAAATGCATTAAATCAAGCTTGGGATATTGCACAAGAAGTCGAATCAGAAATAAAGAATATAGAAGGGCAATAAATATACCGTAAACGCTTTGACTGATGTTCTGGTAAGATATATCTCTACTGTGTTGTGGCATATTGGACTTGCGTCGTTGCTGAATCCGGGTATGATATTGAACTCACGCAGAGTCGCAGAGAAGAAGAGTTTTAGAAATCTAATTTTTTAATTTTATACTTCAAATCAGTAACACCAGGCTTGTGATACCTCCTTGAGGTTAAACTCTACTTATCGCGATTCAATCTCAAATTTTAGGAATCAGATTTTTGCAGTTGTAGTTAATTTATAGATGTGAGGATATCGCATCTCTACAGTACGTTATAAAGAAGGTTAAGGTGTATTTTCCTTATGCACCAAGCATTCTATCGGGGTTGTGGTAATAGGGTTTATCTCTGTTCCCAACCTTTTTTTATGGGTGAAACTGCCAATTCCCCATTACAATAAGTACGCAATTCGTTCCTGTTGTGGGAGTTTCGCGAAGATTTGGTTCGAGCATTAAAAATGGAACGAATTTTACGCGATAATAAAAAGTTACTCGCTAATCATCAAGAATTACTTGATAATAATTTAGCTAATCTACAAGCTTTGCAGGTTAGTCAAGATGCGAGTGAATACGCTCAAATTCTCAGTCAATCATTACAAATTGCGATCGCTGTCCAAGCAGAAATTAGAAAGCTGACTTGAAGTATCCAAAACACGAACAAATACAGAGAGACGCGATGTATCGCTTCTCTACATTATTGGATGTTTAATCATGATAAATAAACCAAAAATAATTGTCTTAGATGACGATCCAACTGGTTCGCAAACAGTCCACAGTTGCTTACTTTTGATGCGCTGGGATGTAGATACTTTACGTCTGGGTTTGCGCGATCGCTCACCGATTTTTTTTGTGTTAACTAATACTCGTTCCTTAACTCCAGAGGATGCAGCATTGGTGACAGCAGAAGTTTGCGATAATCTCAAATTAGCTATTGAAGCTGAGGGAATCGCAGATTTTTTGGTAGTAAGTCGTTCCGATTCGACTTTGCGGGGACATTACCCCATCGAAACAGATGCGATCGCGCAACATCTTGGTGCTTTCGATGCTCATTTTTTAGTACCTGCATTTTTTGAAGGAGGACGGATTACCCGCGATAGTATACATTATCTAATTATTGATGGTGTACCCACACCCGTACATGAAACTGAATTTGCACGGGATTCGGTTTTTGGATACCATTACAGTTACTTACCTAAATATGTAGAAGAAAAAACAAAAGGGCAAATTAAAGAGGAGTCTGTAGAACGATTTTTACTTGATGATATCCGTACAGGTTGCTGCGATCGCTTACTCAAACTTAGTAACAATCAATGTGGAGTTGTTGATGGGGAAAATCAAGCTGATTTAAACCGCTTTGCTGAAGATATTTTGACCGCAGCAAGTCAGGGTAAACGCTTTTTGTTCCGCAGTGCAGCAAGTGTCTTGACAGCTTTAGCTGCTTTACCACCACAAACAATTGCTGCTGAGAATATGGCACAGTATGTCAAAGATGGTAAACCTGGTGCTGTTATTGTTGGTTCCCATGTTAAAAAGACAACTCAGCAGTTAGAAAAATTATTACAAGCAGAAGGAATTGTGGGGATTGAGGTGAATGTAACAGAATTACTTGGTGAGAATACGAGCCAATCTGCTACACTTCTATCCAATGTTCTTGAAAAAATCCAAGTGGTACATAATGATGGGAAAACACCTGTTATTTATACAAGTCGTCAGGAACTTACTTTTGAGAATGTCAAAGTTAGATTAGATTTTGGGATAAAAGTCTCAAATTTATTAATGGATATTGTGCGGGGTTTACCATCTGATATTGGTTTTTTAATTAGTAAGGGTGGTATTACTTCAATGATGTTTTAAGCAATGGTTTAGCATTGACTTCTGCTCGGTTATTAGGACAAATATTAGCTGGGGTTTCGATGGTGACAACTTCACCGGAACATCCTTTATTTCCTAATTTACCTGTGGTTTTGTTTCCGGGTAATGTTGGTGATGCGAATGCATTAGCGACAGTTTACCAAAGACTGATTAAGAAAAGTTAGGAATTATAAATTAGGAGTGAGGAATTCAAGAATTTATCAAGCTAGAAATCACAAACTAAAATTATTAACTGGCAAAAAAATAATTACCAAATTTGGTAGAGAGACGCGATATATTGCGTCTCTACACTTTTAAATCACATCTAACTCACAACTTCTAAAATAATTTTATTGGCTGGTGCTGTATGACTTATGATTCTGCCATTCCTAATCAAGAATCAAATCCAAATAATTCTGAACCAGCAGAAGCAAATTCAACTGCATTGAGTGAGGATATAAATCCTGTCCTCCCAGATGAAGAAGTTGATTCTGTTTTACATTTTATTTCTAGTCCCATCACTGATAATGAAAAATTGGAAAAATCTCACTTTATGTCTAGTTCGGTGATGTTAGAAAATAATGACTTCAAAAGTTTACCTGTTGATAATTTAAGTTCAGATAATTTAAGTTCAGATAATTTAAGTTCAGACTCTCTAAATTTAGACACTGTAGCTGCAAACTCCCTACCTTTAGAAAATGCAGAAATTGTCGTCGAATCTGATACCCCTGCTGCTGTCTCAAATTCATTAATATTTGCCGAATCTCAAAAAATTGAATCTCAAGAATCCAAATATCAACAAATTGGCTTACCCCCAGCTAGTCTAAAAGCTAACGCACAAGAAAGTGTGTCGTCTAAAATCATCCCAGATAATACAGTTCAAATAAATCAGGAGAAAAAATCAGATTCTTCAGTCGGTAATGCAGTTCTACTCAAAAATAACGTTCATTATATTGTTTCCGTTCCATCTGTCGAAAAAGAAACCGAAACCAAAAAACCCAACTCTGTATCTAACATCTCTAATAACCCGCAAATTTCAGCAGAAAACGATATTACCCAAACCACTCTCCAGGAAGCAAAAACTGAAGAGACTTCATTGAATACAAGCAAGAATGCAGCAAAAGTCACCGCAGAAGATAGTAATATTACCACCTTATCCAGCTTAGACGAACTAAACACTATAGACTTCAACGCTCCTATCGAACCAGGTACAACCAGCAAATTCCATCAGGTGCAACTAAAAAGCGAAGCAGAGCGACTATTAATCATCCTACCCAACGAAACCCAACTCAGCACATCCGAATATAGCTGGTCAGAAATTTGGCAGCAACTCAAACAGCGTTTAAACGGAGGCGATCGCTTTCGGGTTGCCAATACAAATGTACACTTAATCGCAGGCGATCGCTTACTCGACATCAGACAACTCCAAGAACTTGCCGAATCACTCAACGAAGTCAACCTCCAACTCAAATCAGTCGCAACCAGTCGCAGACAAACCGCGATCGCAGCAGTCACAGCAGGTTACTCAGTCGAACAAACCCCACTCCAACCCAAAATTTCCCTTACCTCCGAGTCGAGTACAACAGCGACTCCAATGGCAGAACCACTATACATCCAAATGACAATCCGCTCAGGAGTAGAAATCCGTCATCCCGGTACAGTAATTATCTTGGGAGATGTTAATCCTGGTGGTATTGTAGTGGCAGATGGGGATATTTTAGTGTGGGGTCGTCTACGGGGAGTCGCCCATGCAGGTGCAGGAGGCAACCGTGAGTGCTTAATTATGTCAGTACAAATGGAACCAACCCAATTACGAATCGCTGATGCAGTCGCCAGAGCTCCAGAAAAACCTCCAAAACAGCATTATCCGGAAGTAGCTTATATTACTTCTGAAGGGATTCGCATTGCCAAAGCTGGCGATTTTTCCAAATTGAATCGGAGTAATTAATCGGCAAAAAAGCAAAGGGAAAAGTGAAGGAATAAAAAATTAATATTTAGTGATTTATTTTTTACACTTCTTGCCTTATACTTCGTACTCTGAAGTGGTTTCTGTTTTGGGATTAAATCTAACGCGAGATGAGTTGCGTAGTCAAAATTTCCCCTGACGGGAAATTGAGGATTTAAACTAAACTAAACAAAACAAAACAAAACGACACTAGGATTTAAAAAACAATATGACTCGCATTATTGTCATTACTTCCGGGAAAGGAGGTGTGGGAAAAACAACAACTACAGCTAACCTGGGAATGGCGATCGCCAAAATGGGACGACAGGTTGCTTTAATTGACGCGGATTTTGGCTTACGAAATCTCGATTTGTTGCTGGGTTTGGAAAACCGAATTGTTTATACTGCGGTAGAAGTTTTGGCACGGGAGTGTCGATTAGAACAAGCCTTAGTAAAAGACAAACGTCAACCAAATTTGGTACTTTTACCCGCAGCACAAAATCGGGCAAAAGAATCGGTGACACCCGACCAAATGAAACTATTAGTAAATGCACTGGCACAAAAGTATCAATATGTAATTATTGATAGCCCCGCAGGAATCGAAACCGGCTTTAAAAATGCGATCGCACCAGCAAAAGAAGCATTGATTGTCACCACACCAGAAATATCAGCCGTTCGCGATGCCGATCGCGTCGTCGGACTTTTGGAAGCACAAGGAGTAAAACGCATTCACCTGATTATCAATCGCATCCGTCCCGCAATGGTACGGGCTAATGATATGATGTCCGTACAAGATGTTCAGGAACTTCTTGCAGTTCCCCTCATTGGTGTTGTTCCCGACGACGAGCGCGTAATTGTCTCAACAAATCGCGGTGAACCCCTTGTGTTATCCGACACTCCCTCTTTAGCTGCAACGGCGTTTGAAAACATTGTTCGCAGATTGGAAGGGGAAACTGTCGAATTTCTCGATCTTGATTCTCCTAACGAAAATATATTTTCTCGACTCCGCAAACTATTGTGGACAAAGATAATTTAATTTTTTAGTTTTTAGTTTTTTAGTTTTTAATAATCTATATTCTCCACCCTTTGCACCGTAGCTGCAATGATTCTCGAATTTCTCGAACGTATTTTTTCCCGTAGCAATGATAACAGTCGCAATGAAGTCAAACGTCGCTTGCAACTGGTAATTGCCCACGATCGCGCTGATTTAAGTCCCCAAATGATAGAGAAGATGCGGCAAGAAATCTTAGAAATAGTTTGCCGCTATGTTGAAGTCGAAACCGATGGTTTGGAGTTTTCCCTGGAAAGCAATAATCGCACCACTGCTTTGATTGCCAATGTACCGATAAAAAGGGTCAAAGAAGATACAGAGGAAGAGGAAGTTAGTACCGGAAAAACTTAACTTTATTATTATTTTGCAAGCTGCAACTAGTTTTGTAGGTTGATTACGCTATTGCTGAACCCAACATTAAATTAAGATGATAATGCTGGGTTGCATGGAACACAACCCAGCCTACAGAACTGGAAAAGCCTGAATTTATAATGTTAAAAATATTCGGAAAAATATCAAAAATAATCAACCTTGTCAATAAATTTAATTAGTGAATTTAGAGATAAAGAAACTTTAACAATAAATGATTGGCGGAAATTACAGAGATATACTGTGAATTTACCAGACACAAAAGAATATTCTTCGGTAATTAAATATCCGAATTGATTAATAATATGGTCAGGGAACTACGACTGCGATTTTGGTATCACAATCTAAACGGCTAATAACTAAACCTTTACCATCAGCACAAAATTGCAAATATTCTCCGCGAAACTCTGCGCTTTACTCCGCGAACCTCTGCGTTTAAAAGTTAATAGCTCCTTGATGTCAAATCTCATTAAATCTTACATCTAAGGGCAAAGTAACTCACCTAACCAGTTTTCAACCTGCGATCGCAATCTCAAACCTGCACCATCTTTACTATTTGGGGATATCGGCAACAAAGCCAAAGCTCTACGGTAATCGGCAACCGCACAATTCCAATCTCCTGAAAGATGGTGAGTTCTACCACGTTCGCCAATTATATGTCCTTCATGTTGCTCAAATAACAAAGCAATCTCAAAATTATCAATAGCTTCCTCATATTGTTCCAAATCCCGCAAGGTAATTCCGCGATTAATCCATGCTCTGGTGTAGGTGGGATTCAAATCTAAAGCTTCATCATAGTCATATACCGCTTCTTCCAACTTACCGCAAGCCGCGTAATAATTAGCACGATTATTATATGCACTTGCCAACTTGGGATTGAGTTCCAGAGCCAAATTATAGTCCTTTAAAGCCTTTTCCCGTTCGCCATATTGAAAATAAACCAACCCGCGATTATTATAGTTAATCGCATTCCCAGGTTGACGATGGATGAGATGATTGAAAAGTGCGATCGCTTCGATATAATCACCTTGTTTGGCAAACTTCAACGCACAACTACGTAAGTAACCATCCTCCGCAGCGCAACTTTCACTACCAATAGCGTCTTGATATTGAGCATTAAAAATAGAAGTCGATTTTGCTACAGACTTCTTGGAATAGTGTTGCTCATCGCCAGATGCTAAAAAAGTATAGCTGTTCATATCATCCTGCCTGCGGTTCTTGCTGCTGTGTGAAATTGATTTGTTGGGTTTGACTGATTTTGTTTTAACTTTGCCCCTGCTTCGCTCGATAACCTGTGTTTGAGTACTTGGGCAGAAGTATCGCGGACAACTAGGACTGTGAAGTAATGTAAAATTTACAATTCTTTGCCCTAATTAACATAATGCTCGATCCTGTTAATAGATACTTCATCCTCAAGTCGAATTCCAGAAAAGCAAAGCTGAATTTACTCTTTTGAATCAAGTAAGGAGTGTCCACAACTTGATAAAATGCATTACCGGGCTAAAAATGAGAAATGAAAACTCACTCAATTTAAAAAATCGGTTTCTAACCCGTTGACGTTATTGTTCCCACTATCAAGTCTGTAGTCCCAAATACTGGCTAAATAGTTTCTTATCGTTTATAAAATTTTCATAAAGTTTACTTATGACAGTTGTAACTTCTTACTCTAGCGCTCCCGACTTAACAACAGAAGATTATGTAGTTTTGGGTTTAGCAACCTGTTTTGTCAAAGAAGACGGTGAAGTTACCAGCGTTGAAGTGATTGAAGCAATCCCATCTGCGGCATTAGAAGCACTTGTCAAAGGAATTCCGACTGCTTATAAATTTGCATTAGGAACCACATTAGGAAGTGTTTTTGATGGCAATAGCTATCAAATTCCCCCAGAATTTCCCGAAAATGCCCAACTTAGTGACGAATTTGAGCAGCGAATTTTTTCCGCAGCACGTACCTACAAGCGTCGTGAAAGTGCAAAATTGCTAATTCCCCAAGGTTCCACCTACAGCGATTTTAAATATTCTACGGAACGCAAGCGTATACTGAATGCCGCACGAGTTGTCACCAAAGACGATAATGTCAAGCAGCATCCCAATACCCACAAAATCCTTTAATTTAGTTAAGAATTAGCTGGAACAGAAGAAGCCCCACGTCTCACTCTTAGGAGCGTGGGATGTAGCTTGCTACTTATCAGAAGCCGCTTGCGCGTCTACCCGTAGGGTATTCGAGGTACAAACGAAACATTGTCTTTATTGATTTCTTGCACAGCAAAAACAAATAAAGACAATAGTTGAGTTTGTACCAAAATACTTGTATACTAGTTAAGTAGGTGTAACCCAATTAAATGCAGAAATGCAGCCTACAAATAAAACGAAAATTAAACAGAAAAGTCCCTAGGGCATAGGGCTTTAAAGCTCAGTTAATGTCTTCATAGAAGAGTCACTGAGAAGCCCACACTGTACCTGTATTCAGGTCAGTGTGTGGAGCATGTCACGATATGCTTAAACTATACGGTAGTGCCTTTAGTCGTGCTTCAATTGTGAAATGGTATCTTGAAGAGCTAGCGATTCCTTACGAGTTTGTAACGCTGGATATGCAAGCAGGGGAGCATCGTCAAGATGGATTTTGCAGATAAACCCATTTGGCAAAGTTCCGGCAATCGTCGAGGATAATGGTTTTAAACTATGGGAATCGGGTGCGATTTTGATGTACCTTGCCGAAAAATACGCAGAAACTCCAGTTTCACCCGAAAAGCGTGCCGAACTCAACCAATGGATTATATTTGCAAATGCGACTTTGGGACCAGGAATTTTTGTCGAAGCAAACAGAGAACGGGAAATGCCCCGGTTGATGACAGCATTAGATAGTATTCTCGAAAAACAACCTTATTTAGTAAGTGATGAGTTTAGTGTTGCTGATGTGGCTGTGGGTTCACTCTTACTTTACATTCCCATAATGCTGAAACTCGACTTAAGTGCTTATCCAGCAGTCTTGGATTACATGAAACGAATAAGCGATCGCGCTGGTTATCAAAAGAGTATGGGTAAAATATAATTCTCAGTTCTTAGTTGGGAACAAAACCAATTGCTGTAGGGGTAGGGGTTTTCCCACCCTCACTTATCAAACGATACAATTAATCACAGACAGCATGTTCAATTTTCGTAAACCATAACCCTGGATGGGAAAACCCTTTTATTAAAAGTATTCAATCGATGAGTTTGGTGTACCTCAATTTCCTGACATCTACTGTAAGTCTAGGGTTTGAGTCTTTTGTTGTCTACTGCAACCTGATACAGCACTTCCGTCTGTAATGAGGTACACTAGATTAAAATACAAATACTTTTAAATGAAGTCATACTCTATCGATCTTCGAGAAAAAATAGTTGCGGCGCATATTCAGAAAAACATTTCAATCAGGAAAGTAGCTAATATATTTTCTGTATCAAAAAGTTTAGTACAAAAGCTTGTAAAACAACAAAAAGTTGATGGAAATTTACA
>JAAUPE010000306.1 GCA_012034595.1 Calothrix sp. CSU_2_0 | reverse complement strand
AACAAGGAATCTTTATCTTTCTCCATGAATCAATTCAGGGGCTTGTATCCGTTGAGATAAAGATAAAAAGAAATATTCTTCTTTCTTTTACCTTTTTACTTTTGACTTTTAATTTAAAAGATGGTCAAAACCTCTTGAATAGCATCTGCAAGTTTCTCAGCCGTGAGTTGCTTACGGGGAATCGGTTTTGCTCCCACTCCTAATTTCGCGACATGCTCTCCCCAAAAACCCTGGTCGCCGAAGAAAGGAATAATAATCGAAGGAACACCAGCCCTTAGTCCTGCGGCTGTTGTCCCCGCACCACCATGATGCACCACCGCAGCAACACGCGGTAATAACCATGAATGGGGTACTGAGTCCACGAGAAAAACCGTACTCGGTAAATTTTGCTTACGTAAACCACCCCAACCAGCAAGCATAATAGCCCGTTGTTGAGTCAGAGCCAGGGCTGACAAAATCAGATCGACTGTTTCTTCTGGATTTCGATTGCCCATACTCCCAAATCCAATGTACAAGGGAGTCGAACCACTTTCTAGAAACTCCATCAGGGCTGAAGGTGGGTTCCAATTCGGTGCTGGCTCCAAAAACCAATAACCTGTCACATGGGTATTATGCCAATCCAATGGCTTGGGAATTACTGATGGGCTGAAACCGTAGAGAATTGGATATTGATGCAGGCGATCGCAGTTGTATAGCCCCCAAAATGGAGCCGCTTTTAAGCCAAGCACTTTCTGCCGCATCAAGCGATCGGCTGTCCGAAACCCCTGCCACATTAGCTGTCTAGTTAAATGATGGGACAAACGATTAAAGAATCCTCCGAGCTTGGATATGAACTGGGGAAAAAGCACACTGGGAAATGCTTTTGTTGGCGTAAAGGGAAAAACATAGGCTTGAACCAATGGCAAATCTAATTTTTCTGCAAGGGCAAGTGCAATATTCTGTCCTCCAACACCTACAACCAGCAAATCCATTCCCTGGCAGGCAACTAAACCATCGTTCGCCCAATGAATTGCTGCATCCTGGGCTAGTTTTGCGGTGTGGGATGTAATTGCGAGAAAATTCCCTTTTTCCAAACACGAGAGGATGTGCTTAAAGCTGTTGCTGCATCCCTGAGTGATGAGATGAATCAGAAGATTTGGGCGCAGTCTGTAGCAATTGATGACCCGGCTGAACGAATGGCGATCGCAATTCGCCAATTTTTGCATCAGGCGATTCGGGATGCGACTTGGGGATGGGTAATTGTCCGAATTGGATTGGTGGCTGCCCCATTGAGTGAAACAATCGAAAGGGGTGTAATGACGGATTTGCAGGCTGGTATCAGGTTGAAGCGTTTTATGGTTGATAACGAAAAGGCTGCGATCGATTTGATTTTGGGAACGGGACTGATGGCTATGCGTAGTATTCTTGAAGGGCATACAGAGCCAGATTACCCCGAACATATTACCAAACTGATTTTGAAGACATTAGGGATTGGGGATGCCGATGCTCATGCGATCGCTTTCAAGCCTTTAGAACCACTGCAAGGTTAAAGGTTTTTGTCAATAATGCGATGTCTGACGACAAGCCAGAAGGCTACGCTACTTGGGTAATCAGTCCACTTCATTTTCCCAGATAGTTAAAAAGTTTGAGAGTGGGTGTCCAAGGTTAATAAATATAGTTATTGGTTTATTTGGGTTGTCACCCTTGGGGATATGTTGGTGCGATCGCATTTATAGGGAAGATGTGTCGATACTTGGGTAATTAGTCCACCTCATGGTTAAAAAGTTGGAAGGTGGGTGTCCTGGGGAAATAAATATAGTTATTGGTTTACTTTGAGTGCCACTTTTGGGGATATTAAGGGTGCGATCGCATCTGTGGGATAAGTGTCCAGGGTGAATAAATATAGTTATTGGTTTGTCAGAATTGGGAGTTTTGGAAATTTACTCGTAATGTGTCCACATCCTAATTACCTTAACTATTTTTTCAGATTCAATAATTTCATAAACTAATCGATGTTGGACATTTATTCTCCGAGAATAAGCTCCTTCTAAATCGCCAACTAATTTTTCATAGGGAGGAGGATTTTGAAACGGATTTTCTGCAAGAATCGCGAGTAATTCTTCTGCTTTATCCTTAAGTTGCTAGAAGCTAACTTTTTTGCTTGCTTTGTGTAAAGTAGTTGCCAAGCAGTTTCTTCTTGCATTTACCAATCCAAATCTTCATCACAATCTTCAATTGAGGTTGCCAAACCTTCTTTTATAGATTCTCGCATTCCTGGGATCGATAATAAATAAAGCGTTTCCTGAATTGCAGACCAATCTTTTTCTGCCAGCAATATCGCATTACCGCGTTGGCAGAGCCTCTCGGAACGAGAATCGCCTTCAATAATAATCGGTTTACCCTCCTGTGCAGCTTGGTCGATTAACTTTTGTAAATTGTTTTGAGCTTCATTTACCGGAAGAGAAGACATAATCGTTTATAGCTTTCTCGTTTGACTATAACTTTACTGTAGCAAAGCCCGATCGTAGATTCTCAGTTATGTTCGCGATACGGCTTTAGCTGTTAGCTTCGCGATCGCTAGTTGGTTAATGAGTCAACTTCATTTTCCCCAGATAGTTTATCCATCCAAAGGACTGCGAACAGCTTTTCCTCCACGGTTGAGGACGTGGGTATAAATCATCGTGGTTTTTACGTCCTTGTGTCCGAGTAATTCCTGAACGGTGCGAATGTCGTAGCCATTTTGGAGCAAATGGGTAGCAAAACTGTGGCGAAATGTGTGACATCCAACCTTTTTTGGTATTTTTGCGGCTCGAACTGCTTGTTTTAGAGCCTTCTGCAAACCACTTTCATGCAAATGATGACGACGTTAGAAAAGATTATACGGAAACTTTCCGTATAATAAATAGTTATGCGGCTTAATCGATCGCCTCAAAGCAGTGAAATTAGTTACCAAGTATCGTAATATTTATTTTCGTCAGAATTTAGTGGACTGTTCCTAATATGTCAATATAGATGAGCGAATATTCCCCCAC
>JAAUPE010000305.1 GCA_012034595.1 Calothrix sp. CSU_2_0 | reverse complement strand
AATCGAAAAATTGGATGATTCTGCTTTTACAAGCAACATTAGGTCACTATTACGAGGATTAGCAGATGGTATTGATGAACCTCTCAAGTTGATAATAGCGGGTCGTTCTCCATTGGATATTTTGTTTGATGATAGAACCACTTCTACTTCACCTTTATCCAATATTTGTACTCAGATAAATGTCGAACCTTTTTCACTTGAAACCACAATAGCTTTCTTAAATCATTACTTGGTCGGTACGGGAGTAGAATTTAGCCAAGAGCAAATTAGCCAGCTATTTATAGAAACACGGGGTCGTCCTGGACGCTTATTAGAAGCTGGTGATAAATTGTATCGTCAGATTGTTTCTTCTGGTTCTAAAATTGTTAATTTGTTGCCTGAATTAAATGTTTTTGAATTTGAAATAGCGAAGGTTGAGGTTAAACAAAGACGAAGACTTACTGGGTTAATTGGTGATAGTTATAAAACTGAAATAATCCGGAGTCGTGGTAATGCCAGATATTTTGTCGAACATTTGGGCAATAATATAACCTTAGAAATGGTGGAAATTCCCGCAGGAAGCTTTATTATGGGGGCACCAGCCAGCGAAGAAGGAAGTAGAGATAACGAGCGTCCCCAACACGAAGTAAACATTTCCAGCTTCTTCATGGGTAAATATCCGGTGACTCAAGCACAATGGAAATTTGTAGTTTCTCTTCCCCAGATCAATCGCGAACTACAACCCGAACCATCTAGATTTAAAGGAAAAAATCGCCCAGTTGAGCGTGTATGTTGGTTTGATGCGGTGGAATTTTGTCAAAGACTCACCCAACACACAAAAAGACCTTATCGTCTGCCTAGCGAAGCGGAATGGGAATATGCTTGTCGCGCAGGAACAACGACACCATTTCACTTTGGCGAAACAATTACATCAGAACTAGCTAACTATAACGCTAAATATACTTATGGTGCTGGAGTAAAGGGAACAAACAGAAGAGAAACAACAGAGGTAGGTAGTTTTGGCGTAGCGAATGCCTTTGGATTATGCGATATGCACGGGAATGTATGGGAATGGTGTGCAGACCAATGGCATGACAATTATGAAGGGACACCAACAGATGACAGTGCGTGGATAGAAGCTAGCATTAATGATAATCAATACCGAGTTATGCGCGGTGGTTCGTGGAACTACCTTCCTGTTAATTGCCGTTCTGCTTATCGCTTCGCCCTCAAACCCGGCTTCGATAACGGTACTTTCGGTTTTCGGGTTGTGTGTGATGTATTTTCGTCGAGGAATCTTCCTAGCCCTTGACACTTTTGCACTTTTGCCCTCTTCTCTTTTATTCTTTACCCTTATAAAAGTGTAGCGGAGCGGAATGATCGAATTTTTTTTCAAAAATTGAGTTTCTCAAACAAACTTGAAGTTTTTTGATTTGAATTTGACAAAACTTGATTCTCTCGTTCCCAGTCTCCGGCTGGGGAACACATTGCACGAGGCAGAGCCTTCAAAACTGCGTTACCAGGCAGAGCCTAGTAACGAGAATAAGGGAGGCAAGATTAAGTTATTTAATTGAAGCTAGATACTAAATCTTTCTCACCCCAGGTGACTTCCATTCCTGCAATACCTTAGTTACACTTTCGCGGGTTGTTTCTGCACCAAAACCCCAAGCTAATAACGCAAAATAATCAGTCAATCCATTCGCACCAAATGTATTATTTACTGCATACAACTGAGTAAAACCCGCACCTCCTAAGAGAAAAATCGTAATTAAATAACTGAAAACATTAAAAAAGCGCAAGCGATAACGAGATATTTTTTCCGAACTATCAATTTCTAAAGGGTGAGTGTTGGGAACTGGTTGCAGGGGTTTTGGAATACTTGGGTTATTAATATTTCGAGAAATAACTGATATATCTTTTTGTATATTTTCTTGATTTGTAGATGAATCTGTGGGTTCTTGCTGAATATCCGTAATCAAATCATTAATTTTGGTTTTAATATTTGTCTGCCATTCTTTAAAAGAATCCGAATTACTGGGAGAAAGATTACGTAATTCTTTTTGTAAATTTGCTGCTTCTAATTTCCATTTTTCTTCTTTTATCGATGCCGATGTGGGAATTCTATTGACCAATTCATTGAATTCTTCCGATTGGGTTTTTCCTAAAAGATAATTATTAAGCTGCTTGCGAACATTTTGTAAAGACTGACTAACTTGTTGCGGATTTTCTTGGTTTGCTCTTTCTCGTTGGATTTTGTCGATTTCCCAATTTAATTCTTCTAAATAAGGTATTTTACTGCTGGGATTTTCTTCTTGAAGACGCTGACGCAAGTTAGATTCAGCATTTAATAAGTCTAACCAATCCTGTTTATCCTTGCGCCATTTATCCCAAATAGTTTGAGCTTTGGCTACCGCATCCTGTGCTATTTGCCAGCGTTTATTTTCTAAAGCTGTTTCAACTTCGATTAAATAGGCTTCAATTTTATTTTGAAATCCAATATCTAATTTATCGTCAGCACGCATCTTGTTACGAAGACGAGCAACCTGTACTAAAACCTCATCACGGTTTATTCCTTCTGCACGGTAGCTGGAAACAGCTATTCCTAAACCGACACCTAATAATAGTACCAACAATGGTATTAACCAGTGGTCTTTGACTTTTACAGTTATGGGAATTGTGATTTCGCTATCTGGGGAAATAATCAGTAAAATGCCACTAAATTCCCCACTGGAAACTTGTTTAAAATCAAATTCTAGGGGAATTGATACTGGTTGATTCGCTTGTAGTTTAGTTCCAGATATAGCAGTATTTAATAAATTTACCTTCAGAGAATTTGCGGGAAATACCGTAGCACCATCTGTACGATTTAAATCGAGAGTAACTATTTTTATATTGTTAATTTCTTGAGTAGAACGTAATAATAAATTGCGTTTGACTTTCACACAACCCAATTGATTAAAAAAATACATCGTTTTTTCTGCTACAGTCAAATTTGTTTGGAGTGGAGGTAATTTTAGCTCTGCTTGCGCTGGAGATATTAGC
>JAAUPE010000149.1 GCA_012034595.1 Calothrix sp. CSU_2_0 | reverse complement strand
TGGGATTGGGGATTGGGGATTGGGGATTAGGTTATCAGGATTTATTCTACTGCCCACTGCCCACTGCCCACTGCCCACTGCCCTTTTCCCTTTCCTTCTACTTATATCCGGCAGCTTGTAATAAAAACAATTCTGCGTATCTTCCTTTCGCTAGCAATAATTCTTCGTGGGTTCCGACTTCGATGATTTCACCGTCTTCGATAACTAAAATCTTACTTGCCATGCGGACGGTGGAAAATCTATGAGAAATTAAAAAGACCATTTGATGTTTGGTGAGCGATCGCAATCTTTCAAATATCTCATATTCTGCTTGAGCATCAATTGCGGAGGTGGGTTCATCTAAAACGAGGATATCTGCATCTTTCCGCATAAAGGCACGGGCAAGGGCGATTTTTTGCCATTGTCCCCCCGATAATTCTTGCCCGTTTTTGAACCATTTACCTAATTGAGTGTCGAATTGTCCGGGCATTTTCTCAATAAATGGTAATGCCATCCCTTTTTCTGCTGCTAATTGCCAAAGTTCCTCATCTTCGATGCGTTTGACATCACCCACACCAATATTTTCGCCGACTGTAAACTGGTAGCGGACAAAGTTCTGGAAAATTACCCCGATACGCTGCCTCAAAACCTCCACATCCCAGTTTTGCAAATCCAAACCATCAAGTAAAATTCTCCCAGAATCAGGATTGTAAAGCCTTGTCAGGAGTTTAATTAGAGTTGTCTTCCCCGAACCATTTTCACCCACAATTGCCAGCTTTTCCCCTGGTTGCAGGTGGAGCGAAATATTCTTCAATGCTGGTTGCAAATTTCCTGGATAGGTAAAAGTCACATTCTCAAACCGAATACCATCACCTGGCTTCAATCCTGTAGTCGCATAACCAACTGAAGTCGGAACCTCTGCTTCGAGAAAATCATACAGATTCGAGAGATAGAGATTATCTTCGTACATTCCCCCAATCGATGTCAGGGTATTAGAAAACGTCATTTGTCCTTGGCGAAAGACGGTAATATACATCGTCATATCCCCCAAAGATATCTTCCCGGCAACTGTTTCCAACACAATCCAACCGTAGGTAATGTAGAAAGTTGCAGTACTCAACAATCCCAATAAATATCCCCAAAATCCCCGTTGTAAAGTTAAATCCCGGTCTTCGGTGTATATTTGGTGGAAAATATTCCGGTAGCGTCGCACCAGCATTTCTCCTAACTGGTAGAGTTTGACTTCCTTCGCAAAATCTTCACGAGCTACTAATGTTTCCAAATAATGTTGCTGTCGCGTTTCCGGGGCACGCCAACTAAATAAACGAAAGCCTTTGGCAGCGAATTTGGTTTCTGAGACAAAGGTTGGGATGGATGCAATCACTAAGATAACCACAGCCCAAACTGAAAATTTAACTAATAATGCACCATAAGCAATCAGCGACAAAGCATTTTGTACCAACCCAAAGGTACGAGTCACCAACGACAAAGGACGAGATGATGCTTCACGACGAGCATTACTCATCTTGTCGTAAAATTCGGAATCTTCAAATTGAGTTAATTCTAAGGTTAAGGCTTTATTTAAGATCAGTTCGTTGACCCTTTGTGCCAGTAGCAAACGCAATAATGACTGACAGATATTTTGACCCCGTTGGGTAAGTGCTAAAATGGCAACCGCAAATGCTTCTAACCCAACAAATCCTAATGTTTGGTAAATATCGGGATTTAGAGGTGTTTGTGTGGCGAAAACAACCGCATCAACAATTAATTTGCCAATATAAGCAACAGCAGCAGGTAACACACCAGCTACTAAAGTGAATATACCAAAGATGACCGTCAGCCGACTACTAGTAGTCCAGACTAAACTTACAGCGCGATCGCTATAACGAAAAACGGCAAGAGATTGACGGAGAGCGTTACTTAGCTTACGAATTCCCATACTATCTAAAATAGTACAAAAGTGCGATCGTTTTCCCTAAGTAGTCAAAATATATGTTTGCGCCGAAACCGAAGCTCTTTTTTCTCTCGATCGCATGGATTTTTTATATTAAGTTTTTTAAATCAGTAATATCTCGGCAAAGCTAATTTTATTCGTTATCTAAATCACTTTATATACTGGTTTTTCGCAACTTAAATACATTAATATTTTCTAACTTAATCAAAATGGCATTTTGTATTAAGTTATATTATTCTAATAGAATAATTTATCAATTATTCAACGCAAATACAGCTTTTCAAAGCTGCCAAAAAATGATACATTTTTGAAATCGGCGATGTAGATAAATTGGGATTTTATTGCCTTTTTTTGGGAAAGAGGGAAAAATGCGATCTCAGGAATATGAAGACAAAAAGGTTCCATTTGGAAATTCTGTTTAATCATCTCAGCATTCCAACAGAAAGCGAATTTATCTGTTTATTAATTTATTTCATCCAACACAGCTAATACAGCTTTTGGTAACAATTTATCTTTAAACCAAATAATTTTTGCGGGTACATCATTTAATTTCACCCCAGCTTTTTCTAAATTCAATCTTTCGGAAATAGCTAAAATCAAATTGTCACAACCCGAACGTCTAACTTGCGAGAATTTTTTTTGTAGATATTCAGGTCGCCAGTATCCGACAATTTCTAATAAATAGTCCCTACCATCGGGATGAACTAAGCGAAAATCGGGTATCATCACACTACCGGGAATAGGAACTAAATCGACTTCTCGTTCCAATTGCCACTCAGTTTTTAACGAATCCCATTTATCAGCAAATGAAGCTTCAATCATACTATCGTAAGGCTTACCTGGTGGGTAATGGGTGACTAAACCACATTCAGCAGAATGAAGAGCAAATCTGCCAGTTTTCCAAGAATCAGAGTAAAAATCGCGGGTTTGTAAAGTCGCAGCAAGACTCCATTTTGTGACGTGAAGTAAAGCCGGAATTAGTTTTGCGATCGCAAGTCCATAACGGGTACTAGAATTAAATAAGCTGGTGGGACCATCAATGGTAATTGTGAATCCGTGGTCTGAGTCACCTTCGATATAAGCCATTAATTGAAATAGCTTTAAGTAGCGAAATAAGAGTTTATATTCTCCGGGATTATTGCGATGGGCATTTATGACTAATTGACTAGCTTTATAGAAAATTCCTTGTACTTGTGAAAGGTTATAACGGTGTAATATATCTGCTGGATTTGGTTCATCAAATACCGTCATAATTCTATTTTCTGATAAATCGGCATACAAACCTGTTTTTACTTGTTCTGGTAATACTTCATGTTCGAGTTCTTGGGTTAATTCATCAGCTATTGTTGTGAGTGTTATTTGTGATTGTTGTGAACTTGGAATTGATTTTGCGGCAAGTGCAAAAACTCGTTCTCGCAACATTTGCGGTTCGAGGGGACTGACTATTTCAAAGTTAGAAAAACCGCTTTTGAGGATATAAGCTAAACCTCTTTTGATACGATAATCTGTGTCTTCTCCTTCTAATTCTGCTAGTTGTCTTTCCAAATCGCCTTGAGTTTTACCGAGCATGTTTTGAAAGCACGCTATTAATTCACTGGCTAATTCGAGGTTCTTGACTTCAATTTTTAGCCTTTTTGGAATGATTTGTTCGCCATTTTGACGGTATATTAGTAAGTCGGTGGGAAGCATTTTAGAGTTAGGAGTTAGGAATTAGGAGTTAGGAATTAGGAGTTAGGAATTAGGAATTAGGAGTTAGGAATTAGGAATTAGGAATTAGGAATTAGGGATTAATATATTAATTGGAAAAATCACGCAGAGGCGCAAAGACGCAGAGAAGAGAATTAATATCTATAAATCAATTAAAATTTGGGTTTATCATCGGAATCATCAGAATTTGCTAAATTATTATTCCATAATCCTAATTGTTCCGCAGCACGTTGGGTTTTCTGCTGATTAGTACCATAAACCACCCGCAAATTTCCCCTTTTATCTACTTTCTCTTCTTCTTTATTCTCTTCTTCTTTATTCTCTTCCCTCCGTGTCCTCTGCGGTTCATTATCCCGAAAACCCCTCCTCCTCACCGAAGTTCCCTCCTCACTAGTATCCTCAGCAATCACCTCATACAAAATCGCTTGCTTATTTGCATCTTGCCCCTTCCTTAAAACCCTACCCAATCTTTGTGTATATTCCCGTGCAGAACCTGTACCCGATAAAATAATCGCAATCTTTGCCGCAGGGACATCAACACCTTCATTCAAAACATGGGAAGCAACCAAACTTTTATATTTACCCTCACGAAATTTAGTTAATATTTCATGTCTTTCCTTAACAGGAGTTTGATGGGTAATTGCCGGAATTAAAAACTCATTAGAAATCTTATATACAGTCGCATTATCAGCCGTAAAAATTAGTATTCTATCCGGAAAATGTTCAGATAACAAATCGGCAAGAATGCGAATTTTTCCATCCGTACCCAAAGCAATCTCTTTTGCTCCACGATGTGCTAACATTGCCTTCCTACCAACTTGGCTTCTCGCACTTGCCATCACAAATTTTTGCCATCCCTGAATAGTACCCAAAGATATCTTTGATTCCCTTAAAAACTCATTACGAATTTTAATTAAATTGTTATATCTTTCCCGTTCAAATTGCGATAACTTCACCTTAATTTGAATTATTTCATGTTCCGCAAGTGCTTTCCCAGCCAAATCCTCAGGACGCTTGCGATATACTTCCCTACCAATCAAAATATTTAAATCAGCATGTTTACCATCAGTACGTTCGGGAGTAGCAGACAAACCCAGTCGATAAGGCGCGATCGCATATTCGGCAATCACCCGGTTAAAATCCGTTGGTAAGTGGTGACACTCATCAAAAATTATCAAAGCGTACATATTCCCCAGGGTTTCCGCATGTATGGCAGCGCTGTCATAAGTCGCTACCAAAATTGGGGTTTTATCTCGCGAACCCCCCCCCAACAAGCCAATATCCGCATCGGGAAACGCAGCTTTTAAATGGGCGTACCACTGATGCATCAAATCTAGCGTCGGCACCACAATTAAAGTTGTCCGTGGTGTCGATTGCATTGCCATTTGCGCTAAATACGTCTTTCCTGCGGCTGTTGGTAAGACAACAACTCCTTGCCTACCAGCCAGTTTCCAAGCTGCTAAAGCTTCATTTTGATGGGGGTATGGTTCCATCTCCAAGCTAGCTAGCAACTCCACTGGATGAAATGCTTTAGCATCGTCTAAGTAATCAGTTCCTTCAGCTTGTAAAGATTCGACTAAAGGTCGATATTGAATAGCGGGAATGCGGAATTTTTCTACTCTGTCATCCCACGTAGCAAAGTCTGTCCAAGCTTTGCCACGCGGTGGTGGATGCAAAATTAAAGTCCCGCGATCGAAGGTTAAAGTAGGGGTGCGAGGCATTTTCGCCCTTTCCGGCATTTTGACTAGATGAAAGTAGTAGATGTAACAACATTTGCTTTATGATTTTGCTTGATGCTGTTTGTGACTAGCTACTGACCACTTAATTACTAATAGCGCAAAAAGTGCATGAGTGAACTACCCTACCCTAAAGAGGGATGGGGCTTCCAATTTCAACCGGGGCTGCCTTAGATACGGAAGATTTCCTTCCAACCCTCGGACTTACATCCCGTCCATTGGCAGTAGCGCTAGTTCCTAACGCTAATAACCGAAGCCCTTCATCCCGAATATTGATAGCCGCGTTTACATCTCTATCATGCTTGGTTCCGCAGTTAGTACAAGTCCAGCTACGCACATCTAAATGCAAACTACCAACTTGATTAAGGCATACATGACAAGTTTTACTCGATGGGAAAAATCTACTAATTTCTAGGTATATTTTACCGTCTCTTTCTGCCTTGTATTTTAGTTGTCTGGTAAATTTTGACCATCCGCAATCGCTGATAGATTTAGCGAGACAGTGATTTTTTACCCTTACGGGTTCGCCAGTCGCTACAACGGGGGGAACCCCCGCAACGCGCTGGCTCACCATGTTTTTGACCGCCAGGTTCTCAACAATGATGACTTGGTTTTCGTTCACCAATTTGCGAGAGAGTTTGTGCTGGAAGTCTTTGCGAGAATTTGCAATTCTTTCGTGAATTCGTGCCACAATGCGACGTGCTTTGTAACGTCGATTTGAACCTTTTTGTTTACGACATAATTTCTGTTGTTTGCGCTTCAGGTTTTTAGTTCTTTTCTTTAAGTGTTTAGGATTATCAAACTTAGAACCATCAGACGTAATAGCAAAATGCGTAAGTCCAACATCAATACCAATAACTTTTCCTTCTGATCTGACTTCAACATCCGGTAGTCCGTCGTCAAATAGCAAGGAAGCATAATATTTCCCTGCACTATTCATACTGACTGTGACGGTTTTTATTTTTCCATCAAACATTCGATGAATTTTTGCAGGAACAACACCTAATTTTCCAGGAAATTTAAGTGATTTATTGTCAACAATTTTGACGTTTTGAGGATACTGGATTGACTGTTTGTCGTGCTTTGATTTGAATTTTGGGAATGATGCCCTTCCTTCAAAAAAATTTACAAATGCTCTTGATAGATTAAGTGAGACACTTTGGAGAACTTGGCTGTAAGTTTCCCCTAGCCACTCAAACTCTTTTTTAAGTATAGGTAAACGATTGTTCATCCCAATCTGAGATAAACCTTTACCCGTCTGTTTATAGATTTCATTTGTTGCGTTTAGGGAGTTATTCCAATACCAACGAGCGCAGCCAAAAGCTTTTGACAGCAGTTGCTTTTGCTCAATGGTTGGATAAATTCTGACTTTGGCAACATTTTTCATCTCTCAATTTTATCACAAACTAAATTTATTGTAAACGTTGTATTTGTGGTGGAATAAAATATAGTTAGATGCTGGATAGAGCATAATCACGCTATCCATCCTCAGGCTATAGAGCCGTGGAGAATTCCGCGATGCTGGTTAAATCACATGACTCTGATAAATTTGAAATTAGTTCGTTTGCCAATCAAATTATGTCTTACTGGGACACAGGTTCCAGTTTGTTTGATTCATATGCTAGTCAGCGACAGCGATTTATGCTGAAGCGAATGCAAGTTCAAACCCGAATTATGTTGATTGTGGCTTTAACAATAACGGGTTTTTTCCTGTGGGTAAATCCAGGTGTTGAGGGAAAGGTGAATGGTCTCAAAATTGGTTTTATTGTAGAGTCCTTAATATTAGCATGTTGCTTTTTCTCCCATAAAGATGATGACTTAATTTATTGAAGGAAATAGGGAATAGGGAGAGAAAGTTTATTCCCAATGCCCAATGCCCAATAATCAAGAACTAACCGCTAGAATTGAAAATGGCGATTTCTGGTTGGTAACGTGTCTGATTCTCCGTCTTTGCATGATAAATATCTAGCTCTCATCGATGAAATTGTGGAAGCTACCCTTAAAGGTAAGATCAGCTCTGCCGAGCAGGTATATCAAATGCTGCTCAAGAACGTCACCGTCGATACAGGGGAAGTTTTTGAGATGGTGTTGAGCGATCGCATCAATTCGACTCAGCAACAGGTAGACTCAGAAAAAGATGACCTCAAACAGGCGAAAGCAACCCGAATTCTCCGAGCAAGCAAAACTATTCAAACCCAATGGCAGCGAGCTGAAGAACAAAATAAAACTAGAGGTGCGATCGCTTCAGCAATTAAGGAAATTACGACTTCAACAGCAGACGAACAGCTAGCGATATTTTTGCGCGTTACCGACCAAAATCAAAAGAATCCGCTCAATTTACAGGAAATTCAACAGTTAGGTAAATCATTAAGCCAATACGCTCAAGCAGAGTCTAACTTACAAGAAATTGCCAATGGTGTCATTCGTGGTGCAGCATCGTGGCAGCGTCTCCAAGAACATCTAGTTAGTTGGATGTACGAACGTCAAGAATCAATCGGTTTTGGCGGAGTTCCAGGGGAAAATGGTCCCTGGGCAACTTGGGCAAAACATGTCAAAAGCGAGTTTCCCGCAGCTTTATTTCGCACTTTAGCAAGAGAAGAATCGGTAGTAGAATTTGCCGAGAAACAGAAAACTCTAACTATGGGCGATTGGGTAGAAATGGCGATCGCATTACAATACATCCAACGTGGTTTAGTCAACTGGTTCGACCAACAACCCTACAATATCAAAGCTGGTTCCAAACTATCAATTTCTACCTTTTTGACCTTTGCCGTTATTTGGAGTTATTTAGCAGCCGGATTTCGCACAATTGGGAATATCTATGGTGATGCTTGTTCGCAAATCATGCTACAAATTTTACGTACATTTTCCCAAAGACAGTATTTCCCCTTATACGGTGGACTATTTGCGTCGTTTTCAGGTAGTTATTTGCGAGATGCACTAGACTATCTCGACGAACCACTACGTAGAGCCGAAGGAACCCAAGAAAAAGCCAGAATTTTGACACTTTTAGGATATTCCCAACGGGCAATGGGGCAATATGCACGGGCAAAAGGATTTCACCAACAAGCTTTAGAAATAGCCAGAACTGCTGAAGATAGAAGTTGCGAAATTGCTAATTTAAATCACCTCAGTCGAGTTTGTGTAGAAGAAAAAGACTACAGCGAAGCCATCGATTATAGTCAGCGTGCCTTAATTTTAAGCCGTCAAGCAGGCAATCGCACTGGTGAAGCGAATGCGCTAGTGAATTTGGGTTACAGCGAAGTCATGGAAGCACAACAGCGAGAAGATGCGGAACCGGAAACTTATGAAATGCCAATTAATTATTTACAACAAGGTTTAAAGTTATCGGAACAATTAGGGGATATTCAAAGTAAAGCTTTGTGTTTGAGTAGTTTAGGAATCGCTTATCAAGTAATTGGAGAATCGTCAAAAGCCATTCAAAATCTAGAGGATGGATTTAATACGGCACAGGTTTCTGGAGATTTGTATTTACAGGGTTTAAATTTAGCTAATTTAGCCGAAACAAATTACAGTCTTGCTAACTTTGAACGTGCAGTTTATACGGCTTGTTTGGGAATGTATTTATTGAATCAAATTGCCTCCCGCGAATGGCATAAACCCGCTAGTTTATTAACAATATTACAAAGACAATTAGGTGAAGAGGGTTTTCAAAAAATATTGCAATCTAGTCGTCCAAAAATAATTACTGTCATTGGTGTAGATGGGTACGATTATATTCCGCAATTGTTGGAAACATATGGGAATGAAAAGTGAAAAGAGAATCTCTATAAATTCAGATGCTCAAATTAAATAAATTGCCATATTAATAGAATAATATTAACCGCCAAGTCGCCAAGCCGCCAAGGGAAGAGGGAATTGTTTACGACAAATTCGCACAAAGCAAATGCTACCCTGCGATCGCTCGGAGAGTAGCTTGCATTTAATCAGCTTTTGGGAACTAGAATTCTACAACTTAGGTTAAAGATTCCAAATAATCACGAATCAAATTACGACGCTTAGGTTGACGCAATTTTTGCAATGCCTTCGATTCAATTTGACGTACACGTTCACGGGATAAATCCAAAGCACGTCCAATTTCCGCGAGGGAATAAGGATGACCATCAGCCAAACCAAAACGCATGAGAATGACATCACGTTCGCGGGTAGTCAAATCGGCAAGCAAGCTTTGCAAATCTCTTTGCAACGACTCACGCATCAACATTTCCTCAGGTGTTACACCATCGGTTTCCAGCAATTCACCCAACTCAGTATCCTTATCCTTACCAACCTTGGTTTCCAACGATACCGAACGAGGAACCCGTAGTAAAACTTCGCGAACTTGCGCTGGAGTCATTTCCAACTCCACAGCTAAATCCTCCAAAGTTGGGGTACGACCCTTTTCTTGAGCGATTTTACGCTGCGCTTTTTTGATTTTGTTGAGCTTTTCAGTAATGTGAACCGGGAGACGAATAGTACGACTCGAAGTTGCGATCGCTCTGGTAATACCTTGACGAATCCACCAATAAGCATAGGTACTGAAACGATAACCCTTGGTTGGGTCAAACTTTTCTACCGCACGTTCCAAACCTAAAGTACCTTCTTGGACTAAATCTAATAATTCCAAGCCACGATTTTGATACTTTTTAGCAACCGATACCACAAGACGAAGGTTAGCTTTAATCATATGCTCCTTCGCTTGGAGTCCATTGCTCTGGATTTGCTCCAACTCCTCAACAGTTAACTTCGCAATTTCTGCCCAGCGTCGCTTACCTTTAGCAAGAATCTGCTTGAGTTCAAATACATCAATTTCTGCGGTTCTAGCCCAACGTTCAAACGAAGGACGATGACCTAACTCGGATGTCAAACGCTCTTGAATGTCAACAATGCGTGAATAAGGGGAAATAATATCATCCCCTTGCTTGGCTGAATTAGCCAATACAATTCGCAATCGCAAGTAGCGCTGGACTTTTTGAGCTTCCGAAACTTCTTCATCCCGTCCTAACAACCGAACCCGACCAATCTCCTGAAGATATAGACGTACCAAGTCAGTGCTGCGACGGTTAGGAGCAGCAGCGTAGCTAGCAGGGTCTTGTGCAACTATTTCCAACTCATGCAAATCCTCCACTGACAATTCACTTTCATCAACCCCAACTTCGGGGTCAAATATTGGGCTAGACTGTGGGGGTTCGTAGGTCGCGTCTGTGTAAAAAGATGTTGCTGGCATAAGATTCGTCTCAATGGCTCCAGGTAACAATAGATTGGGGTGAAATCTCGCCACGGGGATACTCCTTGTGGCAAAGTTTCATGTGAGCAGCACTTTATCAATGGTTGACCTGCATTAAGCGACTGCGGAACCCGTAGCTTGCCACTCAAAGAGAAGCCGCTTGCGCGTCTATCCGCAGGATAAGGTCAGACATTCGGCACGGGCTGTGCCTGGTGTCGAAATGTCGGTCAGCTAATCAACTGTTGATATTATTCCCACGATTTAATAAGAACTAACACTGTTGACAGTTATTTTTTGGCTTTTTTTTGGCTTTTTGCGGTTAATGTGCTATTTAATACTTGACAATCTGCGTTTGAACAGCTATCACAGCTTCAGAATATCATCAGTATTTACTCAAAAACTCCTATCCCGTTAGCCTTTAAGAAGGTTATCTTAGAATTTATGGTTTGACTAAACTTGACGGTAACTTTTATCACGTGTTATAAACATAATTAAGTAAAATTTTTCTTTGACCTCGGCATAATCATATCTACATAGATTAAGAGGTACTTTCCTGAAGCTTTTGTCCGAATATTGTCATGTTTTCATGAAGTATTATTGAGTAGCTTTGATAAAATTCTGAAAATATGCTTTTGATTTAGTCAACAAAAATCAATCAATCGTTATATTCTGGTTTAATATCCCGCAACATCAATTCTTCCAAAGCTTGACGGGGTGTTATTTCCCCTTGGAACACCCGATAAACTTGCTCCGTAATTGGCATCGAGATATTTTGCTTTTTTGCGCTTTGCATCAACACATTGCAAGTGTTTACTCCCTCAGCAGTTCCCTCTAAATGCGCGAGAATTTCCACAAGACTCTGACCTTGCGCTAATTGATAACCGACTTGGTAATTACGACTGAGGGAGCTATTGCAAGTTGCCAGTAAATCCCCCAAACCCGACAAACCGTAGAAAGTTTCCGTTTTTGCACCCCAAGAAACACCGATACGCACCATTTCCGTGAGTCCACGAGTCACCAATGCAGCTTTAGCATTGGTTCCCAACTGCAAACCATCACATGCACCAGATGCGATCGCAATTACATTTTTTAACGTTCCCCCCAATTCCACACCCAAGGGGTCAAGATTTGTATATACTCGAAATCTCGCTGACGAAAACACCACCTGCACAAACTCCACAGCAGTAGCCGAACGACTCGCAACCACTGTTGCTGCTGGTAATCCCTGTTGAATTTCCTTCGATAAATTGGGTCCCGACAATACAACTACTGAATGTAAAGGAAACATCGCTTGCCATATCTGCGACGGTGTATAAGTAGTTGCGGGGTCTAACCCTTTCGTTGCCGTGATAAAAATTACATCTGGAGAAATATCCAAAGATTGAATTTGCTTGGCAACCTCAGTAACACCCTGCATCGAGATTGCAGACAAAATAATATCGGCATCCTTGACAGCATTAGCCAAAGATAGAGAACCATGACGCGACCAAATTTTGACTTGGTGATTATTTGCGGATGCGATCGCACCTAAACCAGTTCCCCATGCACCAGCACCGAGAATAACAACTGATTTTGGATTTTGGATTTGAGATTTTAGATTAGTCACACTTTATTTAAATACATTTACACCACACCTGCTTGAAAAATCTGGTTTGCAGTGAGGTTTAATTGGGGAAAAGTTTGAGAGACAATAATATCATTTTCGCGAAACTTGCTTATCTGATATTCTCCATCAACCAAATTACAGATAGAGATAGTTGGTTGTTTGGGATTACCAATAAAATTACGTCCACCCAAGGCAGCATAATCGATAATCCAATATTCAGGAATACCCATTTCCTCATAATCAGCAAACTTCAAATGGTAATCATCTCGCCAATTTGTCGATACAACCTCAATCACTAAAGGTATGGACGCACCCAAACTCAGGGTAGATGATTTCTTCCATAATGGTTCATTTACGAGATTTGCCCGATTTAGCACCAACACATCAGGGAAATAACCAGAATCTTTTTCGGGAGGCTTAACAATAACTTGGTTGGGGATACCGTAGGGTAGTGCCAAACGTTTGATTTCAACAGGAATTTCGACACCTAAAAAGCTTTTCACTTCTTCATGGTCTCCTACTGGTTGCGCCATTTCCACAATTTCCCCATTATGTAATTCGTAGCGTACCCCAGAATTTTCCTGTATGCGATCGACGAATTCCTCAAAGGTTACTAGTTTGGGTAAAGCTTGAGTCATAGGTTTTGAGAATTACTACTATGAAATGATTTTATCTTGAATCTATAACTCATTTTTATGCATATAATATATGTATGGAAGTTGAATGGGACCCTAACAAAGCTGATATTAATCTGAAAAAGCATGGAGTGCGCTTTTCCGATGCTGAGGCAGTTTTGTTCGATCCGAATGCTCTTTCATTTGAAGACACAACTGCCCAAGGAGAACAGCGCTTTGTTGTGATTGGCATGGATCATCTCTGGCGCTTGCTAGTTCTGATCTACACTAATCGTGATAATCGTGTTCGACTTATTTCAGCTCGTCCAGCCACTCGTTCTGAGAAACTTATCTATGAAAGCGGAATATGATTTTAGTCAAGCTAAACGGGGTGCTGTTATTCCACAAACAGGCAAAACCCGCATAACGATTTATATTGATGATGATGTACTAGAAACATTTCGAGAGCGGGGTGAGGCTATCGGCAAAGGTTATCAAACTATTATGAACGAAGCGTTGCGGGAATACCTTAACAAAGTAAAGCAGCCTCTAGATGAAGAAACATTACGTCGAGTTATTCAAGAAGAACTTCGCGCTGCAAAATAGCTAAATGTCCTTTTCGCATAAAAAAGACTTTTTAGGGAACACCAAGAAATAAATTATCCAAATCATAAGTATTGTAGGGGCGGGATTACCCCGCCCTTACGGGATGATACGATCGAGTCTGTTTATAATTGGGGTATTTTATTTTTTGGAAGTCCCTTATACTAAAACTGGCTAGAAAATAGACTTTTCACTATAAAAATTCAACTTCTTAAGCCTCTCCCCCACAGGGAGAGAGGTTGGAGAGGGTTTTTATATTAGTCAACTTTTAAACCGTTCGCAGTATACCACCACGATTGAGAATGTAAGTATAAAAAGCTTGTTGTAGGAGTGAAAATGAGAAGTCAAAGCTGGTACATTGCTTTACTGATAGGGCTAATGTGCTTGATTCGGTTTAGCTTGAGTGCTATTGGCTATTTCTACCCACATTGGTTAATGGAGCAACTGGGAATACCTGTAGTTTCAAACCTCCAAATGCCTTATATCATCCGTGTTTGGGCAATTAGAGATATTGTACTCGCTGTACTTGTTGCTTCTGCAAATAGAAATACTGTAAAAACACTTTTGTTAGCTTGTGTTGCTATTGATGTTACTGACATAGTATCTGCACATTTAAGTGGTACGGCAGGGTTGTTTAATACAGCCGAAACTTGGTCACTAAAACTCACTGCTATTGCTGCACTTGCCCCAGAAATTACTGCTTTAGTGTTATTAACTGTTCGCGAAGCACAAGAGCAGAACGACCTTGAGAAAAAGCAAGTTAAAAGTTTAGAAACCCTCCCATAGCAAAGCTTAAAAATAGGATTTGGCGAAGAATTAAAACTTTCTCGCTTCGTTTTGAGTTTTTTGTTCTATTACAGGAGCGATCGCACCCTACCACACCAAAAAAAACTTAAACCCGTTGCCGTGGATATTGTTGCATCAATTCCCTAACCTGTTCAGCATGATATGAGCTTCTTGTCAATGGGGAAGAAACAACTTGTAAAAACCCAATTTCCTCACCAAAATTTTGCCAAGTAGCAAATTGCTCTGGGGTGACGAAATCATTCACCTGTAAATGTTTTTGGCTGGGTTGCAAATATTGTCCAATCGTCAAAATATCGCAATCCACAGCACGTAAATCCCGCATAACTTGACGAATTTCCGCATCAGTTTCCCCAAGTCCAACCATTATCCCCGATTTTGTATATACCCAAGGAGCAAACTCACGGCAACGTTTTAATAATTCCAACGTGCGATCGTAATTACCTTGGGGACGAGTGCGACGATATAACCGAGGAACAGTTTCGGTGTTGTGATTGAGGACTTCAGGATGCGATCGCAAAATAATTTCCAAAGCTTCCCAGTTACCACACAAGTCAGGAATTAAGACTTCGATAGTTGTGTGGGGAGAAACAGCGCGAGTTTCTTCGATGCAGCGTACAAACTGCGATGCTCCTCCGTCAGGTAAATCATCGCGGTTGACCGAAGTAATAACTACGTGGTTTAGTTTCATCCTGCGTACTGCTTCCGCTAATCGCGTTGGTTCGGTAGGATCGAGAGCTTGCGGCTTTTTCTCAAAATCAATATCACAATAAGGACAGGCACGAGTACAAGCAGGACCCATAATTAGAAATGTCGCAGTCCCAGCATTAAAACACTCACCAATATTGGGACAGGATGCTTCCTCGCAAACCGTATTTAGTTTTAAATCCCGCAGAATGTCTTTGACATTACCAACACGCTCCCATTGAGGTGCTTTTACCCGCAGCCAATCCGGTTTTACGACCACAATTTACTAACCTATTTATATAGATATACAAGCTTAATCCTAGCAAGACCAAGGGATTTTAGATTTTAGATTTTGGGACTTGTCACACTTCTATGTTTATTTCAAATTATGATATAATTCTGCCATTGGCATAACTATGCCGGGATGTAGCGCAGCTTGGTAGCGCACTTCGTTCGGGACGAAGGGGTCGCTGGTTCGAATCCAGTCATCCCGATTATTTTTAGATACCGAATAAGACATAAATTGCCGTTGTAAGCCGATTAATCTCTTCAAAGTCCTTAAAACGAGCGCCAACAAACTAATACTGACAAAATGCCATTTTTGCTTATTGTCGAATAATTAAGTAAATTAAATTATATATTCTAAGCACGATTACGATTATAAACACAGCGTAGCAAAATATTGAGTTCGATGTCGTGCGATCGCGAAGGAACATTACGAGGAGAACTGCGAACACGCAAAAGCATGGGATAAAGAAATAAATGAGCGCGTCGCCGCTCTCTATAGACTGTAGGACAATAGAGAAAAGAACAATCTAGCCTACAGTATTAAAAAAGGTTGAGGGAAAAACCATGCAGTCTACTGTACACTTTTTCACTGTAGAAGAATATCTCCAACTAGAACAAGTCAGCGAAATTCGCCACGAATACCTTGGTGGTCAAGTATTCGCCATGTCCGGTGGTAGTAAAGAACATAATCTGATAGCTGGGAATCTTTACTCACGCTTGCGTTCCTACCTACGGGGTGGTTCCTGTAGCGTTTTCATGGCTGACATGAAAGTCAGAATACAACTAGCTAATCAAAATAAAAGTATATTTTATTATCCTGATATTATCGTCAGCTGCGACCCCAACGACCAAGATCGCTTTAGCTTAAATTATCCTTGTTTAATTATAGAAGTGCTATCACCAAGCACAGAACTAACAGATAGACGAGAAAAACTTGTTAACTACCGAACCTTAGAAACATTACAAGAATATGTATTAGTTTCCCAAGATGAAATCAAAATAGAAATTTATCGCAAAGATGCTCAAGGAAATTGGTTAATACAAACCTTGGGTAAAGATGACGAATTACGCTTAGATTCTATTGGCTTAACTCTGACAATGGCAGAAATTTACGAAGATGTAATCAATATTTAAGGTGAAATAAATTATGCAGCCAGCTTTACGTATCACAACCAAAGTTTTACCAGGAAACAAAATAGAAATTGAAATTCCCGAAGCTGAAATAGGAGATAGGGTAGACGTATTTGTAATTTTGCCAGAGAAAGCAGCAACCAAAAAGCGTTCAGTGATAGAAATACTAGAAGAAGTTCACGCGAAACTCCCTCCAAAAAGTGCTAGTAGCGAGGGTTTGGTATGAGCAGCAGAGAAATCGGTTAGGCGATCGCACCAAGAAAGAAAACATAGGGAGTATGGAATTAATAAAAACTCATCTCCCAATGCCCAATCCCCAAACTTTACCTTTGCATACTGCGGGGATCGAGTGCATCACGCAAACCATCTCCGAGCAAGTTAAAAGCTAACACCGTCAGAATAATTAACGACGCTGGAGGTATGATTAACCAAGGTTGCAATACCAAGATGGAAGCATTAGTTGCGATCGAGAGCATATTACCCCAAGATGGGTCTGGTTGTTGAATCCCCAGACCAATCAAGCTAAGTACGGATTCTGCTTCAATAAAGCCAGGAATTGAAAGAGTAGCAGCAATAATGATGTAGGTTGCTGTTTGGGGCAAAACATGGCGAATGATGATATATAGAGGTGTACCTCCCATT
Source organism: Calothrix sp. CSU_2_0 (assembly GCA_012034595.1). Classification (GTDB taxonomy): domain Bacteria; phylum Cyanobacteriota; class Cyanobacteriia; order Cyanobacteriales; family Nostocaceae; genus Brunnivagina. Next base: position 1,091 of record JAAUPE010000149.1, on the reverse strand, counting down.
GCCTTTGCCGCTTGGATAAATTCCCGCTCTTTAATAGATAGTACTTGTCCGCGAATAACTCGCGCTAAACCAGCCCAACGGATAAATGAGGTAATGACTACAATGAGTAAGAAGCGCTCTGTACTGCTGAGATTGGAGGGTAATACAGCCGCTAATGCGAGTAGTAAGTAAATACTGGGAATTGTCATTAGCACTTCCACTACCCGCATAATTGCACTATCTGTCCAGCCTGCAAAATAGCCAGAAATCCCCCCCACAATCATACCGAGAGGAAAGGAAATGGCGACACCAATAATACCAATAAATAAGCTAATGCGACCACCATATAGTAAACGGCTGAATTGATCCCGTGCTTGGTCGTCAGTGCCCAAAATATTGATTTTACCTTCGCCTGTGGTGCCAAAAAGATGTAACTTGAGAGGAATACCAGAGAATATTTCAGTTTCTTCCCATTTAGGAGGTAATGGAGCTTTGAGTTGAAACAAGCGATATTCTCCACCCTGAACAAAAAGCCTAATGGGTGAAGGTTTTGTGTAGTCTACAATAATTTGGCGATCGCCTGTTTTCAAGTCGGTTTGTCCCTGTGTTGTCGGATACACGTGGGGACCAATGAATTTGCCTGATTGGTCTGCCCAGCGTATTCTTGTTGGTGGAAGAAGGGAACCGTTTGTTTGCGCTTCGTAAGGATTGTAAGGAGCAACGAAATCAGCCGCGATTACTGCTACATAGAAAATTAATAACAATATTGCCCCAAATTTTGCCAAGGGATTTTTCTTTAATCGATGCCACCAGTTCATAAGCTTTAATAGCCAATTGTCAATAGCTAATATTTATAAGTTAATAGTTAATAGTTAACGCTGGCTGGGAAATTGTCAATCCTTAACAAGATTCTTTACAGTAAAATCCAGCAATCAGCAATCAGGAATCAGCAATCAGCAATCAGGAATCAGCAATCAGGAGTTAGGAATTAGGAATTAGGAGTTAGGAGTTAGGAATCAGGAGTTAGGAATCAGGAGTTGGGAATCAGGAGTTAGGAATCAGGAGTTGGGAATCAGGAGTTGGGAGTTAGGAGTTAGGAGGAATCAGGAGTT
>JAAUPE010000148.1 GCA_012034595.1 Calothrix sp. CSU_2_0 | reverse complement strand
GAGAAAAGCATAATCAGCCAAAGAAGAATATGCGATCGTTTATAACCAAAAATTGGTTTGCGGGAATGAATCGGTAATATTTCCGAAATACAACCAAAAAACGGCAGAATCATAATATAAACCGCCGGATGGGAGTAAAACCAAAACATATGCTGGTAAACTACCGGATCGCCACCACCAGAAGGGTTAAAAAATGTCGTTCCAGCAATCAAATCAAACGACAGCAAAATCAAACCTGCTGCTAATACTGGGGTTGAAATTAAAGCCAATGCCGAAGTGGCTAGCATTGCCCAACAAAATAGAGGCATATCGTGAATGCCCATACTAGGAACGCGCATTTTTAGGATAGTAGCAAGAAAGTTAATTGCCCCCAAAATCGACGACGTACCCAGTATTAGGACACTTATAATCCAAATAGCTTCCCCAACTTGACCTGTAACTAAACTCAAAGGAGGGTAGGAAGTCCAACCAGCATCAGGTGCATCCCCTACAGCCAAGCTCGCAATCAGCAATATACCTGCTGGGGGAATCATCCAAAAAGCCACAGCATTCAATTTCGGGAAAGCCATATCCCTTGCCCCAATCATCAAGGGAATCAGGTAATTAGCAAAACCCGCACCAGTAGGCACAATCCACAAAAAAATCATGATTGTGGCATGGAGCGTAAACAAGCTGTTATATACTTCCGGGGTGACAAAATCGGTTTCTGGTGTCCGCAACTCAGTACGCACCAATTCAGCCATCAACCCCCCGATACAGTAGAAGATGAAACTGGTGACAAGATATTGAATACCAATTACTTTATGGTCAGTGCTAAAGGTGAAAAAATGCCACCATTTTCTCTCACCATGTCCGTGAACTTGCGCTGGAGTCTTGACTGTTTCTTGAATTGGTGTTTGTGTCATAGATTTTTTCTGTTATCGGTTATTAGTTATTAGTGATTGAGTTTATGATTAAAAAATTATGAATTCTCAACCACTAAGCACTAACAATTGACCATTACCCATTAACAATTAACCATTGACAATTAGTCAATAATTACTAACTTACTTGTGAACTTGATGTAATACTTCCGGTTTAATTCCCATTTCTTGAACGTAGGGAGCAAGAAATTCATCTGTAGATTTGTTTACGGGATTATAAGCAACAGCTTGATTTAAAGTATCAGCTTGTGCAACTAATTGCTCCTGCGTCCACTTGTCATATGCTTCTTGAGATTCCACAATCACATGAGTTCGCATTGCACCGTGGTATGGTCCACATAACTCAGCACAAATTAGGGCATAATCACCCTCAACTTTTGGTGTGAAGCTAAGTTTTGTTTCCCTTCCAGGAATAATATCTTGCTTAATTCGGAACTCTGGAACCCAAAATGCATGAATGACATCGCTTCCAGTCATTGTGACTTCGGTTTTCTTGTTTAGGGGTACGTGCAACTCACCAGAGGAAACCCCTGTTTCTGGATAGCTAAAAATAAATGCGTATTGAATACCCATGATATTTACATGCACATCGGCTGGTTTTGCTGTCGTATCAGCTTTCATCCCATTGCCGTCTAATTGGGCGATTTCCTTGCCCATTTGCTGACTGTGCATATCATGTCCCATTTCTATATGGTCATCTGTGAGAGTCGCGGCAAATGCAATTCCCGATTTATTGACTTTGGGGTTGACTTTGGGGTTGACTTTGGGGTTGACTTTTGAGCTAACGCTGGAGCTAACATTTGCCACGGGTGCATCATGACCACCATGAGGGCTAAACCCGCCGATTTCATTGTATACGTCAAAGCTGTATACAGATATACCAATAACAATAATTGCTGGGACTGCTGTCCAGAGAATTTCTAGTGGCACATTACCATGCACTGGGGGTCCATCGGTGTCATCACCATTACGACGACGGTATTTGATGATGCTGTAGATTAAAACACCTTGCACTAGTAGGAAAATGCCTACGGAGATGACCATCATTGTATTGAACAAGCCGTCTATTAAAGAGGCTTCATTAGTGGCTGCTACTGGTAACAAGCCATTATTTTGACCATACCAGAGGCTGACTAGGGTCAGCAGGATGCCAATAAGTAAAGTCCAGATTGAACTTGGAATTTTCACGGGTCAATAAATGTAAACGACATTACTACTTTGGACAGAACTGCTTACTTACTACGGTAGTCGAGCGTATCAGAGATATCAGGAAACAAGTTGAATAAATTATTAATTTTTTCGATGTTGATACCCATCTTGAGTACGGAGGATTTGCTAGATATGTCAAGGGATAGATGTCAATCGAGGTAAACATTGCGATGCGATAGGATTAGAGCCGTTACTCCCTAACTAATTAAAAATCTGTAAAGCTTTAGGCTAGTAGCTATTACATCAAGTCAAAGTATAACTGACACTGGATATCCATCAAGGTATCTATGAGCTAGGGTGGAATGGGAAAAGGAAAAAGGAAAGGGAAAAGGGCATCGGGGATAGGGAATAGGAAAAAATGCCCAATTCCCAATTCTCAATTCCCAATGACTATTTCAAAAATTGTTCGTGACAGACCAGGCAAAAGGTATCTTTAAACATGAGCGGATTTGTTCTACAGCAACAGAATACTGAAGCCAATGCACAGCCAAGGGACAAGATTCGTCGTTTGGTGTGGAAGATGTGTATTGCCACGTTGATTTTGATGGCGATCGGCAGCGCTACCCGTGTGATGAATGCTGGACTCGCTTGTCCTGACTGGCCTTTGTGTTACGGTGAACTTGTACCAACTAAACAAATGAACCTCCAAGTGTTTTTGGAGTGGTTTCATCGGTTGGATGCTTCGTTAATTGGAATTAGCGCGATCGCACTTGCTTTTATTAGTTTTTGGTATCGTCGTTTTTTACCCACTTGGCTGCCTTGGGCATCCGCTTTTGCTTTATTTTTGATTGTTTTTCAAGGTATACTGGGCGGCTTGACTGTAACTCAACTGTTACGTTTTGATATCGTCACAGCTCACTTGGGAACGGCGCTATTATTTTTTACAACTCTTTTAATTATTGGGACAGCCCTTGCTCCCTATCAAGGAACTGGAACGGTTGGCAAGTTGCCTTGGATTGGCTTGAGTGCCGCTATCCTGGTATATATCCAAAGTCTTTTGGGTGCAGTTGTTGGTTCGCGTTGGGCACTTCACCAATGTTTTGCCGGATATCAACTCTGTGTTGTCATGTACAGTCATATTTTCGGGCTAGTACCCCCCACTGTGGCAATCTTTGCAGTCGCTTTCACCGCATGGCGAACTCCCGCTTTACACCCAGCACTACGACGATTAGCAAATATGGCGTTTGCTTTGCTAATTCTTCAGATTTTCTTAGGAATTGCAACTTTTAAATTGCACTTGCAAGTCGAGCTATTAACTGTTTCCCATCAAGCTATCGGAGCTACATTGCTGGGAGTTTTGACTGTGTTTACCGTTCTCGCTATCCGAGATTTAACCATAAACAGCGACGTGAGTAGTAATGCTAATCTACGCTCTGGTGACACCTTGTTAAATTCGACAAGTTCGCAGTCAGCAGAATCAAATTAATGAAAAGGGTTAGGAAGTAGTTAGGAGTTAGAAGTTAATAATTTCCAAACGACTTTTATTTTTTCTACTTGCCTAACTCATAACTCATAACTCGTAACTCATAACTATATAAAAAGGAACTAGTGCCAAAATGATTGAGACTAATGTCTCTCGTCACCACCAAACTTTTCTACAAGTGGTTCAGAGCTATTACCAGCTCACAAAACCCCGAATTATTCCATTACTACTAATCACAACCGCAGGCAGTATGTGGATTGCTGCAAAAGGACAAGTAGACCCTTTATTGTTGTTAGTAACCCTAACTGGTGGTACTTTGGCGGCTGCTAGTGCCCAAACAATTAATTGTGTTTACGATCGCGATATTGATTATGATATGGAGCGAACCCGCCACCGTCCTTTGCCTTCGGGTAAGGTTCAACCTCGCGATGCTTTAGTTTTTGCTGTTGTCCTGGCTTTTCTTTCGTTTGCTCTTTTATCTATTTTTGCCAATTTGTTAGCCGCTTCCCTAGCAATGTCTGGTATTGTCTTTTATGTCCTGATTTATACTCACCTCCTCAAGCGTCACAGTACCCAAAATATTGTGATTGGTGGTGCTGCTGGAGCTGTTCCGGCTTTGGTTGGTTGGGCTGCGGTGACAGGTGGTTTAAGCTGGGCTGCTTGGTTGATTTTTGCGATCGTCTTTGTTTGGACTCCTCCCCATTTTTGGGCTTTGGCGTTGATGATTCGGGATGATTACGCAAAGGTTGGGATACCAATGCTACCAGTGATTGTGGGAGCAAAGGCGACGGTTTGGCAAATTTGGTGGTATACGTTAGTTACGGTATTTGCCAGCTTGTTGTTGATTTACCCATTACATGAAAGTGGTTTCTTGTATGGTGCGATCGCATTATCTCTGGGTATTGTTTTTATCCGCAAAGCATGGCAATTGTTGCAAAATCCAGAGGACAAACCTACAGCTAAAGGATTGTTCCTCTATTCGATTTCCTACATGATGCTTTTGTGTCTGGGTATGGTAGTTGATAGTCTCCCGATTACTCATAATGTTGTTAATTTTGCGATCGCTCAAATTCATCTATTCTTAGCTGCGCTATAAGTTGAAATTTGGCTGGAAAATTAAGCTGGAAAATTAAGCTGGAAAGTTCAATATCAGCACAGTTCCTCCGCAAACCTGATATTGTTTGCGGAGGAATCATGTTTTGAGATTAGATTTTAGTTTGCAGAAGATTTGGTAGCCGATCTATTGTAGATTCCACACCATATCTAATTTTTTAACCAAAGTTTGAATATTAAAAAGTCATAACGACTTCGTTTTTGCTAGGATAGGCATACGAATCATGAATAAAAATAAGTTTATATATGGCACATTTAAATCAAAGGCGATCGCAAAATGTCGATGGTGATTTCTACGTCGATAGTAGTTGTATTGATTGCGACACGTGTAGATGGATGGCTCCTGGAGTTTTTACTGAAGCAGGGGAACAGTCTGCGGTGTATCACCAACCTGAAACTTCTGAGGAAAGACTCGCTGCACTCCAAGCTTTGCTAGCTTGTCCGACGGGTTCGATTGGGACTGTCGAAAAACCCCAAGATATCAAAGATGCTCAATTAAGCTTTCCTATTCTTGTGGAAGATAACATTTATCATTGCGGTTATCATTCCGAAAAATCTTATGCTGCGGCAAGCTATTTAATTCGATTGCCAGAAGGAAATATATTAATTGATTCACCTCGGTTTACTCCACCATTAGTTAAACGGTTGGAAGAATTAGGTGGTATCAAATATATGTATTTAACCCACCGTGATGATGTTGCCGATCATGAAAAGTTTGCCGCACATTTTCAGTGCGATCGTATTCTCCACAAGGATGATATTACTTCGGGAACGAAGGATGTGGAAATTCAGTTAACTGGTTCAGATATTTTTGAACAATCTGCCGATATCCTGATTATTCCTGTTCCTGGACATAGCAAGGGACACACTGTCTTGCTTTACAAAAATAAGTATCTCTTTACAGGTGACCATTTAGCTTGGTCAGAGAAACTTCAACAGTTGGTAGCATTTCGAGATTTCTGTTGGTATTCTTTTTCCGAACAAATTAAATCAATGCAAAATTTAACTAACTATACTTTTGAGTGGGTTTTACCAGGTCATGGTCGTAGGTATCATACGGATGCGAAAATGATGCGACAACAGATGCAAAAATGCGTGGAGTGGATGGAAACGGTTTAAAAGCTGGGGGAAAATTTAGAGAGATAGTTCAGCCTTTTGATTTTGTAGAAATAAATTTTGGAAAGTATTGAAATAATTTAGAAAAAATTTAAAAAGCATTGAGTTTGCGATCGCAGTTGATAAGTTATATCGACAGGTACAGTTTGATGTCGTACAAAAAAACTAACTATAGTTATACCAATTCAAATAATGATTGCAACAAATCCAACGGTAGAGACGTAGCACTGCTACGTCTCTACAAATATCTATCTGTCGCGTTGTTTTTTCAAGTTGGTATTAGATTCTGGAGATAGATTTTTGTCGTTGCGACTTCGGAGAATCAAACATAAATTAGTGATATAAGAGCGAGAGGTAGTCATGTTCGCCAGTTTTAGATAATTTATTTTTCAGCTTCCTGCTAAAATAATAAAAGTATAAATACTAGTAAAAGCAAAATAGAACGCAGCAGAATCTATTAGTGAAAACTTGGCGAAATTCAAGTTATGTAACTAAAATTTTGATACCTGGTGCTTCTACCCATTAAAAAAGTTTCATGAGTAGCGATAGTCAACTCGATTTGTTCGATTTAAACGAACCCAGTCTTCAGCCACAATTAAACGAACTGATTCCCACAGATGTAAAAATCCCCATTCCTCCGGGGACTTATCCAAGTATGGTGGAATTAGCACAACATTGTAATCAGTGTCATCGTTGTGGATTAGGAGAAACCCGTACCCACGCTGTCATCGGACGCGGAAACCCGAAAGCACTCATCATGATTGTTGGGGAAGCTCCAGGACAGCAGGAAGACCAAACTGGCTTGCCTTTTGTTGGTCGTTCCGGTCAACTTCTAGAGAAAATTTTAGCATCGGTTCGACTTGATACAGAGAATGATGTTTATATAGGTAATATTAACAAGTGCCGACCACCCGAAAATCGTACCCCCACAGCCAAAGAAATGGCAGCTTGCAAACCATATATCTTTGAACAAATTCGTCTCGTCGATCCAAAAATCATCCTTTTAACAGGAGCAACAGCAGTTAAAGGTTTAATTGGCGATCGCGGTTCGATGACAAGCATTCGTGGTAAATGGATCGAATGGGAAGGTAAATTATGTATGCCAATTTTTCACCCTTCCTACTTATTACGAAATCCCACACGCGATCGCGGTGGTCCAAAATGGATGATGTGGCAAGATATACAAGCTGTACGTGCTAAATACGATGAAATTCGTAATATCAATTAAAGCTTTAAATTAAGTTTTAAATTAAGTTTTAAATTAAGTTTTCAAATTCACATTCCCGATTTTTTGAGAAGGAAACCGGGAATTTTAGATAATTTATTTCAAATCAACCTTTTCATGTTCTCCAACATTACTAGCGGGTTTGCCTGTTGCAACCGCTTTTGCCAAACTTATGGCATTGGCAATCATACTTGATGGAGAATCCCAATATTCAGCCTTTTCCACATTGACTTTTAATAATGCAATATCAGGTTCATCGATTTCTTTCGGAAACCAAGCTTTAAGCTGAGGTTGCCAAAGTTCCTCAAGTTTGCTTCTATCTCTAACTAATTCTGCGACTCCACTCAGTGAAATATAGCTTTGTTTGTTAGGTGCAGCATAACTAACATTAACTTCGTGATGACGATTAATTTCATCTACCTTCAACGAACTGGCATAAGTGAAAAACCAAACATCACCGTCAAATTCAACTTCCTTATTTGTTGCCATTGGACGACTATGTAATTTACCTTCACTGTCGATAGTTGTTAGCATTGCATAGTCAATATCTTTTATCATCTCGCGAATTTTTTTCAAATTTTCGCTATTACTATCATTAGAATGAGTCATTTACAGCCATCCCGATCGAGTACTAATTATGATTCAAGATTTCAATGCCACGTCAAGGCTGAGGCAAAGGTGTATTTAACCAGCATTGAATTAGTGCTATACATTCACATTAGCGATCGCAGCAATTATTAACATACCTCAATAGTTAGGTTTTTGAGGAAATTGACACAATTGTCGAAGAATACGATTAGTAGGGGCAAACGGTTGTTTGCCCTTATTTTATTGTTTGCCCTTGTTTTATTATTTGCCCTTATTTGGTTGTTTGCCCTTGTTTTATTGTTTACCCTTATTTGGTTGGTTGTTTGCCCTTATTTTGTTGTTTGTCCTTATTTAATTGATCCAAACTAGAAACGCAATAGCCTAAAATTTCCCCTACAAAGGACGATAAGCGCGATAGTTCACATTCGGGAAAATATTATCCATCAATTCAACTTTTTCCAACCAACCGCTATCGATTTTACCGATTTTGATATCTTCATAAAGCTTATTAAACCGCATCAAATGCGATCGCGTTCTTCGCACTGCATAAGGTACCATTGTTCCCGTCCGCATAATAAAAGCCCAGTCGGAAGATTGTGCTAAAAGTAACTCCCGTGCAGCTTGATTTAATGCTCGTAATTCCAACTCATCAGCCGCTTCAATGGGAGAAATCTCAATCATTCGTTCCGCAGCTTTATGCAAATGCGGGTAAATCCACGCATTCGTATCGTTCAACCAATACTCATGAAATCCCTTATAACCCCAACTCGATTGAGATGGACGACAAACTTGCTGATTTGGTTCTGCCCGCAAATAATCCGCCAAATGAGTCATTTGATAGGTTTTTTGGTCATACCAAGACTTGCGGAACAAATAATCGATGAACCACGGACCTTCATACCACCAATGACCAAATAACTCAGCATCGTAAGGAGAAACTACAATTGGCGATCGCCCCATAATTCCATGTAGATTCGCAACCTGTTGTTCTCGATTATACATAAAATTAGCCGCATGTTCGGCAGACTTTTCCCTTGCCCAATAAGGGTCATAAAGCGCCTTGTCTGACAAGCTTAAACCGCGCCCAGTAATTTTATGATACTTAACACCCGTATTTTTACGCTGCCCATTCGGCATAATGTAAGGCTTAATATACTCATACTCAGCCTCCCAACCCAAATCTTTGTAAAATTCCCGGTATTCAGGGGCACCCGGATAACCAACCTCCGAAGACCAGACCTGCTGGGAAGACTCATGATCCCGTCCAAATGCAGCAACACCCGTTTCTGTAAAAATAGGGGCATATGTACCAAAACGAGGACGTGGACGAGCATAAAGAATACCATGCCCATCAATCAGGAAATATCGCAAACCCACATCCGCGAGCATCCGCTCTAAACCTTCATAATAAGCACATTCTGGCAACCAAATACCCCGTGGAGCTTGTCCAAAAGTTTCCCCGTAATGGTCATAAGCAACTTGAAGTTGTGACCATACAGCTTGCGGGTACATTTTCATCAAAGGCAAGTAACCATGTGTAGCCCCACAAGTCATAATTTCGAGATTATGAGAATCTTGAAATTGTTTAAAAGCCGTTACTAAGTCCCCTTTGTGACGTTCCCAAATTTGGCGCGTCGAACTAAACTCACTCGCGTAATGTTCACCAAGATATTTTAAATGACCATTGTGAGCATTTCGCTCAATTTCGCGCTCGATTAGTTCTTCCAACTGAGCCAAGTGAGTATCATATCGCTCTTGCAACAAAGGATCGCGCAACATCGACACCAAAGGAGGTGTCATGCTCATAGTGATTTTAAAGTCAACACCGTCTTGCTTTAATCCTTCAAATACTCGCAATAGTGGAATATAAGTTTCTGTAATAGCTTCATAAAGCCATTCTTCCTCCAGCACATAGTCACTTTCTGGGTGACGAACGAAGGGCAAATGTGCGTGGAGAACAAGCGCAACGTAGCCTATAGCCATAGATGATTCCGGGTGTGGTACGTGTAATTAACTTTGAGCAACCAGAGCATTATTAAGAAAGTTTGCACAAAAATATTTTCCTACCAAGGCAAAGTTAGGAAAGTCTTTTTCTCAAAGTCTTCTCTTTTAGGTGCAACTAGCGCTGTTTGGCGTAAGTTAACAATATTTTAAGATGTTCTCCGGACAGTTAGAGATTTTATTTAATTCTTTATAAATTGCGATCGCAAATTTCGGCGAAAGCGCTGGAATAGAAGATGGACAACGATGTCCTATCCTGTACCCAATGCCTGTTACCCGCTTATTTCCGCTCCTGCAAATGGTTTCACAATCTCCAATGCCCAATCAACTAATTCAGTAGTTTTACAATTTACACCAACCGGATGGGCTAAGTAAAATAATTGAATATATAGCGGTTTTCAGATCAGTGAGGTACAAGTTTAAATCACAAAGCTTGTAGGGGCAGGGTTTCCCTGTCCTCCCTTGTATTGCATCGGACAGAGAACCGCTATAATGCATTTACCAAAAAGTGGTTCGATACAGTTGAGTTTAACGCTGAATTTGACCAGATTTTTTGTTCCTAGTTCCTTCAAACCAGGGTGAAGATGAAAACGCTAGAAACAATAGATACTCCGATCGGAAGCTACGCACCAGATTTTGAATTGCCAGGAATTGACGGGCAAGTACATCATCTTAGCCGCTATCTAGAAAAATTTAGTGCAATCGGCGTTATCTCGATGTGCAACTACTGTCCTTACGTTGGGCAATACGTCGAAAGATTAAAGCTGATTCAACAAGAATTCGGTTCCCAGGGCTTTACATTAGTCGGAATGAATGGTAGTAATGCCAATCAAGATTTGATGGAAAGCTTCGAGAGCATGAAAGCTTTTGCTTTGGAACGGGAATTGAACTTTCCCTATTTGTGGGATTCGACTCAAGATGTAACTCGCAGTTTTGGTGCAACTAAAACACCGACAGTATTTTTGATCGATAAAGATGGAGTAGTGCGTTACAGAGGGCAAATTGACGATCGCTCCGAAAATCCCGCATCGGTACAAGTCCAGTATTTGAGAAATGCGATCGCGGCTTTATTCAACAATCAAGAAATTGAAATAACAGAAACCGAAGCAGTAGGAACGCCTTTAGTATGGCGTACTTAGAGACAATGCCTAACTCCCAATCCCCAAAACCCAATCCTCAAATTCCCAATTTTTAAAACTTAGTAGAGACATATTGCCACCGTACTGCTATCTTAAATTGGAGGAAATTGCAACTTTTTCTTTGAGATAAAACGTAACTTCATGGGTACACATTACCGACGGGTTTTACTTAAACTGAGCGGTGAAGCCTTAATGGGCAACATGGGCTATGGGATTGACCCCGAAGTGGTCAAAGAGATAGGACAAGAGGTAGCAGAGGTTGTCGCCACAGGTGTTCAAATCGCTATTGTCGTTGGCGGTGGTAATATTTTTCGAGGTGTCAAAGCGGCATCTGCGGGGATGGACAGGGCAACTGCTGACTACATCGGTATGATTGCCACGGTAATGAATGCAATGACTCTCCAAGACTCGCTCGAACAAATCGGTATTGAGACGCGAGTACAAACCGCGATCGCAATGCAAGAACTAGCCGAACCCTATATCCGTCGTCGAGCCATCCGTCATCTTGAAAAAGGACGGGTGGTTATTTTTGGTGCAGGTTCGGGTAATCCCTTCTTCACAACCGATACAGCTGCCGCATTACGCGCTGCCGAAATCGAAGCTGAAGTGATTTTTAAAGCGACTAAAGTAGACGGCATCTATGACGCAGACCCGATGAAAGTCCCAGATGCAAGACGTTACAATACTTTGACTTATAACCATGTTTTGCAAAAGGATTTGCGGGTAATGGACAGTACCGCGATAGCCTTATGTAAGGAAAACAATATTCCAATTCTCGTCTTCGATCTATCTACACGGGGTAACATCTCCCGTGCAGTTATGGGAGAATCGATTGGCACGCTTGTGGGAGGTTCATGTGAAGTTAGCTGATGTTGAGAGTACAATGCAAAAAACCGTTGAAGCTACACAACGGGATTTTAATACTATTCGCACTGGTCGGGCTAATGCGAGCATACTCGATAAGGTAATGGTGGAATACTACGGTACACCTACGCCTTTGAAATCATTAGCAAACATTAGTACCCCAGACGCAACGACAATTCTGATTCAAACTTACGACAAAGGCTCGTTAAACCTAATTGCAAAGGCAATTTCACTCTCGGATGTGGGTATGACACCCAATAACGATGGTTCGGTGATTCGTCTCAATATTCAACCTTTAACGAGCGATCGCCGTAAAGAATTTGTCAAACTTGCCGATAAATACGCTGAAAACAATCGCGTTGCAATTCGTAATATCCGCCGTGATGCCCTCGACTCAATTCGCAAACAGGAAAAAGCTTCGGAAATCTCTGAAGATGAATCCCGCGATTTACAAGATAAAGTCCAAAAGCTAACTGACAAATATATTGCCAAAATTAACGATTTACTGGCAGATAAGGAAAAAGACATTACCACTGTCTAGGAGAGTTGGAAGTTAGGAGTTAGGAGTTAGGAGTTATGAGTTAGGAGTTAGGAGTTATGAGTTAGGAGTTAGGAGTTATGAGTTAGGAGTTAGGAGTTGGGAGTTAGAAATGTAAAGACGCAAACTTTGCTACAGGGATACTCCCCGGTGGCAAAGTTCGCTCTCTCCGCACGGCAGTTTTCCCCGTGGCAAGATTTATGCAATATATCGCGTTCTCCATATACCTAAATAAATACCTGTTAAATTCCCGGCAAATTCAAGACAGTTAAGGCTTTGGAAAAATAAATCCCTGAAAATAAAGCCAAATTGGCAAGTCAGAAAATCCAAAAGTAGTTTTTAATTATAGATATTTACGGATTTGTACTGGTTACAAAGAATAACTATTCTGGGCATGTGTAAGTAAAAGCTGTGATTTTTGTCTCAGAGTCAATGTTACAGCAAAAATTTAAATCGCTTGCCTGCTACTTAGACAGTTTGTCTGTAAAGTACAAAAAGAACCTAAAAAATAAATCTTCACATTAGAATCAAAGCGAGAATTCAGCCCTATGTACGACTGCATTATCGTTGGCGCAGGACCAGCTGGCGGCACAGCTGCATACCACTTAGCAAAACGGGGACGCTCGGTATTAATTTTAGAAAAAGAATCCTTACCTCGGTACAAACCTTGTGGTGGTGGAGTATCGCCTGCGATCGCGCAGTGGTTTGATTTCGATTTTAGTCCAGTAATCTCGGTAAAAGCTGACACCATTCGCTGCACCTGGAATATGGGCGACCCTGTTGAAGTCAAACTCGAAACCCCCGAACCTGTATGGATGGTTCGACGCGATGTATTTGACCATTTCTTAGTTCAGCAAGCACAAAAATTAGGGGCTGAACTCAAGGACAATATGGAAGTCACAGGGGTTGAATTCAAAAGCGATCATTGGCAAGTCAATACCAGTAATGGACCCGTCACTGGTCGTTATCTCATTGCTGCCGATGGTGCTAAGGGACCAATGGCGAAATGGTTGGGATTTAAAGAACGTAAACGCCGACTCGCAGCTGCATTAGAAGTTGAGGCGAATACAAAAGTCGCAAACACTAACATCATAGATTTTGAGTTTGGCTTAGTCAAAAACGGTTATGCTTGGAACTTTCCCAAAGCTGATGGCTATTCTATCGGTGTTGGTACGTTCATTGGTGGTGAACCCCAGGATTTCAAAAAGATTTTGGATGAATATGGCAAGAATTTTGATATAAATATCAATACTTGTAAGCAATACGGTCATGCACTCTGTCTCTGGAGTGGGGAACAAGCTCTTCACACCCAAAACGCTCTTTTGGCTGGCGAAGCAGCTTGTATTGTTGACCCCATGACCGCAGAAGGTATTCGTCCCTCAATTTATACTGGTGTCAAAGCTTCTGAGGCGATTGATAAAGCTTTAAGTGGTGATACCAATGCCCTGAAAAATTACACTGATGTCATCAATGAAGAATGGGGTAGCGATATGGCTTGGGCTGCGAAAATTGCTGGCTTGCTCTACCGTTTCCCCAAAGTCGGTTATAAAGCGGGGATTAAACGTCCTTCTGGTCCCCAACTCATGGGAAAAATTCTCTGCGGACAGCTGCGTTATAGTGATGTCGCTGGTCGTGCAATTAAGCGCTTAACACCATTTGGCTAATTAATCAAGAGCATAAAATGTAGTAGTTAATTAATTTCTTCCTTAAAAACGCCTATGTCATTAGCACAGAGGCGTTTTTTCATTTGATTAGGGCTTACGCAAAGAAACCCGGTTTCTGGCTTCACGTGTGTAAGTCCTATTGATGCTGTAATAGCTCTATTTGCCCAGCCAACAGACTTTTATATGTCCATGATTAAGACAATCCATTTAGGTGATTTCTGGCAAAGAATATACCCAGGTTGACGAGTTGAGCGAAGAAGCCGAAACCAAGGTCTTTACAGGGTTTTGAAGATTACTTGACAGCAATAAATCTGATTTTTATTTTTTAAGAGAATTTTAGATAAGCAGCTAATGGTAAGACTTTTTCAAAATTTATTTTTTGCTTGCCTTTTAACAAAAGCAATCCTGCGAAACTGACTTCGAGTTGTCATGCGTTAGCGTAGCTATCCGCAGGAATCGCAAAATAGGTAAATCAAATTTATCAAATTTAAGCGATACTCCTATCGGAGTCACATAATGAACGCAATTTGAATATACTTCGTTGTAGAGAGCAAATTTTAATCACTCACTGACTTCTAGGTATATTCAAATTATCCCGATGCAAGAATGGGGTTTCGAGAGTAAAATTATTGAATTTTTCAAGCTGGATTTCTTGTTTTTAGCAATGTCGAGGACAAAGTTAAAACCAGACGGCTACATAACTATTCCTCAACTGCTTAAACTATTCGATTTCCCCTATTTATACAAAAATTTACTCTTCATCATCTTCATCATCATCTTCATCCGAGTCGATATCTAAAATCTTTTTATCACTATCGACTTGAATTAAGTGAATATGCTTGTACCCAAGCTTAATTTCAAACTCGTCACCTGGTTCCAAACCCATCGCTTTGGTATATGTTGCACCAATAACAATTTGACCGTTTTGATGAACACTTACGCGATACGTAGGTTCACGACCACGACCATCTTTTGGAGCTTCAGGACTTAAGGGAATTCCCCTAGCTGATAACAAAGCATCGTAAAAATCAGTCAGATTTACTCTTACCTGACCACCTTTAGTTGTAGTGTAATAACCACACTGTTTAGCTCTTTCTCTTCGAGGTAAACTCGAAAGTTCTTTTACCTTAGCAAGTAAGGCTTTTCCGGTTAATGCGGCGGTTGCAGTTTCACTCATTCGATTTTATTTTTCCTTACTGTCTCCAGACGTTTGAATTATTTAATATGTGCTGCAATGTCAGCTTTTGTCATTCGCAGCTAGCTACTACGCGCTATCCGGCAAAGGGTAAACTCATGCTTGTAAAGTACCTGACTTCTGCTAATAGTTTCCCGTAGCAGATGAAAGGCGATCGCGACCGCAGCTATTAATTTTGGTAATTTCACGGCTTTGTTTACCGACATTTGCCATTGAAAAAGAAAAACTTTTTCTTGGGCATTAATGCAGGAGTTTCACTTCAAGCCTCCTCCTACAAATTGAATAAGCAAAAAGTGAGAACATTGCGTTGCGAGGATACCCGCGATTGTCGCATCTGTTCTTTGTGAGGATTTTCCTGACCGTCTATCGTCGTACTTGTTCTACGACAATAAATAAGTTGTAGATCGAGCGAAAATGCAGGCTTTCAACTTTACTACACTGACTTAAATCACGATAAAGTCTGAGGATTTTCCCTACTCGTACTCGCAAGTTTGAGGCAGCATAGTATTTATTGAGCGTATTGCAGGTATACACCTTTTTATCCTGCATGTAAAGACGAAATTTTCACGCCTTTACATTACGAAGAAACAAAGCGGTAATAGCCGCACTTGAGGGCGATTTATACTGAATTTGTTACCTCGTAATTTTAAATTAAATACTAGCATGAACTAATAATAGCAAACTAGTTGTTTAATTTTGAATTAAATTTGTTATACAATTTATATCCTAAATTTCTACCTTTAGGGTGAATATTGCCATACTGCTTTTAGAAAAAATATTTAGCTTTGACACTGCTGTTTTGGCAAATTGAGTTAGATAAGCAAGTTAGTAGATTGGCGAATTAAGATGTTTGACATCATATTTAACAATTCTATATATCCAAAAATTATATTTTCATGACTAGTTGTGGTTTTGCAGCAGAGTCAGCAGTAGGATGTTAGCATTATTAGCATTAAGTTCAAGTTGGAATGTAGACGGTGCAAAAGTTTTGATATTTTTATGGTTTTGGTATATGTGGCAAACTGTAAGTAAGATTAAATAGGCTTTGACATCAATATCACCCATCAGCATCATCCAAGCAGAAGAGTAAATGCAATCAGAGATGGATGATAAATTTTTTGCAGTCGAGCGATCGCACTTCACAATGGTGCGATCGCAAAAATTTATTCAGCCCATCGATTAAAATAATTTTTATAGTTATGCTTAAAATTCAGTCGTGGTTTAATGACCCCAGCAATTAACAGGTGGGATTGACGTAAAGACAATAGCAGTCGTCGAGCGATGGTTTTTTGTGTTGCTCTAGATTACTGAAGAATAATTTACTGCCTACTTTGTCAGGTGTTTATTTAGTTTATTTGAAAAATTTGGTTAAAAATTGGGTTTGTGGTAATGGAAGTTATTTTTAAAGTTATTCGACAAAAACCAGATTCCTCACCAGTGGTGCAAAATTACCTTTTGGATGTTGAAGCTGGAAATACAATCCTTGATTGCCTAAATCGAATTAAGTGGGAACAAGATGGGACTTTAGCATTCCGCAAAAATTGCCGCAATACAATTTGCGGTAGTTGTACAATGCGAATCAACGGACGTTCAGCTTTAGCTTGTAAAGAAAATGTCGGTAGCGAAATCGCTTTCAAACAGCAGCAATTTGCAAGTAAAGGTTCATCTGCCGAAATTCCAGAAATAACAGTTGCACCGCTTGGAAATATGCCCGTAATTAAAGACCTAGTGGTGGATATGAGCAGCTTTTGGGATAATTTAGAAGCTGTTTCACCTTATGTTAGTACCGCAGGTAGACAAGTTCCCGAACGCGAGTTTTTGCAAACACCCGAAGAGCGATCGCGTCTCGACCAAACTGGCAATTGTATTATGTGTGGTGCTTGTTATTCCGAATGCAATGCCCGCGAAGTCAATCAAACTTTTGTCGGTCCCCATGCACTTGCTAAAGCTTATCGCATGGTGGCTGACTCGCGAGATAATGATACAGAAAATCGGCTGGAAGAATATAACGAAGGAACTAAAGGTGTTTGGGGTTGCACTCGCTGTTATAACTGCAACTCAGTTTGTCCGATGGATGTTGCACCGATGGATCGAATTACCGAAATCAAGCAGGAAATATTAGATCGTAAACAGCAAAATGATAGTCGTTCGATTCGACACCGCAAAGTTCTGATTGATTTAGTTAAAAAAGGTGGTTGGATTGACGAACGACAATTTGGCTTACAAGTCGTTGGCAACAACTTTAAAGATATACAAGGATTATTAGGAATTGTTCCTTTAGGGCTACGAATGCTGACAAGGGGTAAATTTCCCCTCAAATTTGAACCCTCAGAAGGAACCAAAGAAGTACGAGGTCTGATTGAAGCGGTAAAACTGGAAGAGGGGCATAGGGTATAGGGCATTGGGCATTGGGCATGGGGCATTGGGCTTATCCACATTGCCACTTGCCAAATTCTATCTTGGGTCTTGGGGAATATTTAATGGTTGTCCTGAAGCGCGATCGTAAACTAAAATATCCCACTGTCCATTTACTGTTGTCTCAAAGGCGATTCTACTACCATCAGCGCTAATCGTGGGATTTCGGACTTCGGCTTGCAGGTTTGTGGTTAAATTGCGTGACTGTCGAGTTTCGCGATCGTAAAGAAAAATAGCCGATCGCCCCTGACGACTTCCAGCAAACACAATATAACGAGCGTTATCGGAAACGCTAGGGTGCGAAGTAATTGTATCTAACGAGTTAAGACCTGGTAAATCAACTAAATAGCGAGTCATCGTATCAAACATATATACATCTTGGCTACCTCGGCGATCGCTTGTAAAAATAATATATCTACCAGATGTTTGAGGATTTAATTCTGAAGCCAAACTATTTAAACTTCGACCACCAGGGTCAAAAGGATAACTTATTATCTGTGGATAACCACCACATCCACTAAGAAAACTCAAACTAATAAATATAGGTATAAAAATAGATTTTTTAGACATAGTGAATTGGGGATTGGGGATTGGGGATTGGGAATTGGGGATTGGGGATTGGGGATTGGTGAGTCCACTTGGCGGTGTCGGTTAAGCCAGTTGATGGGGTCGGTTTCCG
>JAAUPE010000033.1 GCA_012034595.1 Calothrix sp. CSU_2_0 | reverse complement strand
GGGACAGCCTGTGAAAGTAGTTTTTCCGGTGTTTGGCAAAATGTTAATTAAGGTAAGTAGGGGATGGGGATGGGGATGGGAATAGGGGATGGAGAATAGAGAATAGTACAAAAAGAACATTGTAATTTAAATTACCCAATCCCCAATGCCCAATCCCCAATGCCCAATCCCCAATCCCCAATGCCCAATGCCCAATGCCCAATCCCCAAATTTACCTATTTCGTAATTCAGCTTCTAATTTATTCAAATCGCTTTTTAATAATACGGTCATTTGACCTGTATAAGCTTTACCACCTTTTCCCTTAGCAATTTCCATCCAATATGCATAGCGATCGCCTACTTTTAATTGTCCCCGCAATGCTTCACGGATAGGGGTTTTGGCTAATCTGGCAGAATTAATTGCGCTTTGGTTGGGATAATCATAAATTAACTGAGCATTTTGAAAATCTTGGTATACATCTAGACCATAAATTATTCGCAGCGATTCCTGCAAACGGTTAAAACTCATCCCGTTAATTGCATCATACATCGCTAATCGCTCAGTACGAATGTTACTACGGTCTTTGGTGAATCCAACAGTACCAGGAGGTAATACAGACGCTTGAAAGGTGAAGCGTTGCGCTGCTGTGTCACTTTTTTGGATATAGAAACGTTCCCCACTACTCGGTTTAAGCGTCGGATGGGTTTTAATCCAGGAACCCACTTCCTCCGTCGATTGTCCTGGCAGTGCGCTAGCTTGATTTGGGAAAAGTAAGAAAGCAAAAGGTAAAAAGAACAGTAAAGATTTTTTTAGCATTTTCCTGGCTATGACTCATACAGTGATACCCCAGATGAGGGTAGTCTTAGTTTTCCCTTTTTTACAGAAATTCAATGCATCTAACCAGTAAAAATATAAAACTCCTTCTTCTTCTTCTTCTTCTTCTCTGCGTCTTGGCGTACTACTCTACGAGAAGCCACTACGTGTCTATGGCGGTACAATAGAATTTATTCCATTAAAACCTAATTACACCACCCAAATCTTCCAACATCTCTTCCAATAACTCCTCCATCATATCCCGTTGCAAACTACGCAATATATCTGGTCCTTCGAGAAATTCTTTGATTGTCAATTTTTGCTCTTGAAAATCTTTAACATAATCTCGTATCCCAGAAATAACTTCAATTTGCGATTCTAATTGACCCAAAATTTCGTCAACTGGATTGACTCCGTGCTTTTTAGCTTTCTTACAATCGGCAAGCATCTCACCTTCGGGAGTCTTTTTAACTTCTCTAAGCTCCTTTTTCAAGCTTTCATATTGAGTCTTCAATATTTTATTATTCTGCTCTAAACGAGAACATTTACGACTCAAATCATCTTCACTATTACTATCAATCTCCTCTCCAACTTCATGCTGTTGTTCAATTTCCAAAAGCCTCGCTAAATCACCCTCTTGATAAGCTTTATTAATTTCCTGCATTATCTCAGTGTGACGCTTTTGAGTCTCAACATCTTTGGCTCTATCTGGATGAAAAATCTCCGCTAATCGGAGAAATATATGGCGTATTTTTTTAGAAGATTCGCTTTTTGTTGCGGAAGGAGATTCAGCTTCCGAATCTGGTCGATGATAATAATTACTTTGTTGCGATCGCTTTGAATCAAATTCTTCTTCCAAATCCCTTTCTAAGTCTTCAAAATCTTCTGCTAAATCTTCATCTTCAAATATGTCAAAGGGTTTCCGACTAATAATTCCAGCATATTGTAAACTACGATAAATCTCTTCGATTTTCTTCTTACTCTGCTTACCCAACTTCTTCTTTTCCAAAATTTCTTTAAACAAAGTATGAATTTCTTGGTCGAGAAGGGCTATTTTCTGATAATTTGGTGTCGCACGTCCAAATATTTCTGTGGCAGTTACACGCATTTGCTCAATAAAATTATTTAATTCATTGCGCTTTTTCTTAATTTGTTTGAGGAGTTTTTCGTGTTCGATTGCAAGTCCTTCGATACGCAAATGTAGTTCTGAAGGTGCGAGGGTTGTAGCGGTAGTGCGCTTGGTTGGTGGGGTTTTTGTACGAGGCATAATTTAATAATTTTGCGAGTACTTAATCTTTACAGAATTAAATGGAAATTATTTCGTGAAATTCTTTACTAAAAAATCAATAACTAATTAACTTACATCTTTCATCATTTTCAACAAGACCTAAAAACTTAGGTTTTGATGATTAGTTATTCTGAAGAAACCTAGTTTTGTACCCAGGTGCAAGATATCAGTTAAGTAATTATTTCGGCATACATAATTAAATATTTAAATTAAACAACTAAATTAAACAACTAAATTAAATATGTAAAAATTCAGTTAACTTATGATACTTCCCGAACGAAATCAATTAGTAAGATTAGTTTTTTGAGTTAATGGGTACAATCAGAATGCCAGAAAATGGTACAAAAATTACAGTTTCACATCAAAACTTAATATTATCTTCTGACTTATTCTCGCTTATCCTTACGGATTAATGGCAACTTTAATAACTCGTCGTTCCCGCATATCTACGAATACTTTCTCTAAATCTGCCAAGGGTCGATGTTCGCTTATCAATAATTCAAAAGGTATTTGGCGGCTAGCAATGAGTTGTAATGCTTGACGGACAAAATATGGCGTGTTGTGAAAAACACCTTTTAACGTCAGTTCGCTGTAATGCAATTGCTCAGTACTTAAATTAATTGCCGTATTTTTAGGACAGCCACCAAATAAATTTACCGTAGCACCAGGACGAACGCAATTAATCGCAGTTTCCCAAGCGCTGGGTATACCAGTTGCCTCGATCGCAATATCCGCACCCAATCCATCAGTTAATTCCTTGACTGTACTGGGTATATCTGGAACTTGCCGATAATTAAAAGTCTGACTCGCACCAAATTGACGCGCTATTTCCAACCTGCGATCGCAACCACCAAAAACAAATACTTCCACATTGCGATCGAGCGCTAACTTAGCCACAAACATCAACCCAATCGCACCATCACCCAACAAAACCACCCTATCCCCAGGTTTAACACCAGAACGTGCTACCCCATGCAACACACAAGCCAAAGGTTCGGTCATTGCCGCCAATTCGTCAGCCAAAGCATCAGGAAGCGACAATAAATTATGCTCAACAATCGGTGCGGGAATCTGCAAATACTCCGCAAAAGTCCCATTATTCCAAGTTAAATTTGGGCAAAGCGAATATTCCTCGCGTTGACAAAAGTAGCATTTCATGCATGGCGCAGAATTATTTGCCACAACGCGATCGCCTATTTTCCACTTAGTCACACCTTCCCCAAGCGCAACAATTTCCCCAGCAGCCTCATGTCCAAATAAAGTCGGCGGTTTGAGCATTTTCGCATGTCCCCCCCGTCGCCATACCTTCAAATCAGTCCCACAAGTCGTAGCTGCCCCAATACGAATCACCACCTCACCCACTTGCGGAATCGGGTCTGGTACCTGTTCGAGACATAAATTTTCGCGATCGTAAAGTACAGCCGCCAGCAAATTAAAAACCTCTATTGTTAAGAAAAGTTAGGAGTTCGGAATTTTGCCTTCAAATTATCCCAATCCCCCAGGTAGGGGCGTAGCTTGCTTCTCCGTCTCGGAGTACGGCCGTTCGCCCTTACAATATTTGGGATAAGTGTAATACCAATCCCCAATCCCCAAATATATAAATTAGCTCCACCTAATTTTATCAGGCAGAGCAAGGGAACTTTTTAAATTTAGATTAGTCTGAAGTTTTTAGAAGTCGGGAACTTATCGCAGATCGGTCAGTAAGAGGGTTATATCAAAATTAAGCTTTAACTGTTGATTGAGGAATCATACCTGTAGTCATCGTTGCGACTCCAGCAACCCGATTAACAGTTAACAATGAAACTTCTTGACGGCAGGATTGACAAAACCAATAAATCTGACCCTGACGAACATGACGTAATAACGTAGAACTACCGCAACAAGGGCAACTACTGGCTCTCATACTCATACCATTGTCCTCTTTGTGTGTGTGTTTCTGTTCTAGATCGATCCGTCTTCCCTGTAAAAAGGGAATAAAGATGTACCAGCTTCTCTACATGCCCCAATTAAGCACGCTAAAACCCCTTAATCAAGCTGTTAATTACAATTTGATTTTGGCAGCATGAAGATGACCATTCTGACTAATTCGCTGTTGAATCATCTTCTGGTAAACTTGCTCGTACCCATTTACCATCTGGGCAACGCTAAAATTATCTTCTACATGCTGGCGACATTGACGACGACTAAGTTCTAATGCACGAGGAATCATAGCAGCCATTTCCTCATAGCTTTGACAAACAAAACCTGTTTTACCGTGGGCAATAACCTCTGGAACAGCACCCATACTCATCGCAATTACTGGCGTACCAGCTGCCATTGCTTCAATCATGACCAAGCCGAATGGTTCTTGCCAAGTGATTGGAAAGAGTGCGATCGCTGCATTTCCTAGAAGTTCCGCTTTTTGGAAATTATTAATTTCACCGAGAAACTCGATTTGCTTGCCGTCTATGTGTGGTGCGATTTCCCGTTCAAAGAACTCTGCATCAACTGCATCAACTTTCCCTGCCATTTTCAATCGCCAACCTGTTTTTTCGCGATCGCGATCGCATGGTGCGGTCCTTTCTCTGGCGAAAATCTACCTAAAAATGCTAAATAAGCTGGGTTTTGAGGTTGAGCAAAAAATTGGTAACTATCGGGGTTAATGCCGTTGTAAACTGTATCAATGTAGTTCAGGTCTACCTGACGCTGGGCGTTACTGATACTAATAAAATGTTGTTTGTGATGGTGACTGTATACATTCCGGTTTTCACTGTTAAAGCTACCGTGCAAAGTATGTACTGTTGGTGTTGGTACAAAGTTAGCCAAAGCTAATGCCGTAACCCCTACATGGGAGTGAATAATATCGAATTCCGCAGCACGCTGGTACACTTGGCTGAGTTCGAGGGTTTCGTACACCGAATATTCCCTAAAATCAGGGTCTAAACGCAATGCACGGGGACAAACAGCTTCGAGCTTTGCGAGTGTTTGCGAATCTCCAGACGCGAATAAAGTAACTTCGTGACCTCGACGTACTAATTCATCGGCTAAGTGACTCACTACCAGTTCGATTCCTCCATAAGTTGGGGGTGGAACTCGTTCCCATAAGGGGGCGACTTGAGCGATTTTCATAACTTGTTTTTTTTGGTTCAGCAGGTGAAAAGCCCTGTATCTTCCGATTTACATCAGAATTAAACAGAATTTAGTTGACAGAGTAAATATACTCATTTACTCGAAGTTTACATCAATTTAGTCGGTTATCAAAATAAGAATATTCTGGTTAACCGCACTTGACAAATTGACAGCAACTAAAACTAGCTAACCAGTATTTGTCATCAGGTAACAACATCCATTAGATTACACTCAACATTTATTTAGCTTCATCTATCCTGGGGATCATAGGAAACCTTCTTTATTCTCTAGCGAAATATATTGAATTTGATTTTTAGATAACAATTTCTTAAGATTTTGGATTGATTCCACCACGGATAAATTCGGAGAGAATTTGCTTACGGACACGCTACGGGAAGGGGGCTTGTGCGATCGAGGAATTAATGATAAATCAAAGTTGTGACAAGTGAAGCGTATCGCATTAAAAACCACGTACCAAAACCATGAAAGTAGCTTCTTGGAATGTAAACTCAGTGCGATCGCGCTTAGAGCATGTAACAAATTGGTTGCAACAAAATCCTGTGGATGTGCTTTGCTTGCAGGAAACTAAGGTAGTTGATGCAGATTTTCCCCGCACTGAGTTGGCAGCGTTAGGCTATCACATCTATATATATGGGCAAAAATCCTATAATGGGGTTGCTTTGCTGAGTCAAAAGCCACTCGAACAAGTAACTACAGGTTTCGCGAGTATATTAGCCGACATTGAACCGGAATGGGATGAACAAAAGCGGATAATTACAGGTGTGATTGATGGGGTGAGAATCCTGAATCTTTATGTACCGAATGGTTCTGAGGTTGATAGTGAGAAGTATAAATATAAACTTGGTTGGTTAAAGCTGCTGCAAAAATATCTCCAAACTTTACTATCTACAACACCGAATATTTGCATGTGTGGTGATTTTAATATTGCCCTTGAAGACAAAGATATTTATGAAAAAGTTAGCAGTATCAAAAATCATATTATGTCTTCCGATGCCGAACGTCAGGCACTTAAAGAATTGCTGGAATTAGGCTTTGCCGATGCATTCCGCAAATTTACGGAGGAAGGGGGACACTTTAGCTGGTGGGATTATCGGACAATGGGATTTTCTCGAAATCGAGGTTGGCGCATCGATCATCATTATTTAACATCTGAATTATATAAAAAGGCAGTAAGTTGCGTCATTGATATCGAACCCAGAAAATTAGTAAAACCCAGCGATCACACACCAGTAATTGTCGAATTTTAATTTTTAACTCGAAGTCTTTACTTTTCCCCCAATAATCCTAGTAAATTCCCAAACCCGAAAAAAATTAACCATTCCGCAAACGGAATAGTAGTAAATTCCCAAACCAAGGAAAATTAACCGTTCCGCGATCGATAATACTGTAGGGGCAAACAACCGTTTGCCCTAATTTGTATTCCATCCAATTAAAAAAACCATACCGTTTGCAGTATGGTTCTATTTTTATAAGATTGTCATTACCCCACCCTGCGACTTCGTGCGTTAGCACTCATCCGCGAGGGTGGGGCTTGGAACTGAAGTCCACCGCAATTCCGAGAACCTTTGGAGGATTTCGGCTTTAGTTTCATCCTTCGTTCCATGAGGGCGCACTGACAAGGCACCCGTACTCATCCAATCTTGTCGGACGAGCAACGTTCTTAATGCAATATTTCGCGCACCAATCAAATCAGAATGCAGTTCAAAACCGCAACATTCACAACGAAACAATAAACCTTTATTGGGTCTATTAGCTTTACTCGTATGCCCACACCTCACACAACTTTGCGAAGTATAGTGAGCGGGTACTTTAGTTGCTAACGAACCAACTAAATTAGCCTTATAGTCAATATAGCCATGCAATTCGGCAAACGACCATTTAGCTTTGTTTCGATTGGCTTTTCGCTGTTTCTTACTGACCTTCTTGCCCGATTTAGACTTAGTTCTTTCCCGTATTCCGGTTATATCTTCCAATCCAATCAAGCTATTAGGTTTAGCAATTTGCTTGGCGATTTGGTGGTTAGTATCAGCGATAAACCGTCTCTCTCTACCCGACAAAGCAATTAGTCTTCGCTTTGCCGAACGAGTGCCTTTGCGCTGAAGGGTTTTACGTGCTTTGTTATAGCGATTAGCTTTATGTCTAGCAGCCGAGCCAGAGTAGAATTTAGCCTTATTTTGTAAGTCTACTTCGACTGCCAAATATCTTTGTCCGACATCTACACCAGAGATTCTAGTAATATTGGTCGGCTCGATAATTGGGGTTTCAATCTCTAAGCTCACCATCAAGTAGTAAGTTTTAGAGGAACGCTGATAGACAATTTTAGCCGCACCAATCCTCGCACAACTTACTATTAGCTGGAGATGCTTGTTATATCCTTCGTAGGATACGACTACTCGACCGTTTAGCGTGTTAATGCTAACTCGTTGTTCGGTTTTAAATGAGTAGTCTCGTTGGTAGTTTAAGGTGACAGTACGAGAAACGTACTTAGGGGCTTTATCTAGTCCCTTGTAACGCTTCTTGGTATATCCAGCTTTAATTGCTGCGACATTCTGTTTAACCTTAGTCCAGAGTCCTTTGTAAGTTGCAGATACTTGCCTGGGGACATTACAAGCCATTTGCGCTCCAAGTCCAAACCGAGCGCGTAACTCGTTGTAGACAGCCTTTTGTAACTTATTGCCACTACTGGTTTTATTCAGATCGAAAGCGACCTGCGAAGCATAATTCAAGGCATCTCTATAAGCCAAAGAAACCCCACGCAGAGCTTCTTTTTGCTCTGCTGTGGGGTTTAATTTTAGCTTGGCAGTGATGACTTGCATATTCTTCACGAGTTGTTGATATTCATTGTATCGTGTGAAGATAAAGGTAGCAAGGTACAAACATGGTATTTGTTCGCTCCTCGCCCACCGCTTTGTTTTCCGAGAGCTTCGCTTGTCGGTCTTACAAAGCGGTGGGACTCTTACTCACTCGCATTTCTCCCCTCCCTGCTGCATTCCGCACATTGCTGTCGCTCGTGCTTCATTCCTCTGAGGAAGGGGAATCCTGCTGTTTATATTGAATTTTTACTATCCCAAATTCTTGGGTACGATGCCATTTGCAGTTGATGTATCTCCTGCGATCGCACGTATTCCTTCCAGAGTAGCGGGAATTGTACGGGGGTCCATAAACATGACTTTGCTACTGTCACTTTTACCAATTACGGAAGCCATATCAAGATAACCCAGTGCTAACAAGACTTCTAAAGATTGTTTCGTCGTTGGGTCATTTTTGATTTTTTGGGAAATAATTTCGGCTGATTCGGCAATTGCTTGAGCTTTGAGAACTTGCTGTTGTCGTTCAGCTTGGGCTTTCAATACAATTGCTTTCTGTTCGGCTTCAGCAGCTAAAACCACGGATTTTTGTCGTGCTTCCGCATCTAAAATTTGAGCATCAGCTTTACCACGGGCAGAATTTACAGCCGCTTCGCGATCGCCTTCGGAAGTTAAAATCGAAGCACGCTTACGACGTTCGGCTGACATTTGTAATTCCATCGACTCCCGTACTGCTTGCGAAGGAATAATATCGCGCAATTCAACCCGCGTTACTTTCACACCCCAAGGGTCAGTTGCTATATCTAAGTCGTGTAATAATGTTTCATTAATTTCGGAGCGAGCTGTAAATGTTTGGTCGAGTTCCAATAGTCCCATTTCCGAGCGAATTTGTGTGAGAACCAAATTCACCATCGCTGACTGAAGATTTTCGACTTTATAATAAGCCTTCTCCATATCGACAATTCGCCAATAAACCACCGCATCAGCAGTAATCCCAACGTTATCGCGGGTAATACATTGTTGTGGAGGAATATCTAAAACCTTCTCGCGAATCGTTTGTTTGTAAACAATGTTATCCACAAAGGGAAAAATCATATTCAAGCCAGGTTCGAGCTTTTTGTTATAACTTCCCAATCTTTCCACCAAGGCTTCATCACCTTGATTTATGACTTTAACCGAACTAGCCAAAACAGAACCACCAAATATTAATGAGATCAGAAAGTAGAAGCCTTCCATTAATTAATCTCCAAATTTAAAAAGAAAAGGAAGAAAGAGAAAGAGGAATGAGGAAGAAAAGGGAATAGGGAGAAAACTAGAAAGCCGAAAATAGAAAGGAGCAAAAGTTAAATTCCCAATGTCCAATCCCCAATTCCCAATCCCCAATTACCCATTTAAAACATTCTGCGGCATCACAATCAGCGTTGTACCTTCGCGTCGAACTATGTAAACAGGTTCGCGAGCTTGGATGTACAACTTGTCATCGTCACATCTTGCCCGCCAAGAATTTCCTTCGTATAAAACTCTTCCAGCTTTTCCAGGGGGAATTTCGCTGATTGTTTCTCCAATCACCGCATCTTGAAATTTTGTTCTTCGTCGTGGTTTTGGTAGCAAGCGCTGCGAAATAAAAATTAACAGCACCGAAATAACCAACCAAACCACCACCTGCAACCAAAGTGTTCCGATTACTCCCGACAGTAGCGCTACCACAAAAGCGCTCAATCCCATCATCAATGACACAAACGCAGTCGGAAAAATTAGTTCAGTCAAACACAACCCGGTTCCGATGATTAGCCAAATTGACATTGCACTCATTGACACTGCACTCGATATAATGCCGTCCTAGACACTACATTCCCGAAAATACATTTCTATGCTTAGATACACTCATACATTAGCTGTTTCCTGAAAAATTTTCTCAGTAATAATACTTAATTAAAAAGTAGTATTTAAGAAATAGAAATACACGAGTCTATAACTCAAATTTATCATAAAATTCCTATTTTTGGCAGCTAGTTGAATCACAAATCTACGTATATCATTGTCAAAAAAATAAAAATTGTATGATTACTACTGAGCGGATAATCCATTGCATTAATCCTACCTGTTCCCACCCAATTAATTTTGTCGGGAGTCGAGTTTGTGCAAATTGCCAGACTCCAATTGTGTATCGGTATGTTTGGGCAATCGGTGAGAATTTGTCGAAGATACCTATAGGACAAATAATAGGCGATCGCTATGAGGTAATTGCACCACAAATTTGGTTGGATAAAAAACCGGGGGAAATGCCGGAAACAAAAGATGAATTACCTGGGGAAATTATTCCTTATCTGCGGTTATATGGAATGCGATATGTTCCTAGTGTTAAGTTGCCTTTATCGCAGCAATCATCACCACTACCTTCGGCTGTATCCCATCTTCCCCAAGTGTATGGTTTTGTTGATTCACCCTGGGAAGCCGCAAGCAAAGCTATTTTGCTAGAAAATGCCCCCATTGATGAAAACGGCAAACTTTACCCATCAATCATGGAAATGTGGGAACAAGCGACTCCCGTGCGTCAAGTTTACTGGCTATGGCAAATTCTCCAACTTTGGCAGCTATTATCAGATTTGGATGTGGAAGCCAGTTTGTTTTTACCCAATAACCTACGGGTACAAGGTTGGTGTGTGCGGTTATTAGAATTGATGGCAACATCTCGCATTCACACCCCCATAACTTCCCTACAGAGATTGGGTGAATCTTGGCAACCTTTAGTGACAACAGCACACCCATCAATTAGCGAACAGTTGCAAAATATTCTGAGTCCGATTTTACAAGGTACGGCACAATTCGCGGAAATCAGTCAACAACTTAATCTTTTATTACTTTCAGCAGCAGCCGAATTTCCCCTAGCTTTGAAAGTTGCAGGTGCAACGGATATTGGCATCGAACCTCAACAAAACGAAGACTCTTGCTTTCCCACCAATGAAGATTCCATCGAAGACCCTTTATTGCCACGGGTATCGATTGTTTGTGATGGGATTGGGGGGCATGAAGGTGGTGAGGTAGCAAGTCAACTCGCTGTGCAATCGATGAAGTTACAAATTCGGGCTTTGCTGACGGAAGTTTCCCAACAGTCTGAACCCGTTCCCCCTGAATTGTTACAACAGCAAATTGAAGCGAGCTTACGGGTTGTAAATAACTTGATTTGTAACGCGAATAATCAGCAGAATCGCGAAGGTACTCAACGCATGGGTACAACCTTGGTGATGGGGATACAAGTTCCCCAAGCAGTGCGATCGACAATGGGGTGGGATGCGGAAAATTCCCACGAATTATATATTGCTAGTATTGGCGACAGTCGGGTTTACTGGATAACCCGTGATAGCTGCCAGCGATTGACTGTAGATGATGATGTATTAGGAAGGGAAGTGCGATCGCTCCGTAGTATGTATCGTAGAGCAATTGAGCGTCCTGATGCCACAGCTCTGACGCAAGCCTTGGGAACTAAAGAAGGTGAAAGCTTACATATCGCCGTTCAGCGATTGATTATTGATGAAGATGGAGTGTTGTTGTTGTGTTCGGATGGTTTGAGCGACAACAATTTAGTCGAAAGAAGTTGGCAAGATTTTGCTGTACCTGTATTAAACGGGCAAATGACGTTGGAAGATGGGCTGTATGCTTGGATCCGTTTGGCAAATCAAACCAACGGTCACGATAATATTTCTGTAGTTATGACCTATTGTCGGGTTTCGCCAGAATATATTATTGCTACTCCTCCCAGCGAAGAATCACCACTAGGAATTTTTGAGGGTGAAATCGAACCTGATGGGGAAATTATTGGGGATTCAGGGGATGGAGCGGAGCTTGCGGATAGTTCCCAAGCTTTACTCGATTTAGATTTAGAACTTCCAGATGAAGCACCTGTTCCAGCAGCTACCCCGGTATCAGCAATAGGTAAAAAACAGAAACAGCGCAAACCTCTGGCTTTACTTGTTGGGTTATTACTATTGTTGTTGGGAAGCGCTAGTTTAGGATTATTTATTTGGTCACGTTATAATCCCCGAAATTTCAATCAAATGTGCCGTCAGCTTCCGCAAACGGTGCAACGAATTTGTCCGCGTTTTAAATGAGCGTAGGGATGGGGCAACCCCATCCTTTCAGGGGTAGGTATTTCGTATTTGGTGATTTTTTGACCGTTTCAGCCCACGCTCAAATTCTCAAACGACCAAACCCCGTTAAATAATTGAGAATCTTCTCAACTATTGTTGAGATTCAAAAAAACCTACCCGTCAATTTTAGGATTGTTCCCTTAGCGTAACATCTCCAAAGCTGAAAGAGGTGCGGTGGTTTGTCTGGACTTTGTGGGTGGAGGTGGAACAGTTCCAGATGCGATCGCTTCCGGTTTAATGATGTATCTGTCTCCCCATCCACCATTAATATCTTCTGCTTGCTGTTGCGGTGGTGTGGTTTTCGCTATGGGTAATGGAACAGATTGAGACAAACTGGCTTGCACATATTTTTCACCTTGATTGGTAAAGCGCAGTGATTTACCTTCAAGTACTTGAATTTCTGGCTGAGATTCTTGTAATTTCTGCTCGTTAGGCTTTTCGCTGGATTTTTCACTCGGCTTTTCTGCAATATCAGCTTGACTTCCTGAATCGAAGGTAGCTGTGAAAGTCACATCGCTTTCAGGGGTAAGTGTGGTTTGCAATTGATTGCTTTGCCAAACTTCTTGGTAGCTACCACTGGGGGCAACTTGCCAAATATTTAGATTGGCTTCCCATTCTCCTTTTTCATTAACCCGAACAATCTGGCGATCGAGAATTGAACGATTGACGTTTAAATCGGTATCTGAGTCAATACTTTGCTCCTTATCTGCTGGATGGAGATAGCGTACTGCCGCGATCGCAATTCGACTGGCTTTAGGTAGGTTAGTGCTACCAGCTACCTTGTACTGTCCGTTGCTACCTGTGGATTGTACGTTTTTAATCTCTAAACTGACTTCATTTTCTGGCTTTTGAGTGCAACCATAGTTTGTAGCCAATGACACTAGAAAAATCGCAGTAAGCACAGTCTTTGTAGAGAATTTCTGAAAGTTTTCGACCATGGGTTTGTGATATAGATAGACCATAAAAATGATTGCTTAGAAGGCAAAATAGACAAATATTTAGACTCTATTGTGGCTGATTTATGAAAAAATGGCGGTATAAATCAAAAGTTTTACTCTTGTGGATGTATAAGATTATATCCAAATCAGACAAGTCGCTTTTATTTGCAAAATAGTTGATTCTCTGTAAGAAAATCTGTAAACTGTCCTCGAATATACTTTCATTATTTGCTAAAGTGGCGACATCTACCAACTAAAAACTTATATAACTGTGAAGTCGGCTAATGAAGCCCAAAATTTTTGATTGCCACAATCGTTCTTTTCCCAGACATTTCCACAAGCTTTATCTGTTGTCTGCTGCTTCCACCTCCATTTTCTGGGTACTAGCAGCAGCGACTCAACCAAGCTTTGCACAGGTAAATTTTTCCAACCAGCAAGCTGATAATTCCCAGTTTGATAATGCGGAACTCTTACCCGTACCCAAGTTACCAACAGCAACTAATCAAGCTACTTTAGGTTTACCAGCAGTTCCACCACCAGGGGAATCGCTCTCTAATCAAGTATCTACAGCTAGTAATAGTTTTGCTTCATCAAGTTCGACTGTGAAGCCAGAATTGTCATCAAGTCAAAATATTAATCAGTTAGAAAATTCATTTATTTATCAGGAAAGACAAGGGAAAAAAGCTACATCTCAACCCAGTCGGTCATTAGGAACTACAGCCACATTTACAGCATCTCCGCAAAACAGGATTAATTCATCCGCAACAGCGATCGGTGGAGATACTTCGGATGCGGGGTTTGGCTTGTTGTCGCAAGTCAATGGCAATTCCTTGACACCAAATCGAGGACAACTCAACGCTCAAGCAACGCCGACTACACAGGAATTTACCGCACCAGGGGCAGCACCAACCTTTAATCAATTATTGAATAATTCTCCAACTTCCGTTGCCCCCCTGCCACCCCTAGTCGGTGAAACCCCACAGCCGCAGTTGAGTGTAAATTCCACACCAACATTCAATCAACTACTCAATTCACCAACGGCAACACAACCAGGTGTAGTTGCAAGTCAAATTCCCACTTTCAATCAATTACTCAACGCTCAACAACCTGGAAACAACCAATTCGGGCAAACATCACCGAATAGCGTTACCACATCCTCAGCATTTGAAAGAATTCTGAATACACCAGCAGAAAAGCGATATAGCGAGGGCACTAACAGCAATCCACCCACATTTAATCAAATTCTCAATGCTCCCTTAGGAACGCAGTCATCGGTAGCTGAATCAACACCACCAACATTCAACCAGATTCTCAATTCCCAAGGTGGAACTCTACCATCCCCAAATGACCCCCAAATTCCACCCCAATCCTTCACAAACAACCGCACAAACACCTCCCAGCGTTCCGCACCCCTACTCAAGAGTACGGCTTTATCGGAACCATCCTTGAGGCTACAAGGCGTATATGTGACTCAAGAGGAAACATCTGCAAGGGCAAGGTTGACCGGAACTTATCCATTAACTCCCCAAGTTTTGTTTGGAGCAACCTTGGATTTGGTCAGTAATGGGAGTAGTTTCGATGATTCGCGGAATGAAGGTTTAAATATTAACGAATTGTATTTTGCAACTTCACTAGGAAGCTTGCCCAATTTACGATTCGTCATTGGTCAAATGGATTTGACATCGTACTTTGACCGCAATAGTTTCGCCAAAGATGGAGCCAGTCATTTTTTCAATCCCGTATTCCAAACCAACCCAGCTTTATCAGCCACAGGAATATCTTCCCGTCCTGGTTTACTGGTCAATTGGAGCGTTACTGATAACCTAGATGCCAAAGCCGCAATATTCTCTTCAAGCGATCGCTTGAGTAATTTTTCCCTAGATGGCTTTGCTGGTGAACTTGGGGTGCGTTTTGGTAATGCGATCGTCCGGGGAACTTATTCCACTGCCCGCGATGGAGGCAACCGCGATACCTTTGCCGAAGCTTTTAGCATCGCCAGAGGAAATAATACCTTTGGGATTCTCAAAGAAGACCGCGAAGAAGCATACGGTTTGAACGCGGAAGTGTTTGTGCCGAATTTGAAATTGGGTCTATTCGGTCGTTTTGGTCGCTATGAAAACCGTGACTTAGGCAAGGGTGCTGATACCTACGTATTAGGCGCGACACTAGTAGATTTATTTACCAAAGATGACCGATTCGGGTTAGCTTACGGACAAGCTTTAACAAATGATAGTTTGCGTCGTACCAGTTATCGTCCAGATGTGGTGGAAGCGTACTATGATTTTCCATTACTTGATAATCTAAGACTTGGTTTTTCCGTACAAGGAAGAGATAGTTTCGAGGAAACTGTTTTAGGTATCAGGGTGAAATCAGAGTTTGATGTTACCCCAAGGGGGAGAATTGCTAGATGAGTCCGAAGCAAAGAGGCAAAAGAATTTTGCGTCGAAACCAGGGAAACAGGGTGGTGAATACAGCCACTAGACCTCTTTCTCTTTTTCCTTTTTACTTATGTCTGTTTACTTTTGTTGTCAGCGTATCGCCAAGTTTAATTACTCCAGCAGCTGCTCAAAAGTCCAGTTCCGCAGTCCAAAGGGGGTTTAATTTACTCAAAAAAGGTTGGGTAAATGATGCGATCGCGGCATTTAAACAAGAACTGAGAAAGAATCCTCAATCGTTACAAGCCAAGTTGGGATTAGCAATTGGCTACAAACGGGCTGGACGGATTGATGAGGCTTGGAATGCTTACCAGCAGGTAATAGCCCAAGACCCGAATAACCAACTGGCATTGAAAACAGTGGGTTTGTTGGGTACATACAAACCACAATGGCAACCGGGAGGAATTCGAGCGCTGACAAGTTTGCTCCAACAGAGTCCCAACGATTTGGAAGCAAGAAACCTCCGAGCTTTACTGTTTTTCTACCAAGGTCGTCAGGCTGAAGCTGTTGCCGATTACCGTTTGGTGTTGGCAAGTAATCCCACACCGGAAACCATTCTCAACGCGGCACAGGCATATACTTATGCGGGTGATGCTACCACGGCAGTGAGATTATTCAACCGCTACCAAGGAACTGGTAAACCGATTGTTG
Source organism: Calothrix sp. CSU_2_0 (assembly GCA_012034595.1). GTDB lineage: Bacteria > Cyanobacteriota > Cyanobacteriia > Cyanobacteriales > Nostocaceae > Brunnivagina. The sequence continues at coordinate 40,025 of JAAUPE010000033.1, read as the reverse complement.
GAGATGCAGCAGTTGCTTATGGGAAGGCATTGCGGGAAAACGGCGATGCCGCAGGTTCGGTGAGGGTATTGGAAGCCCAATTACAGCGATCGCGAAGTCTCGATCGCACCGCCATCGAAACCCGGAAGGAATTGGCGGTGGCTTATCTCGCCAATCAACAGCCAGACAGGGCTGTGGCAACATTACAGCCATTGCAAGGTAGACCAGATGCGGTTTTACCTCTGGCTCGTTCCTTAAATGATATTCGCAAGCGATCGACCAATCCCGCATTGTCGCAACAAGTGGCAACCCTCTACCGTCAAGCTTTAGCGAGTAATCCCAATCCTTCCACTTCATTAGTGAAGGAAGTCGCCGATGTCTTTACTGGTTTGCCCAATGGCGAACAAACAGCACTGCAACTCTATCGTCAACTAGTGGCACAGCAACCGAACGATAAAAGTTTGTTGGTGCGGCAGTTAGCGTTGGAGAATAAATTGGGTTTACTCTCCCGTAGCGATGTCCGTCAGCGTTTGAATGCGGCACTTCAGCCATTACCCTCTGACCCATTACAGCAGCAACAGTTAGGGTTTGCCCTCGCAGAAATTAGTACCCCAGACCCAGAATTTTTACCCGTGTATCAAAGTCTGCTACAAGGGCGAGTAGATGTACCAATGCTATATTTCCGAGTCGCACAGATTTATTTGCAGCTTGGGGATATGGTTAGTGCCAGACAAGCCCTAGCTGGGTATACTGCAACTCCAATGGGTAGTCGGGATTTGGCGCACCAATTATTGGCGGCAGAAATCGAACGCCGCGAAGGTAATCTTGATGCTAGTGCCAGAAGATACCAGGCTTTGATTAAAAGCAAGCCGGATCGCGCCGATATTATGGATGCATCTTTACAGGGTTTTGCGGGATTGTTGCGACAGCAAAAGCGTTATGAAGATGCGTTGGTTGTTTACGACCAGCTTTTCCAACGTAATCCGCAGAGTTTAAATTTGCAGTTGGGACGGACTACGATCGCTTATCAGGCAAAACGGATTTCCGAAGCCGAAGCAAAAGCGACTTTAGAAAACTGGCTAGCAACCCAACCTGCAACGAATACACCACCGGAATTGTATGGCTTGGTGGAAACCCTGCCCCTGTATCCAGAACGGGAAACCCTATATAGCTACTTAGCAGAGCTTGACCCTAGTAACATCCCCATGCAACTGCGGGTTGTGGAAGCGATCGCCCAACGGAATCCTGCCCAAGCTCGTGCTAGGGTGAGGCAGTTAATGGCAAGGTTGCCGCAAAATGCGAATTCTGCCGACTTACAAGCACAGCTAGCTAGAGCCGCCGGAGATTTGAGTCTTGCCGGGAAAATTTACGAAAATATTTTGGCGCAGCAACCCGATAATTTGACAGCTTTAGCGGCATTGGGGGGAATTCGATTCGAGCAGCAACGGTTTGATGTCGCCGAGAATGTTTATGCAAGGGTAATCGAGCAGAAACCAGAAGATAAAGAAGCACGTCGGGCTGTTGCCGATTTGACGGCGATTTTAGATAAACCATTGGCAGCCCTGGGGCAAATGGAAGATTTACAAGTCGAACAAATGCGTCAAGGTTCTAGCGATGCTGAATTATCACGGAGAATGCAGCAAATTCAAGAAGAATTTTTGCAGCGACGGGGATTTCAACCACCTTGGGAAGATTATCAAAGAAGACCCGGTAAATAGGGATTGCATAAAGCTATTTCTTGAGGGGAAATCGCCAATCTAAGTTAATTGCCAGGGGTGAAAAGGGAATAATAGTAAAGCAAAGGGCAGAAATTCACTCTTTTCAATTTTCCAAAATACCCATGAACCTTAGAATCCGGCACCTGCCAAAAATAGCGGCGATTGCCATTCCCATTGGTCTTTGTGCTTGTTTCTCTGGTTACTCACTCGTCAAGCAACAAACGCCATCTGTCAAAATTAAGGGCGATCGCAAAGCGGAGCATCGCGTCCAACCACCTACTAGCAATCCTAGTAATCCAGCAACTTTCTTAGCCGCCTTACCTCCCGCAACACCCAACCGGGAGTTACTCGCGCAAAGTTGGGATAGTTACCGTCAGAGATTTATTCAAAATGATGGCAGAGTGATCGACTATGAAGCGAGCGATCGCTCCACTAGTGAAGGTCAAGCCTACGCCATGTTGCGAGCCGTAATCATTGATGATGCCGATACTTTTGCGCGGACTCTTGATTGGGGCGAGAAAAATCTCCGGCGGCAGGAAAATGGTAAATACCTCGATAGCTTGTGGGCTTGGAAATGGGGTAAACGCAGCGATGGAACTTGGGGAGCGATCGACAATAATTTTGCCAGCGATGGCGATATTGATGCGATTACCGCTTTGATTTTTGCCTCAAGACGTTGGCATCGTCCCGAATATCTGGAGTTGGCTCGTACCAAGCTCAAGGATTTGTGGGATAGTTCAACCGCAATTGGCTTTGGTGGTAAAAGATATTTGCTACCTGGTCCAAGTAGCGCATTCATCCCCAATTCATCAACCCTCCATCTCAATCCCTCCTATTTGGCAACCTATGGGTTTCGCATCTTTGCTCAAGTCGATCGGCAAAGGGATTGGTTGGGTTTAGTAGAAACTAGCTACCAAGTTCTGGAAAAGTCAACCCAACTTTCCAGCGTTGGTTTACCAAGTGATTGGGTAGCCTTGGATATCAAAACCGGGCAGTACCAAATCTTGCCAGCTTCGAGTCCAATTCCCAGTTTGTATAGCTTTGATGCCTATCGGGTGTGGTGGCGAGTTGCTTTAGATGCAACTTGGTTCAACTCACCCCCAGCAAAACGCTATCTGCAAACTTCCACCAAACACCTAGAGAAAATATGGCGCGAACAAAAGCGTTTACCAGCACGCATCGATTTACAGGGGAAGCAATTGGTTGATTATGAAGCAACATCACAATACGCAATGGTTTATGCTGCTTGGCGCTTAATCGCACCCAAACTGGGTCAAGAGATTTTAGAGCAAAAATTATTACCCCAATACAAACAAGGTATTTGGGATGACCACTCGGCATATTATACTCAGAATCTAGCTTGGTTAGGATTGATCGATCCTGCGGTTTTACCAAGACAATTGTTACAAGCAAATTGAATACAAACCTTATTTTTGATTGGTTGAAAAGCGAATCGAGAATAATACTAAATTTTGAGTTATAAAAAGAACAAATTTCCAACCAGTAATTATAACTAAGAGCCAGCAAAAAATTAACACTTGAATATCTAGCCAATCTATTATCTACCTACTATCTAGCAACCTCATGAAACAATTGTTTCTTCTTTCCCAAATCAGCAAAAAAGCGTTTGTTCTCACTTTCTGCTTTTTACTCTTCCCTAATTCATTTTCCAATGCGTGGGCGATCGCGACTTTGACTTCCTCCGCGAAGGGAGCAAATTCTCAACCAGGTAATTTACTATTAGCCCAAGCGACCACACCGACCAAGAAAACTGAAACTGGTGCGACAAGCGAAGAAACAGCCACAACCACCAACACCACAGAAGAAGCAGCAGCTAATGCCAAAAGCCTCAATACCCATAACTTGGAATTCAATCGTAGCCCCATTGTCGGCAACAGAATGCGATTGCGGGGTATTTATTCCGAAGCTCGTCTGGGTTTTACCCGTCCCCGTGGTTGGAAAATCGATAAGCAAACGGGGGGAAATGTCCAAGCTTTAATTCGCTTCCAACATTCGCCGTCGCTATATGCAAGTCGCTCGAACCTGACGGTGTTGGTAAATGGTACCAGTGTTGGCAGTTCACCACTCAACCGCAAACAGTCACAAGTCGGTCAATTACTGGTAAATATTCCCCAGAATCTGATTCAGGATTACAACGAACTCACAATAGTTGCCCAACAGAATAATCACCCTGAATGTAGTGACCCCAACAGCCCCGACTTGTGGACTGAGATTTTACCCGATTCCAAGATTACCTTTAAGTATCAAAACCAACCCCTAGCACTCAACTTTAGTCGCTATCCTTATCCAGTCTTTGACAATTTAGGTTTAGAACCTAGCAAACTTGCTTATTTGCAACCCAAACAAATTAGCGAATCTTGGTTGACTGCTGCGGGCAGATTCCAAGCTGCATTAGGTCGTTCGGCAGATTTCCGCCCCATCGAAACCCGAATGGTGACAAGTGCAGCCAGCGTTGCCAGTGATGAGCGCTTAGTTATCATCGGTACTCCTGGCGAACAACCAGAACTGGCAAGTTTAAAAGATTTGCCCTTGAAGATTAGCGGTGGTCGAATTCTTGATGGCAGTAATAATCCAGTTCCCGAAGACCGAGGGGTACTAATTCTTTCTCTTCTCAAAAAAGATAAAGATGCAGAAATGGTATACCCATCCTGATTGTTACGGGTAATGGTGCTAAGGGTGTGGAGAAGGCTGCTAAATTTTTGGCGCAACCCGATTTCCGCAAAATGGGTACTGGTCAAGTTGTATATGCTGACCCCAAAGATTCAATTACCCCCGGTATCCGACAATGGCCTCGATATTTACCCGATCGCAACACTTTCCAACTCAAGGAGCTAAAAACCTCGGTTAACGGCGAAGCATTCAACGATGTCACCGTACGCGGTGCGGGTGCGCCAGCAGTCGAAATCGATTTCCGCGCTTTACCTGATGATAAGTTTCTGCGTGGCAGTTCGATGAATTTGATTTACAGCTACGGTCCGCAGATTAACCCGCGTACATCTGCTGTGCAAGTATTTTTGGATGGTAATTTCATTGGTGGAGCCAGACTTACGAATGAGTCGGGGGAATCGCGTAAATCCTTGAAAGTGGATTTGCCTGCAAATTTGGTGAAGCCGGATTCCAAACTACAAGTCTTTTTCCGCATGAATGCGCGGGAAGCCTTTGATAAACAACGATGCGTTCAACCTCCCGACCAACAGCTAACGGGTACGGTGCATTCGGATACTAGTTTCGATTTGAAGCGGGAAACTTCGGTACAGTTACCCGATTTAAATTTGCTGAAGTTTGGTTATCCTTTTGCAGCACCCCAGGATTTATCTCGGACGGCTGTTGTTATGTCCAAGAACCCATCGGTAACGGATATTTTGACGATGTTGGAGTTGAGCGAGCGTTTGGGTCGTTTGAGCCAAGCCGATGCGGTCAAACTTGATGTTTATACAGCAGATAGTTTACCAGAGGCTGTTCGCAAAGAAGACAATTTGGTGGCGATTGGTGTAGTTAGTCAATTTCCTTTACCGGATGCTTTGAATAAGTCACCGGGCATTAATTTAGCTCAGGCGTTTTCCCGGACATCGGCTGAAGGTAATGTGCAAACTCCCCAGGATAGCCAAGGGATGATTAAGCAGGTGGTTTCGCCTTGGAATAGCGATCGCGTTGTTTTGGCGTTGACGGCTCAAACTGAGATTGGTTTGGAAAAGGTTCGCCAAGTTCTCAACCAAGACCCTTGGTTTTTCCAACTTAAGCAGGACACGGTACTGATTAGTAGTGACAAAAAAAATCCTCCCCTTTATGACCCAGATGCATACCAATTAACTTTCTCCCAAAGTGCCCCTCGCGTTAGTCGGGTGGAGGAAACAAGCTTACTCAGTAAGCTTTCGCGGTTAATTCAAGATAATTGGTTGTTGTTGCCTTTGGGAATTGTCGGTGTCTCGCTGTTACTGTATGGCATTGTCCAAATATATCTGAAACGTCTATCTACAGGCGAAAGGAAGTAAATGAATTGCTTCTGGATGATTTGATTTTTAGTCTTTTTAATTAGTAGTTAATTACTAATTAATTGCTGATTCTTTACTGATTTGAGATTGCATCTACACCCTAACTGGATTGGAATTGGGATTATGCTTAGGATTTTGAATTTTTATCTAAACACAGCATTTTACTGAGACAAAATGTTAGGGAATCAACCAAAAATTATTGCCTTTACTCACAATTTAAATCAGGGAAAACACTTGAAGTTGAGTTAATTTAGATGATTGGAGCCAAAAGCAAAATTAGATATTTTTAGCTACTTTCATCTCTTAGCAAGATTACTCAAAACATGGAATAAATCAAATCAGTAACTTTCAAATCAAAATTCCGAACGTAATCAACACAGTGACTAAATGGGATTAATTAGACAAAATTAATTCAGATGCGATGAGTTAGACGCGATATCTTATGTTTAATTTATCGCATCTCTAAAAACAAAATATCAAAATCCAGAATCTAAAATCTAAAATCCAAAATGTCTTCTTCCTCATTCAGAACCCCCCCCGGACAACGCCCACGTAACAAGCTCGGCAGGCTGCTTACAGACCTGACACCGCGATTTTTTGATAGTGCCCTCGAACGGGTCGGTGTGAAACAATTTAAATGGCTAGTATTGCTGTTTTTATTGCTTTCAATTCCCCTGATTATCACCCCTCTAGAAGTATGGCAGCAAGGTGCGATCGCGGTCTTTTTTATAGTACTCGGTCAGGTACTTGTGAAGGCTGAAGAACAAGAGTCTTCGCCGGAAATTGGTCAATACTATCACCTATTTATGGTGTGGTTGAGTTTGGTGACAACCCTACGGTATTTATATTACCGAGTTAGTTACACCCTCAACTTTGATACTTTTATTAATGGATTCGCCTGTAGTTTACTATTTGCAGCCGAACTATACGCGATTTTGACCTTGGTATTGGCATATTTCCAAACGCTCAAAATCAAGGAACGTCAACCCATTAACTTGGCAACCATTCCCCAAGAGCAATGGTATTCGGTGGATATCTATATTCCCACCTTTAACGAAGATGTGGAGATTGTTCGCAAAACCGCATTAGCAGCTTTGGCTTGCGAATATGCACCTGGGAAGAAAACGGTTTATGTTCTCGATGATGGTCGTCCGGAACGCTATAAACCCGACAACCCCAATTACGAGAAGTTTCGTGGTCGTCGCGAAGAGCTACGACGGATGTGTGAAGAACTCGGTTGTATTCACATGACGCGGGATAACAACGAACATGCCAAAGCTGGTAACATCAATACCGCATTTCACAAAACTAGCGGCGATTTGGTGATGATTCTCGACTGTGACCACATCCCATCCCGCCAATTTCTCATGCACACCATTGGTTTCTTCAACGACCAAAAGGTTTCTTTTGTCCAGACTCCCCACTGGTTTTATAACCCCGATCCATTCGAGCGCAACTTGGTTACAGATGGTCGGATTCCTGTTGGTAACGAATTATTCTATAAGGTGTTGCAAAAAGGAAATGATTTCTGGAATGCGGCTTTTTTCTGCGGTTCGGCTGCTGTAATTCGCAAAACCCATGCTCTGGAAGTTGGGGGAATTGCTGTGGAAACTGTGACAGAGGATTGCCATACAGCTTTGCGGTTGCACTCAAAAGGTTACAAGTCGGTTTATTACGACAAAATTATGGTGGCAGGGTTAGCACCTGATACTTTCTCTTCCTATGTTGGTCAACAGGTACGTTGGGCAAGGGGAATGGCGCAAATTTTGCGGATTGAGAATCCTATGTTTAACCCCAGGTTGAAACTCAATTTGGCGCAGAGAATTTGTTATATGAGTGCAACATCGCACTTTTTGTATGGATATCCGCGATTGGTTTATGCGATCGCTCCCACTTTATTCCTACTATTCGGTATCAACTCGGTTCAGGGTTTGGGTGTGGAAACCCTAGCTTACGCTTTACCCCACATTTTACTATCGTTGTTTTGTAATTACATTATTTACAAACATGTTCGTTTCTCCTTCTGGAACGAAATTTTTGAATTTGTGATGTCGTTCCAAGCGGGATGGGTGACATTGCTAGCTTTGATTAACCCCAAACTGGGTTCGTTTAATGTTACCGATAAGGGAGCAAACATTGCCAAACGTACCTTTGATTGGCGATCGATGCGGGGGTTAGTGATTGTCAGTTCTTTGGTGATTGCTTCTTTACTTGCGGTTCCTTACTGGTTGCTGTTACGTCCAGAAGACTGGCAAGCGGTGTTGGTAAATACAATGTGGTCGGGTTTTAACTTGATTTTGCTTTCATCGGCATTATTGGTGGGGTTTGAACAGCCCCAAATCCGTACTGCCCACAGATTACAACGTCACCTACCCGTGATTATTTCCAGCAACGACCAAACCATCATGGGGGAAACTGTCAATATTTCGGAAACTGGAGCATTAGTTTCCTTAGAATCCTGGCCGAATTTACCTGATGAAGTTCAAATTGAAATTCTTGGTGATTCTTCTGCCCGTGCTTCACTTTTAGGCAGGGTGATTCGCTTATCACCAGTCAGCGAAACCGAGACTCATTTGGCGATCGATTTTGTAAATCTCAACCAGCAACAAAAAGACGAGTTAACCCTGGTAATTTACTCCGATGTGAACGAATGGTACTCTCAAAACCGTGAGTACTCAGACCAACCGATCGCATCGTTGGGTTTCCTTGCCACCAGCTTAACGCGATCGCTCCGCGATGTTAAACAGGTTCCTCGCAAGAAGGTACGCAAGCAGGTACAAGCATACGGTCAATTGTACTGGGATGGTGATTTCTTTCCTGGTGTGGCAACTGAGCTTGGTGTTACTGGTATACGTTTGGAATTGGATGGCAAACGTGCTGTTGCTTCGGGTAAGCAGTTAGGAGAACAGGATTTACATAATATGCGAAATGCCAAACCGTTGGTTGGTTTGCTGTTGAGTCAGGAAGTTAATAGTCAAACTCCTAGTAAATTTGTGGCGGAAATTATCTCGGTTCAAGAGGATGCTAGCGGTAGAATTGCAATTGAATTGAATTTCCCGGACAAATTCAAGGGACAACAAACACCAAAAGTCAAGCAATTGTTACAAACTTTGTAATTAATGCGGTAAGTTTGACTTAAAGTCTGATTTAAATAACTTACAATTAATCCGGTTTCTTGAATGGAGCCGGATTTTTATTGGGAAACTAAATTTTATTTAAAAAATACTTTAAAATTCTTAATGCAAATAATACCAATTTGAACAATAATTGCGACAGATGGAGTCGCGAAAAGCTTATGCAGTATATATTTCACAATCCAAAATCTGTCTTGGAAAATTGAGCGGGACGGAAACCGACACCGCTCATTTTCCGCAAAATCTAAAATCCAAAATGGTATAAGCTTGCTGTCTCTGCTGGAAACAGTTGTAAAATTCATAATTGAAGAAGGAATCGGCAGTTAGAATTCAAAATCAACTAGTGGGGGATATTCTGGGGTTTGCAAGCTAAATCCGCTTTTTCCGACATAATTAATTCTGACTCCTGACTTCTGAATTTAATTTGAGAATCTCTAATCAATCTTTTAAAATCGGTTTATGACAGTAGATAATAATTTGTTAGCAAGTATAGAATATATACCTTTCATTGATGAAAGTGGTCAATTACCAGAGGCTTTTCAAGGGAAGATTGGGGTATATGCAATTTTTGATGGAGAGAAGAAATTGCAGTTTGTGGGATATTCACGGGATGTTTATTTAAGTTTAAAACAGCATTTAGTTAGACAACCGGAATATTGCTATTTTGTCAAAGTTCAAACGATTGAAGTCCTAGTCGAACTATTTTAGAAAATATCGAAAAAGCTTGGATTCAGGAATGGTTGACAGAGAATGGGACTATTCCTGGGGGAAATGGAGAGAATAAAGATAAATGGACACAAGCAATTGATGTAAAAGTGTTAATGACGGCAGAAGAAGAGACGAATTATCGTCATCCTGCCCGTGATGAGGTTGCACAAATTAAAATTATGAAGAATGTTGCGAGGAGAGTAGAAGCTGATATTTTGAAAGGCTTAGAAGCACGGGGATTACAAACAGAAATTCGCTTTAATCCCAAGTTGAAGGAAGAAGGATTATTAGATTTAAAATAAAAATATGGGAAACATATTTACATCGTATACCATCACTTTGGGATTAAGTTGCATAACTTGCAAGCAAGCTATAATTTATGATGAAATCAGAACTAATTCAAAAAATTCAGAATGATTTCGATCGAATTGCGCTCTTAGAAGAAAAAACTTGGAATCACAATAGTCGCTATCATAGTTATTTACTTAAGCAACTGCCACAACATAGCCAATATATTTGCAAGTATACCCGAACGAGATTGCAGTTCTTTATTAAATGAAACTCTTACTTATAATGTTCCGATCGCAACTGCTAGTAATAGTGAAAAAGCACGTTCGGAAATGATTATTGCCCCTATTTTAATCGATTTAAGAAAGCAGTTTCAAGAGGAAATAAATCTATTTTCAGGTGTCGATTTTACAGTTGATAACGAACGTGGTTTGAATGGTATTTGCGATTTTATTATTAGCCATTCACCTGAAGTTTTAATCATAACTGCACCTGTGATTTTAGTCGTAGAAGCTAAAAAGGAGAACATTAATGCTGGATTAGGTCAATGTATTGCCGAAATGGTTGCAGCACAAATATTTAATGAACGCCAAAATCAGAATATTGTGAGTATTTATGGTGCAGTCACAACTGGTACTAACTGGCGATTTCTCAAACTAGAAAATCAAGTTGTTAGTATCGATTTGACTGAATATTATCTCCGAGATATTAATAAGATTTTGGGTATTCTATCAAGTCCTTTTTAAAAACTTCCAAAAAATAAAATATTCCACTATTTATCACTATATTATCTAAGAAGGGCGGGAAAACCCCGCCCCTACGATAATTTGTGGGTAATCTATTTAAAAAGAAACATTTCCGTCGCTATCCTAATGAAATGAAGAATAATTTGAGTGACTAACTCAATAATGCTCCAGTTTCTTGTAATGCATGTAATCTGTGATAAATTCCACCGTGACGTAATAACTCTTCGTGACTACCAACTTCGACAATACGTCCTCGATCCAAGACTACTATTTTATCAGCTTCCCGAACCGTACTCAAACGGTGAGCAATTACTATGGTGGTACGGGTTCCTTGGAGCGATCGCATAGCTAGTTGAATCGCTCTTTCGGATTCATAATCTAAGCTGGATGTAGCTTCGTCGAATACTAAAACATCGGGTTCGACTAGCAAAGCACGGGCAATACCTAAACGCTGTCTTTGTCCTCCCGAAAGTCTCACTCCCCGTTCCCCAACGACGGTATAATACCCATTGGGAAGGATTCTTATCACTTCATCCAAACGGGATATACGACTAGCTTCTTCGACTTCGGCAAATGTCGCATCTGCTTTTCCATACCGCAGATTATCGAGTACGGTTCCGTTGAATACGTCTACTTCTTGGTGAACTATAGCCAAACGACGACGATAATTTCCCACATCTAAGTTGCGGATATCTTCACCATCAATCAGGATTTTACCTTGATTGGGTTCAAAATACCGCAATAATAATTTCACCAATGTCGATTTACCAGAACCGGAACGTCCGACAAAGGCGACGGTTTCATATGGTTTAATCAAGAGGTTAATATCGTGTAAAACGGGACGATTTTCTTCGTAACCGAAACTCAAGCCGGAAAATTCGACTTTACCTGTAAATTTGTATGGTTTTTTTGCTGTTTCTCGTACTTCCAAAAGTCCCTGAGAATCAATTCCCGATGGTGTTTGCAGAAATTCGTGAAACCGTAACATCGAACTAATTCGACGGGCAAATATTTCTGCCAGGTTACTGATAGGTTCTAACTCAGCATAAGCCATACTCGCAAGGGTATAGGTCATAATAAAGTGACCTAATGATATTCTCCCGTTTATTGTTGCTGCTAAGGTAAAACCAAACACCACAAACACACAAAGTTGAATCATTGTGCGCTGAATTGTGCTGAGTTTTGTATATCCTCTGTGAATGCGATTGTCAATCACAATAAATTCCCGCTTTAAGCGAGTTTCTTGCCGTTTTAATTCTGCTGATTCGGTGGCAAATGCCTTGACTGTTTTGATATTGCTGATAATTTCGGAAGTCCGACTTTCCGTATCTTCCATATATTTATCTAACCGTTCTTCATGCAAAATTAACTGACGCAAATTTTTGAGCGTCAAGCCTAAAATTACAATAAAGGAAATTAGATATAAAACTGCAATTCGCCATTCAACAAACAAAATAAAAACAAAAATTCCCAAAACTCGCACTAATTTAGGAATCATTTGTCCAGCAATTTCCGGATAAGTCCAAGTGTGATTCGCTAATCCTCTTGCTACCCTTCCAGCAATTCTACCGGGATTATTTTCATCATAATATTCCAAAGGTAAAGTGAGAATTTTTGCGATCGCACTTTCGGTTTTATCTCTTCTCGATTTCAGGGCAATATCCCAGTGAAACCACACTGTTAACCAGGGTTGTGTTGGTGCGCGAACCACTGTCACAAGGAAAATTATTCCTAGTAATATTCCCAATGATAGAGGTTTATCGATTGGTGAATTAGTGATATCGGCAAATGTGGAAATAAATCCTGCCAGTGGTCTATCTAATGGTTGATTGGACAGGATATTCAAAATCTGCCCAATCGCATATGGTACAACTAAATCAATTAATTCGTAAACACAAGCTGCCCCAATACTAAAAATACTCAATTTCCAGTACGGACGGAAATAATGGATGATGTCTTTAAACTGTGCCATGATGCACACTATTAACCTATGAAGGTTTGAGCTTCTAAGATTTTACATGCTACAGGATGTAGTATGCAGTAGTCAAGTGGTTATGAAAAAGTAAGGATTTCGGGCAAGGCAGAATTAAATTCGGTCGATGCCTATTTTTTTTGCGTCCAAAATCTCGTCTGATCGCTTGCACAATTTCTCAACCGCAAATCTTTTAACTATAGTCAATTGGTAATATCAAGTAATTATTTTATTTCTGGGGTTAGCTATATCACTTTTTGTTTATTACTATACGTAATTTCTGTAACTTAAATACATAAAAATCACTTTTTATATGAAGTTATATTATTCTAATAAAATTAATTCTCAGTTATTTAACGCAATTACAGTCTTTGACAATAGCAAAAAAGTGGTAACATTTTACTAACCTTAATGTGTGGGTGATTTGGGGTAGCTTAATTTTTTTTGCCACTGAACAAAATTATAATCTCTTCAAGTTAAAATATTGAATTCCAAATTTTTTGGTTGTTTTTCTCACTACTATTGGGGGAAAGTTTCCCTTTGAACAACTCTACAAATGATTTGGTCGATATCTACTTGGATGAGCGAGAATATTCGAGTGATGAGATTTTGCTCCCCGCGTATAGTGACTCCGTTGCGATACTCTTACCGCAGGGTCGGAGTATTGCACAATCAATAATCAGTTTAAAGTTGTATTTTGCGGGTTTGTTATTTACCTCTACTCAATTTAAAAGTATTTGTACTGAAACTTGGATATTTGGGAATGCAAGGGGTGTAATTATTCCTGCTTGAATTATTTGTTCTTGAGTATATTGTTTGTCTTGAGGATTTCGTAAAACAATTATTTGTTGTGCAGATAAATCTAAAATCCAATATTCTTGTATTTGAGCATCTGCATAAATGGAAGCTTTAAGCTCCAAGTCTTTTTTTAAGCTTGTATTTGCTACTTCTATTAACCAGAAAATATCTTCAGGTTTGGGATGACGGTTATTATAAGTAGAATCCGGTAATCTGACTATCGCAATATCAGGTTCAGGTTCGGAATTTGCGAGGGTAATTGGTCCATTGAAACGAACTTCAGCTTGGTTTGCAAGTAATTCTTCTAGATATTTACTACCGCGTTTTGCTGTATTGTAATGGATTGGAGTTTCTGGACTCATTTCAATTATTTCACCCTCTAGCAACTCAACATTGCGATCGCACAAAACTCCGGCTTGAATCATGCGATGATATTCATCAATAGACCATTTTGCTAGTGTTTTCACAATCGAATCACCCATAGCTTCGTTTTTGCCTAACTCCAATATTACATTGTTTCAACTTTCTCTAAAATTATTCTCACAGCAGTCACCATTATTTCCGGCTCATCAATCCAGACAAAATGACCGCTATTATGAGCTTGAATCTGTGTACAATTGGTTGATAGCTGCATTAATTCCTCATGCATCGTCTCTCGTAATTGATTCGCACTTTGCAAAGGGATAAAATTAGTCCAAAACGCAGGTTTAAAAAAGCTATTTGCCTGAATATTCACAATTGGTAATTCACCAAAATTGTTCGCTACAATCACTTGCTTACTACTTGTATCCAAATTCAAAATTTCCTGTGCCATTGTTAACCAGTGTTTAGGACGACAGAAAGAACGGATTACATACTGACGTGTATGTCGGGGAAATTTACGTAATTCAGGTTTGAGTAATTCAAATATTCCCAGCATTTTGAAAATACGAATAATCCCTAAAATTGACCCAAATACCGACATTACAAATCCAGAAGCAAAAAAGTATTTCAAAACTTGCAAACCAAAAGACATTTTTAACATTCCAGATTCATGCAAACCATCAGTAAGTACCATCCCCACAACTTTCTGAGGGAAACGACGTGCATACAAACGTGCATTGTAAGTACCAAATGAATCTCCAACCAGAATATAAGGTGGTTCGATACCCGCTTTTTGCAAAAGTCGATCCAGTTCTATCACCATATTCTCACTAGTACGGGAATGGGGACTAATATCACTCCAACCAAACCCAGCGCGATCGTATATACAAACCCGTCCAATTTTTGCTAATTCATCGATGAGAAAATACCCTTCAATTCCACCCAAACTATGTTCTAAAATGACCGTTGGACTACCTTTACTTTGGCTATATGAATGTTTCTCATATAAATGTAATTTGTAATCCCCCATATCAATTAATTGTCCTGGAGGTGGGTTTTTATCCTCCAACCAACAAGCGATCGCATGGTAAATAGTTGTTACTGCCAGTAGCAGCGATTGCAAATAACTAGGCATTTTCTCAGCATTGATAGGGTTTGCATCGATTCATTGCAGATTAACACAAACGATTCTTTTTAAGTGATTTTACTGAACTTTCACAGCAAGTTAATCATAGATTTATCTTTTTTAAGAGATTATTGAAAGGAAAGCTTCGATACGAGTGTTGAGACAGCATGAATGAAAGTATAAGTATCAGTATGCATAATCCCCAACCACCACTACTGATTCAAGCCTTAGCAGAGGTAAAAACAAGTCGTCGCTGTAATCTGTTTAATTATAGCTGTGTTGCGTAGACCCGAAGGGGCTTGTCGCAAGACATCGCGCTTCGCGATATGGGTTATAAATTGGAAGCTGACTGGTTACAACAGCATCGAGGTAGTTATGTTGCTGTTTTGCATGAGTTTTCGCATTTACATCGTGGTGAATTAAAACTACGTGCTATGGGTAAAGAAGTTCACAAACCAACAGGACGTGAACGTGTGGCACAATTACCAGAAGAGTGGAAGAATCAAGATTTATTCGAGGGAAATACTTAGTCATGATTATCGCTGGTGAATACTCTTTTAATGGAGGTAAGGAGTACATACAGCAGTACTATCCCCATTTATTATCTGAGATATACGAAGTAATTGGTAATGTTGATGCAAGACAACACAAAACTAAAGAAAGTAAGGAAGCTAGACGTAGTTACCAGATGTTGTACAGTCCACCATCCCTTAATAAAGCGTTCAAAACTGGATTTGGGACACGTGGTTGGGTAAATAGACGTGTTCG
Source organism: Calothrix sp. CSU_2_0 (assembly GCA_012034595.1). Lineage (GTDB taxonomy): Bacteria > Cyanobacteriota > Cyanobacteriia > Cyanobacteriales > Nostocaceae > Brunnivagina. The sequence goes on along the minus strand of JAAUPE010000033.1, from coordinate 24,412 downwards.
TTGCGATTATCCAACACAATTCTATACACCTGGGTATCAAACAAGTGTAAAAATGGATGGTTCTTTCCGAGATATGGATTTTGTCAAAGAAAAGCTTGGTGTTGAGGTTCAGTTTGGTAAGTATTCGTTTATGGTGTACAACGTCTGTGCCAAAATGACTATTTTCAAGAATTTAGGACATATTGACGCAGGAGTAGAAATTGTGCCAGTGAAACAGCTTGTAAATGCTATGTCATCTGGTGTTTCATTCTTTGAGCAATTTATTTGGGATTTGGAACAACGTGGGGTTTCAAATATAGATATACCTCCAAAATCTTGATGAAAATCGCTTAGTCCTACGTCCATCCGAACAGGTTTCTTATACTCAACTACAAGCTTTGCACAATCAACAAGTAAAGATAACAGCTATCTATTTTGCGGGTACTCGTCCATCTTCTAGTCAGGTTAATTGTCCGCTCGATTTTAATGGTGCTTGCGTAAGTCAAGGTGAAGGTTATCAAGTTTTATCTGTGATGTCGCTCAATCCAAAGATTATCCCAACTTTAAAAAAGCGTTAGAGGTTTAAACTAGGCTGACAAAATATATTTTGTCAAATATGAAGTATTTTTAAGAAATGATATATATGGGACAAAATGTGGGATGATAAATCTTGAATTTATCATAATGGAGTGGTTGTCAAATTTTTAAAAGCACAACTATCCGATTATAACAAAACTTAATTATAAAATATATAATACCATAAAATGTCCTAATTTAAATAACTATTTTTCTTGTTTTAATTTTTATTTACATTACGACTATAGCGAAACTCTAACTTATAGCGATATAAAGCCACTGGTCGCGAACCAGCTTTAAAATAATTAGGGTCTTGTGGAGAAAGGTAAACTGCTGTCACTTGGTCAGCTTCGATAATTGGATTTTGGTTATTTAAATTTTTAGCCGGATTCTGGGAGCTTAATAGACGATAAGCAGTAGTCGATTCCACATTATTAAAATAAGGATTAGTCTGTTTTTTCCCATCTTGAAATAATTGCTGAAATACTTCCGTAGTCAGATATCTTCCATCATCAGTAGTTTCGATTCCCCTTGCAGTGACAATCGAGACTAATTGCTTATCTCCCCGCAATAATGTAATTTGGCGATTTGGTGATTCTGGGTCTACTTTTACAGATAAAACCGCTTCATCTCCTAAATAAGCTCTTGCTAAACTCAAACCGTTGTACGCTCTATCTGCGACAATTGCAGGTGATTGATTCAATGTTTGATTAATAGTACGAGGGATTAATTTCGAGCTTGGATTGAAACTTGGATCGTACCTATTTTCAGCGACAAATTTAACCTTAAAATCCATCGGTTGATTTAAATATTGACGATTTCCCTCAAAACCAGGTGTAATAATATCCGGTGCTAAAGGTGCAGCTAAATCAACCAAAGTACTTTTTACCACCCACTTACCTGCCATCCAATTAGGGTAAACCAAATCTCCTGTTGCTGGTTTAACATCCGTTAATTTTTCCCATTGCGAAAAATTTGCCAATCTTTCCGCTAGTTCACCTGCATTTGCGTCACCATTCGACAACAGCAGCATAACTATTACACAAAAACTTAAACAAAAACCCCGAATCACTCTCATAGTAAAGATTTCAGAATATTATTACGAAATGTAAATTTTTATTTGATGGATAACTCATTGAATAAAAAGTTATATTACCTTAATTTTACAAAAATTAACTTATACATTACGATTTTCAATATAAACATGCAGTTTTTGATTCATTGTTTTCTGCATCGCACTATTGAGCAGTATCACCATACAAATAAGCAAATAAGAGTTACTTGAATTACACTTTATACTTAGAAAGCAATGCATGAATTAATCGTATTTTTACCACTTAAATCAGGATTAATACGTAGAAGAACAGATAAAATCAATCATTAGTTTTATGAATTGGTGTAATTACTTATTTTAATAATTGCTGTGTATATTATTCTTCTAGTGAGGAGACTAACATCTTGTGGCGTAAGTAAATATACGATCGCAAATGCCTAACCCATCAGAGGACTAAATTTAACTTGTAGATGGTAGACATCTTGATGCTGAACGACACTAAATAATTAGGGGATAAGTGAGACTTCTCGATGGTGCAAGGTATTCGCTTTACAGCGATACTCCGGAGGAGTCGCTACGCTATCGCAAGAGCTTAATGCATAACGGCATATCGCAATTCTTCTGCGTCAATAGTTAAATCATTGCATCTACTGTGATTTACGAGTAACAAGCGCGGCATTTGTATATATATTTTCGATATTTATCCATATTTGAGCAGAAGTAATGACATTATCTAGTTCTTTTACAGATTTTTCCTTAGCTGAATTATTTCAGTTGATCGATCGCGGTAGAAAATCGGGATGTTTGACTGTTTGTACATTGCCAAATATCAAAATTCTCGGATCGAAGTCGCAGTATTACTATATTTGGTTTCGGCAAGGATGTGTAGTCGCGACTGCAAATAAATTAAACAATCAAGGATTGCTGGAAAAAATTTACCAACGAGGTTTAGTAAAAGAGCAAACAATTAAAAGTCTATGTGAGTCAGCAAGGGTGGACATACCGCTTGGTTTGCATTTGAAAACCCAAGGGATATTGAGTGCAGAGCAATTAAATTTGCTGTTTGCCAGCCAATTGCAGCAAGTACGACAGTTATTTGAAATCCAAAAGGGTGTATTCAAACTTGATAGCAAAGCCGAATTACCAGCAAACGAGATGACGGGGTTGAGTTTGCGAGCAATAGAAGTTACTTTGATGACATTGCGGGTATTAAAAAATTGGGCAGCATTGGCAGATGCTTTACCAGATAAGAATTCTGCCATCGAAAGCATCACTCAAGGGCAACCGCAGGTGCATTTACATCCTCTGGAATGGCAAGTGTGGGAATTTGCCAATGGTAGCGCAACATTAAATGCGATCGCATCTCAACTCAACCAACCAGTAGCCATAATTCAACAAGTCGCATTTCGCTTAATGCTGGCTTGTTTAGTCGAAGAAGTTCCATTCATCCCACCATCATCACTGCTCAACGACTATTCCATCAATGCCAGTTTAACAGCCAGAAAAACTCAACAATCGCGATCGCTGAAAATCAGCAATGCATTTTTACAAAATTTGGTTGGATTTTTGAGGAGTAAAACCTAATGGAAATCCTACGAATTATTATCACGGGAACTATTGGTGCAGGTAAAACCAGCTTAATTCGCACAATTAGCGAAATCGAAGTTGTTGACACAGATAAACGTGCAACCGACGAAGTAGCAGATATCAAAAGCAGCACAACAGTCGCGCTAGATTTTGGCAGGTTAACAATTGGCAAAAATCAATCATTACACCTATATGGAACACCTGGACAACCCAGATTTGACTTTATGTGGGATATTCTCATCCAAAAAGCCAATGCTTACATCTTACTTGTCAACGCACATCGTCCCGAACAACTACGTCAAAGTCGTAAAATGCTCTATTTTCTCAATCAAAGAGTCACCATTCCCTACTTAATCGGTTTAACACACACCGATTACCCAGATGCATGGGAAGTAGAAGATATCGCACTTGGATTGGGTTTAGATAACCAAGAAACTCATCCCCTAATAATTAACATTAACCCAACTCAACCAGAATCGGTTCGAGAAGGATTAATTACCCTTGTTGAACAATTTACCCCAATCACATAGTAGAGAGGAAAAAAGTAGATTCTAAAAAATAAGAACAATTTGTTATTCCCAATCAGCAAAATGTTACACATAACACAAAAATAATTCTTTCTTATTCCAATCTTTACCTTATTCAGCTTAAGTTTTATCTAGCCATCAAAAAAAACTGTCAAAATGAGAGTAATGAAAAACACCTAAAATTAATAGGTAATCAGGTAGCCATGCCTCTGGGCAAAATTATCAAGCTAATTACGGGAGGATTTCAAAAAAAAACTTCCGAGTCAGCAAATATACCGGAGTTGTCAGAAGTTGAAGAATCAATAGTCGAAGAACCAATAGCCGTAGAATCAACCTCATTAATACCAATAGAGTCAGATAATACGACATTCGCGATCGCCGATAGACCACTTCTACCGAATATCACAACTGAGAATTCTTCTTCTCCTTCAACATTATCGACAACCACATCTTCTGTAGACAAACCCTTACCAATAATTTCACAAGGAAAAAAGATGATTAACATTTCGATGCTGCAAGAAGAACTACAAAGCTTCGTGACTGGAGCTTCTGATGTACAAGGTGCTGCTTTGGTGACTCCCGATGGTTTGGCTCTAGCATCCGTACTTCCTGGGGGAATGGACGAAGAACGAACTGCTGCAATGTCTGCATCAATGCTTTCGCTAGGGGAACGTATTGGACGTGAATTAGTACGGGGGGTAGTAGAACGTATCGTTGTTGAAGGTGAAAAGGGTTACGGTGTACTCGTTAGTTGCGGTAGTGATGCAGTACTACTCGTACTTGCTGGTGCAGGTGTAAAACAAGGTATTTTGTTTTTGGAAGTTAAGCGAGCGGTTGCAAAACTAGCCCCTTTGTTGGGGTAGCCAAAACTGAAATAGCCGCAAATAATCCCTACTCAGATTTTTGGATTGCAGAGTTTCAGTGAATTAGCATTTGATATTTCACTTGATTCCATCTCGAATTTGAGTAAGTCATTCGTCACGATTAATTATAAACTGAGTACAAGATTATACCAATTAAAAAAAGAATGCGACAGATGATTTTTGTCGAGACTCTTTCTTTATAGTTCTTCGCTTTGTAAGGCTATATCCCGTCTCTGGACATGTATGTGTTGCAAATATTTTTGGAATCGGTATTAGTTGCAAATTGATGAATTTACGGAATGTTGGTTGATTAAAAGTTGCCAACATCACCATCAAAAACTTACTTTCGTTAACATTTAGGAATTAGTATGGCTTTAGAACCACATACATTTTTGTCTACCCTGATAAAGCGTGCTGGTTTTACAGATGAAGATAAAGCTTTGCTAAAATCGCAAGCTGATTGGGGTTTACAAGCTGCACCAGATATGGCAGACCACTTCTATGCTTATCTTGGACGTGATGAGGAAATGAGTCGAATTCTCAATGATGGAAATGAACGCACTCATCGTTTACGAGAAACCTTTGTTGAGTGGTTTCATGAAATGTTCACAGGTATGGACAACTGGAGTGATGCATACGCAAATCGTCGTTGGAAAATTGGTTTAGTTCATGTACGTATTGGTATTGGACCACAGCACGTTGTTCCCGCAATGGCTACGGTAGTTCATGAGGTGGGTAAGCGTTTGAAAAATGACGGTAAGAGCGAAGAGCTTAAAGATGCCCTGGGACGAATTTGCATGATTGATTTAGCTTTTATCGAACAAGCCTACATTGAAGTATCCTCAGCTGCTGTACTGCAAGAAACTGGATGGTCTGAAGCGTTATTCCGACGTTTAATTGCCACTGGTGCAAAAACTATGTAACAGATAGTTCTGAATCTAACATCACAAAAATCACTAGATAATATTGGGGTTAGAGCTAATGTTACGTCCGATTTTGGGAGATTTTAGTAGCATCATTTGTTTTAAAGCTGCGATCGCAGGAATGGAAGATGCATTGGGTGACAAAGCAACTGCGATCGCGCTGACTACGGCAGGTAGAAGTCGGGGAAAACAGCTTGCACAACAACTGGGTTTAGTCAATTCCTCAATATCTCTTGATGATTTGGCATCAAAACTCTGCCATGCTTTGGGAAAGGATGGAACTTGTCTATGTACTGTTGAGAAAATAGTCGATGAAGGTAATGTCATCAAAGTTTACACCAGCGAAACTTTATGTTCGGCAGGTGAACCTCAAGGTTCGGAACGCAAATGCACCTTTACCCTTGGTGCTGTGTGGGGAACTCTAGAGCAAACATTGGGCAAACGCTTCCAAGGTAAACATACCGAGTCTGTACTGCGTGGTGGCAGCCATGACGTGTTTGAATTTAATGAGTTTGGGAAGGGTTAGTAGATATTCTCCGCAAATGAATTATATTTTACCCAAAAACCTTAGTAGGGGAGAACGGTCGTTCGCCCTTATTTTATTTTATTTTCAGAGATGTCTGATGATTAATGATTAATCAAAATTAGGTAATGGGTAATGGGTAATGGGTAATTAATTGAAAATTCCCATTTCCCACTCTCTAATCTAAAGAGTCACCAAAGGAACGGGTTCCCAAACTTCTCCATATTCTGCACGTAATGCTTCCCATGCTTCGACTTGTCCGGGTTCATATTCCCCAGGTTTGCCCCATTGTAAAAACAAGCTCAAAGCTACCTCTGGCTTCTCATCTAAAAAACGGATTGCATAAGTTTTAAAATTTCCTCGTTTTGCCTCACCTGTCTCAAATTTCACTTGTGTAATTTTGTCCATATTAAAGTGAAATTCAAATCCTTCAGTGTGCAGATTCGCATACTTACCTTTCGGTAACTCAGCATAAAATAACTTTTCGATTTTTCCCCTTGCTTCTAACACCGCAGCGCTACTCGTTACGATGATGCGTAGTGTTTTTAAGCTTTCGCAAGCTTCAAAAAAATCTTTTAAATTCTTAGTCATTTGTTATTTACCCTTGAGCATTTGCCATTCGTTTCTTTTTAAAACTGAAATAAAACCTGAAAGTCTTATCATATGAGCATCCCTGCCCGTCCAATTGTACTTAGATTAGCACCAGTGTGACGGGATCGGAGTTTGAGATTTCCTTCGAGTTTACTTGCGATCGCGATCGCGCTTTCAATATTGGTCTGTTTAATGGTTAAAGCACCTGCCATAGGTAATTAAGATACTCCTACAAAGCAAGTTAGCAAATTCAACATAAAAGTAAAAATAATTAAAAGTAGAGACGTAATATTGATTGTACGCCTCTACTTTGTTGGTGTTTGAGCAATAAAGCTTTCAAACCTTAATTAAAAAATAGCAATGGTGAACTGTTCTGTTTAGCATTTTTCTTTACCAACTACAAACGACCACCTTTGCGTGCGGCTTCCGCTTTGCGCTTGCGACGCAGACTGGGTTTTTCGTATCGTTCCCGACGTTTGACTTCCGATAAAATTCCGGCTTTCTGAATTTTTTTCTTAAAACGTCTGATTGCCGAGTCAATTGTTTCATTCTCACCCAAACGGACTTCAGCCACTTTCTAAATTCACCTCCTTAAAAGTTCACTCAAATTAATTGAATGACCATCACCAACAGTAAATATGATGGCAAAGGTTACTATAGTTAGAAAAGCACCTAGACTTTCCTGAAAAAACCAGCTTTCCACCTCTCAATTTCAGGCGAAACTAAAACCAAGTGAAACTAGAACTTAAGCTTGGCGGATACGAGGTTTAACAAAAATCGGGCGATTCCCATTACCCCCATTACCCCCATTATCTCCGTTAACTTGCCTATCCCTAGCCCTGGGCGGCGGTAATCGCTCTTCGCCATCTTCCTCAAAAGACAGCCCATCACGACCACCATTACTACCATAGATATCCAAATATACAGACTGTCCAACTAACTGAGCAGCCGCTGATACGCAAGTACGAATCGCCTGAATATTACGTCCGCCACGACCAAAGACTTTTCCTTTGTCTCCACTCTCAAAAGCAATACGAATCCAAGCCCGATTTCGGTCTTGACACATTTCGCAATCAATGCTAAGGGATTCGGGAGATTCTAAAAACGGCTGGATAAGAAACCTGACTAAACCAGTGTAGTCAGGATTGGATGTAAAAGAATTAATCGCCACCTTATGATGCGGGTTTTGCACTTACTTTTTCTAAGACGTTAGCTTTCTCTAAAATTCGACGCACAGTAGTTGTGGGTTGAGCGCCTTGCTGTAATCGCTTGGTAATTCCGGCTTCATTCAACTTTACTTCTTTAGTTCTGGGGTTGTAAAAACCCAATTCTTCCAGGGGAAGACCATCGCGACGAGAGAGGCTGTTAATCGCGATAATTCGGTAACTTGCTTCCCGCTTTTTGCCAAATCGCTTCAAGCGCAGTTTAATCATAGCTAAGAGATTATTGTCCTAAATTGATGCTGAATTTTACAGCTTAATACTTAAATGCCAATTTTAGCACTTTAATTTACTAAATGGACATTGGGGATTGGGGATTGGGCATTGGACATTAGGGAAAAACATATTTATTACTTAACTCCTAACTCCTAACTCCTAACTACAAATTACCAAACCCTTTTTTCTTTTTATCCTTCTTCGGCTTTTTCTTACCGCCACTAACGCCGTCATTATAACCCCGCCATCCCGGCGCTGGACGGTTGCCACCACCAAATAAGTTACCACCACCTCCACCACCAAACATTCCTCCTCCGGAACCCCCAGGCATCCCTGGAAAACCGCCTCCCTGGGTCATTTGTTGCATCATGGTACGCATCCGTTGAAAATCGCTGACCAATTTACTGACATCAGGCTCTTTGTAGCCCGAACCCGATGCGACGCGCTTTCTGCGACTTGGTGAACTTGCGAGTAAATCAGGATCGCGACGTTCCTGCTGTGTCATCGAATTAATCATTGCTTCGCAGCGTTTTAACTGGGTTTCGCCTTGTTTGAGTTGGTCGTCGGTAAGCTTATTCATCCCTGGGATCATCTTCATAATCCCTCCCAAAGAACCCATATTTTTCAACAGCCGCATTTGCTTGAGGAAGTCGGTAAAATCAAACTTGGCTGAGAGGATTTTCTCCTGCATTTTCTCAGCGTCAGCGATGTCGATTTCTTCCTGTGCTTTTTCGACCAGCGTCAAGACATCACCCATACCCAAAATTCGCGATGCCATGCGATCGGGATAAAATGGTTGTAGAGCCTCGACTTTTTCCCCCACACCAATAAATTTAATCGGCTGACCAGAAATTCGCCTGACGGAAAGGGCTGCACCACCTCGGCTATCACCATCCATTTTGGTGAGGATTGCCCCGGTAATGCCAATTTGTTCGTGGAAAGTACGGGTCAAATTCGCTGCCTCTTGCCCCGTCATCGCATCCACTACTAAAAGTATTTCATGGGGTTGAACGGTTTCTTTGATACGGGCGAGTTCTCCCATCATGTCGCGATCGATTTGCAAGCGACCCGCAGTATCGATAATTATGGTATCAATACCTTCTGCTTTGGCTCGTTCAATACCTTGTCGGGCAATTTCTACTGGATCGGCATCGCTTCCCATCTCGAACACTGGGACTTCGATTTGTTTGCCCAGGGTTTTTAATTGGTCGATCGCAGCTGGACGGTATACGTCGGTTGCGACCATCATGCAGGAGCGGTTGATTTTGCGTAGGTGCAAGGCTAACTTGGCTGTGGCTGTGGTTTTACCAGTACCTTGCAATCCTGCCATCAACACAATTGTCGGGGCTGCGGTTGCTTCTGCGAGGGGGACATTTTCTTCCCCCATGACTTCTAACAGTTCGTCGTAAACAATTTTAATAAACTGTTGGTCGGGTCGGATGCCGGAAATAACTTCGGCTCCTTGTGCTTTTGCTTCAACTTCGGTAATAAAATCTTTGACAACCTGAAGGTTTACGTCAGCTTCTAAAAGGGCGCGGCGCACTTCGCGCAAAGCATCTTGAATATTCGATTGGGAGATTTTATCTTGCCCCCGGAGTTTTTTCCAGGCGGATTCTAAACGGTCGGATAGTGCGTCAAACATGATTTGGTTACAGGTAGGAATGGCAGTTTCAAGACAGACAAGGCGCTTTTTACAGCTTACATAGTTTTCTCGCCGACTGTAACTGGTAGCGATAAGACTATTTTTCACTAACGGCAAATCAACAACGGTTTCCAGCTATAAATCTTTACCGATGTTTGGTAAATCATGCCTAATTTTAAAAGCTTGGATAAAATTTATCAATTCTAGACCTTTACATACTATTTTTTTGATTTTTCAGATTGTAATTAGAACATTTAGTTATCAATCAACGAATTTATATATTTTTGCGGGTTAAAGAAGTCGCGAATATTTAGTGAGTAATTAGTTCTTCGATCGCATTTGCTGCGGTGGGTAATTCTTTTGTTAAAATATCTGCACCTGTTTCTGTCACCAATACATCATCTTCGATGCGGATTCCTCGAACATCGGCAAATTGCTGCAAACGTTCCCAGTTGATTAAATGTTGGTAATGCGATACTCCTTTAGAGAATCGCGCTGAATTTAAAATTGCTGGTACTTGATAAAATCCGGGTTCAATGGTGACTAACATTCCTGGACGCAAGGTGCGATTTAATCGTAAGTAACCCAAACCAAATCTTTGACTTCTGTCTCTTCCTTCTTCATATCCCGCTAAATCCCCTAAGTCTTCCATATCATGCACGTCTAAACCAAGTAAATGTCCGATTCCGTGGGGAAAAAATAGTGCATGAATGTCTTTTTCGACTATTTCTTCTGGTTTCCCCTGCAAAATTCCTAAATCTACTAATCCTTCAGCAATTACTTGACAAGCTAAAAGGTGAATATCAGCATATTCAACTCCGGGATGCATCGCTGCGATACATGCGTCGTGTGCTGCTAAAACTACATCATAAATATCTCTTTGGGTAGATGAAAATTTTCCTGAAGTTGGGAATGTGCGAGTAATATCACCTGCCCAACCCGTGGGAGTTTCCGCACCAACATCAGCAAGCAGTAAATCTCCGGGTTGAAGGGGATGATGGTAATGCTCGTTGTGCAGAACTTCACCATGAACGGTGACAATGCTGTTGTAGGAAGTTTTCATGTCATGGGCAATAATGACGCTTTCCATTGCTGCCCGAACTTCAGCTTCGGTTTTGCATTTGCTGACTGCTGCCATTCCGGCTTTATGTGCTGCGACGCTGACAGTAGCAGCTTTTCGTAGTTCAGCTAATGCACCTTCGTCATGAATCAGACGTAATTTGACTATTGCCTTTGCTAATTCTAAATCTATCCCTTGGGGTGGAATTTGCGGTAAAACCATCCGGTTGAATAGCTGGGTTTGTTGTGTCCATGTGGCTGCATCTTGGACGGCAACTGTACCTGCATCTGGGATTTTTGAGGCTAGTTCTGACATTGGATAAGCTGCGTCTGCACCGATTTGTGCGGCTATTTCATCACGTTTGGGTGTTTCTCCATGCCACAATGCGCTGTTTGCTGTGGGTTCGTCGATGAAGAGTTGGAGTTTACCTGCTTGGAGATGGATAGCGGCATTTGCTAGGGGTAATCCGGCAAAGTAGAGGAAATGACTGCTGGTACGGTGGGGGAATTTATTGGCAGGGAAGTTGCGGGGAATGGAGTTTCCTGCCCAGAGAATTGCGGGAAAGTCGATTAGGGTTGAGAGTTTTTGACGACGTTGATGTAGGGTTTCGATTAGGGATGATGCCATGGGAAAATTAGAATTTTATAGGTTTTATTTATATGTTAGGTGTGATGTGTTGGATATGTGGGGAATTTGGGGAATAAAGAAAGAAAGAAAGAAATAAATAAATAAATCAATAAATCAATAAATCAATAAAGGAAGACGTTCCACCGGAACGTCTCTACGACGACGATAATAATGGGTTTAAATGGATGATTTAATTAATCTTTATCATCTTTGTCGTTGTCTTTGTCGTCGTCATCTTTATCATCGTCGTCATCTCTATCATCTTTATCGTTGTTTGTTTGAACTGGTTGTTGTTCTGATTGATTTTTGTAGGGGTTGGGTTGTGCTTGTTCTTGTGTCTCGGTTTTGGGAACTTCAGGTGTGGAAGTGCAGCTTGCGAGAATTATCGAAACGCTCGCAAATGCGAAAGCTGCGAGTAGTTTGCTTGTGAATAGGGAAATCTTCAAGTTTTTTGGCAACATTGATTTTCTCTACTTCTCTATAATAAAGGTTGATAACACCTTTCTAGGGTAGAGGCAAAAGAGAAAAGGTGAAAGGTAAAATTTCCAGTAAATAACGCGAAAAAAACTCATTTTTCTGCGTGAATATAATCAATAAAGTAAAATTTTGGCTCTAACCACAGCTTTAAAATTGCGTAAATTCCTAAGCCTAACAGTGCTGAAATTATTAAGGGAATGCCGATTTTGCTTCTTAATGTATCGGGCAGCACGGCAACAATTGGAACTATGATTGCAAAATATGCCAAAAGGAATAGTTGCCAGGTTTGAATATTTTTTAATGCACCACGACAACTACTACAATGTTGGGTATGTTGCTCATAACGATTTAAAACCTGTTTGCGGTTTGGATTAATTTTTGCGTATCCTAAAGCATTAATTCCTACTTCATCCCAAGGTAATTTTCCTTGAGAATATTTATCAAACCATTGACGAAATTCAATCACCAAACGGTCTGCACCCGTCGGCATTTTATAGGCTGTTTTCCAACTACCTAAAGCTTGTTGTTTTTGTAACAAATATTCTTGCTGTTGAAGAAGCACCATATCACCATCAAGAATTAAGTTACGCTCTGTAATGTGGTTCCACCAGCGAGGAGTAAAGCGGTGTAGAGTTTTGGCAAAGTTGCGTGGGAACTGGGCAATAATCCGCGATTTACCGGGACTGATGGGAATACAGTAGGTGACTAATCCCATCTGTTTGCCAGAATTCCCAAATGCGATCGCATATTCTAAACGACAAGGAGGTTCAAAGGTAATTGTACTTTTCAAACCTTTTTCAATTGTTGCCTCAATTAAATTTGGTGTAGATTGGGAGATTTTGATCTGCACAGGTACAGCTTTGTCCCGATTTCCCTGTACTCCGTGATGGGCAAAAGGTACGTGGCTGGGGTCGGCAACATTTTCTACTAGTGTTTGCCAGTCGTATTCTAAATCACGCACTATTGAAGACCAAACAAAGCCTTTGCCAGCATCAATATTGGGCGATAAAGGTAATGTGGTATTGTCTGCGAGTTCTCTAGAATTAGTATCAAGCCATACCCAAAGTAAATCACTTGCTTGTCTAATTGGTAAGCTAGTAACACAAAAATTGTCTTTATTTTTACTAAGGATTTCCGGGTTTTCCGCTTGGGGAATCTGGGTACAAACTCCCTGGGAATCGAATCGCCAACCGTGATAGCTACACATTAAATCACCAGTTTTTTCATCAATTCTTCCTTCACTTAGTGGTGCTAAACGATGCGGACATTGGTCTAAAAATACTTGGTATGTATCAGATGATTTGGGTTTCCAAATTACAAGTCGGATACCTAAAATGGTTACGGGAGTGGGTTTTTTGGGGTCTAAATCTTCAATTGGCGTAACTGGATACCAGTGTTGAAAAAAGTTAAATTTAGTTTGCATTTGTGTGATGTGATATCTACTTTGACTTACTCTTATTATCAAAATTACCAAATTGCAATCAGCTATTTACTTGCCACAATAGTAAAAAGAGCTTATATTCGAGTTTTTTATAATGTATTCTCAAAAACAAGCCAGGGTGAAACCTATTTCATCTTGTGATTGGTCGATAAAAGAGTTGCCCGGTTTAAACGAAGAAGAAAAGTTACTATTGCAAAATTGCGGAATTTCCACAACGAGTCAACTAATTGTTAAAGGAAAAACACCACAATCGAGAATTGAATTAGCAAATCAATTACAAATTAATTCTAAATATATCAATAAATGGGTTGCGCTAGCGGATTTAGCTAGAGTTCCCAGCGTTGGAACTCAATATTGTGGATTATTACTTCATGCTGGAGTTGGTTCGGTAATGCAATTAGCCCAAATTCCCACGCACCGTTTGCACAAGCAAGTTTTACGGTTACATGTGGCAACTATGCAGCGACGGGATTTGTGTCCTGCTGTTGATATTGTTCAGCAGTGGACTCAGCAAGCAAAGATGGTTAATTACTAAAGAATCCCCTGCGTTCTACGCATGGGGAGTGTCAAAATCCCAACTTCTGTCGTAATGCGATCGGTATATTCATCGCACTTTCCAACCCTCGTACTTCTCCCCAAGCTTGACTTTCATTCCAAGTCATCTTGTCGAGGTTGGCATCACTCACATCTGCACCTAAGAGAATTGCATAACTAAAATTGGTATAACTCAAATCCGCACCACTAAGAATTGCTCCTGTCAAGTTGCTACCACTAAGATTAGCGCTGTTTAGATTCGCAAAACTCAGGTCAGTTCCTAATAAAATCGCTTCGCTCAAGTCTGCACCTTGAAGGTCAGCTTCACTAAGGGTGACACCGCTCAAGTCAGCTTCATTTAAAATAACATTGCTGAGATTTACCCCACTCAAATCTGCACCCAAGAGGATTGCACCTTGCAAGTTGGCATCGTGGAGTTTGGCTCCGCTTAATTTGGCATAGCTGAGGTCAGCTGCTTGTAAGATGGCATTATTGAGGTTGGCGCTAAAAAGTATCGAGTCGCTGAGATTTGCACCTGTAAGGTTAGCATTTTCGAGATTTACACCACTAATATCGGCACGGCAAAAGTCGGTATGACAAAGGTTTGCCCGACTCATATTAGCACCACTAAGATTTGCACCAAAGCAGATGCCTTGCTTAAGTATGGCATTACTAACGTCAGCATCTCGAAGGTTTGCCCCCGTCAGGTTTGCCCCCGTCAGATTTGCCCCCGTCAGGTTGCAACTGCTGAGGTTAGCATGACTGAGGTCGGCATGACTGAGGTCAGCATGACTGAGATTGCTACCACTAAAATTAATACTACTGAGGTCAGCACGTCTGAGGATAGCACCATTAAGGTTTGCACCGCTCAGGTTAGCATCTCCTAAGTTAGCAGCGCTGAGGTTGGCATTACTTAGGTTTGCCCCTGCCAGGTTGGCATCCCCCAAATAAGTACCTGTGAGGTGGGCATTACTAAAGTTCACTCCTGTAAGGTGGGCATCTCCAAGGTAAGCACCGCTAAAATTACCGTTGTGAAGAAATTCGCCAACAATGTTACTGAAGTTACCAATTTCGATGGCATCGCTGTAGTGAATAACCCGCAATAGTTGGGACGTGAAGAAGTTTTCGGTATCGGGTTGACCAGAAGGATAAAATATTATTTTTTGTTTAAGTTCTTCGCTTTGTTGTGCGTAATGATGCAAAGCTAAAAGTAAAATCATTACATTTAGCCCAGTATATATGTCTACTTGACGTAATCCCAGGTGAGTATGACTGGATTGAATTTGTAGGAGTTTTTTTGGGGAAAATTCTCATTGGCAGGTGCATCTATAAATTCTCCTTGACACCAACGACTATAAAAATTTTCGAGACGTTGAAACAGTTGAATTGGAAGAAATTGGGGACTATTGATGAGCTTTCCCATTAGCGCTTGGAGAATTTCGACTTTGAGCGATTCTTCTCCTAGTAAATTGTAAATTTCTGTATGGAAATCTGTATTACTGATTAGCCAATTTAATTTATTATCTACTTGCGCCCATTCTTGAATTATCGTGTGAAGTTTTTCGTCAATTAATTGTCGCTGTAAATTTTTGTCTGATGATTCATCTATTTGTTTTTGTTTTTTAACATCTTTTCTTAAGGTTAATAATACTTTATTCGCCATTTGCGCTTGGTGGGAGTTTTCTGGCAACCAGGAATCCCGCATATAAGTTCTTAAACGCTTCCAGACTTGGGATAAATCTGACATTTCTGTATCCACTGATACTAATTTATGTTGTTACTACAGATGGAATTGATTGCTTTAAAGTTGACTGGATATTTATTTTGTCTTTTGCGATTTGCTTTTTTTCTTTTGGTTCATAGATATCCAAGGTATTGAGTGTATTTTTGTGCTTGTATATTACTTGAATTAGCGATCGCACTACCAGTTTTTTATCAAACTTAGAAGTTGTGGTATTTATTGCTGTATTTTGTGTTAATAGTTCAATTAGTGTTCCCCTCCGCAGATTGGTGTTTTATTTTTTGTCAAAATAAAATATGTGATAAAAAAATACTTGATTTGTCACCGAAAACAAATTCTCTAATAGATTTGTTTATACTATTTTATGTTTCATCTGAAGGTTAGTTGTATACGAACATTATTAGGTACTGTTTGCTACTGACAGGGGCATTTATTTATGGAAGTATCCTCGATTGAGCCATATACCCGTATGATTGTTTGCAAAAATACTACAGTAAAACAGTGCAAAAAGCACCTGAATTTTTAATTGCTTGATATCGGGCAGTTAAAAGCATCTTTCAGGTGAGGTTGGATAGTCGAGTTGGGAAAGTTGTTTGGACTTGCCGATACTCGTCATTAAGTGGGGTTTTGATTGCCAAGGATGGATGGGAATGAAGCGGTTAACTTGTTATATTGTTTTGTTGCATGGTTTGGTTTTGGGTGTTTCCAATACGATGGCACTTTCTGCTGGGAAAGCTGTCGCCAAAACCGTTGTTGCTGCTGTTGGGAAAGATAAAGGGGTTAAAAAGACATTAAAACCGGGGCAAGTCTGGGTGCTGGGCAAAAATCAACAGGTTCAACCAGAAAATTTTGCCTGGGTGGTAGAAGATATCAAAAAAGCTAGTCAGCAACCCTTTTTGCAGCTTGCCAAGAAACCAGAGGATAGTAAAAAGCCTAACGAAAAAACCAAACCGCCAAAACGCGATGATTTAGAGCCTTTTGATGAGGTGACTAAAGATACTCAACGTTTAGATGGTTTGTTTACTTTATACCGGAATAAAGAAAAGAATAAAATTTATTTGGAAATTAAACCCGAACAGCTAAATAAGAACTTTTTGACCACAGCTACCTTGGAATCGGGGATTGGGGAAGGTGGTATTTATAGTGGGATGCCGTTACAGGACTTTTTATTTTACTTTCAACGGGTAAATAATAACTTGCAATTCGTAGTCAGGAATGTAAATTTTCGTACTCGTGATGGGGACCCCCAAGCGCGATCGCTCGCCCGTTCTTTTAGCGATTCGGTTCTGTATAATATTCCCATTAAGAGTATTAATAGCGATCGCAAAACCCTATTAATAGATTTAGGGGATTTATTACTAACTGATTTAGCCGGATTATCGGCAAGTTTGGGGGTTTCCAGTGGTGCTGAGGGTTCGTATTTTGGCAGTGCCAAAACCTTTCCCCAAAATATCGAGATTGAATCGGTGATGAATGTTATTGGTGGAGGAAGTGGACGCAGCAAAGAAACTGGTTTACCCAATTTTGAAGCTTTAGCAGATAATCGCGGTTTTACCTTACGAATTCACTACAGCCTCTCACAATTGGCAGATAATAATTACCGTCCTCGCTTGGCTGACGAACGTGTTGGTTATTTTATTACCGCATACCAAGATTTATCGAACGACGAGCGTAGGGACCCATTTGTCAGGTATACTAACCGTTGGAATCTGGAGAAAAAAGACCCGAATGCGGCAATTTCTCCCCCCAAAAAACCCATAGTTTTCTGGATTGATAATGCTGTTCCGTTTGAATATCGGGATGCGATTAAAGAAGGGGTATTAATGTGGAACCAAGCATTTGCCAAGATTGGATTTAAAGACGCAATCCAAGTTCAGCAAATGCCTGAGAAAGCTGCATGGGACCCCGCAGATATTCGTTACAATACGATTCGCTGGATCAATACCGTCGATGGATTCTTTGCAATGGGACCATCACGGGTAAATCCCCTCACTGGAGAAATCCTAGATGCTGATATCCTGGTTGATGCCAGCTTTGTTCGCGCCCTGAAAAACGACTATCGGCAAATTGTCCAGCCCAATCAAACCCAAAATCGCACAACAATATCGGCATTAATGCAGAATCGCTTGCTATGTGCGAATGGACTTGATGCTAAGGTTTTTTCTAAAGGTAAACAACAGCAAAATCAAACCGGATTTATCGCTCAGATTTCGCGACTTGCTGGGGAATATGACCTTTGTTACGGCATAGAAGCAGCAAACCAATTTGCCGTTGGTAAGATGACAATGACGATGTTACCAACGGTTGCTGCAACTCCCGAACAAATTAAAACCTATATTCATCAATATCTGCGCTTAATAATTGCCCATGAAGTCGGACATACCTTGGGATTGCGGCACAATTTCCGAGGCAGTACGATGTTGAAACCGGAGGAGATGAATAATACCGAAATCACCCGCAGACGTGGTTTGACAACATCCCTAATGGATTATATTCCCCCCAACATTGCCCCGAAAGGAATTAAGCAGGGTGATTATTTTCCGAGTATGGTGGGACCATACGACGATTGGGCAATAAAATACGGTTATGCACCGATACAAGTGGCAACAACTGCTGCCGAAAAGCCCTTTTTAGAAAAAATTGCCCAGGAATCGGTAGCAAATCCAGAGTTAAGCTATTCTACCGACGAAGATATGTTTGACCTCGATCCCACGGTTAACGCTTGGGATAATAGTCGTAACGTACTCACTTATTCCCAATGGCAACTGGATAATTCTCGGCAACTGTGGGATTTAATCAATAAGCGCTATCCCACCAACGATGACGGGATTAGTGATGTGGGGGAACAATTCGGGACAGTTTTGGGGAATTACTTCCAGAATATTTTCTTCGCCACAAAATATATTGGTGGACAATCATTTTACCGAGTTCGCAGTAGCGATCGCAATGGGCGTTTACCATTTGAACCTGTAGCTGTGGAAAAGCAACGGGAAGCTTTAGCAACGTTACAGAAATATGTTTTTGCTGACGATGCGTTCAATTTTCCACCCGAACTCCTGAATAAATTAGCACCTTCAAGATGGCGACATTGGGGTAGTAATCCGCAAATTGGACGTTTGGATTATCCAATTCATGATTTGGTGTTGTTTATTCAGAGTTCTGTGTTGGTCGATTTATTATCTGGGGATAGACTATCTCGAATTAAGGACATCGAACTCAAAACAGACTCAGGGAATTCACTGACGATTCCTGAGTTATTTGACACGTTACAGTCGGGGATTTGGACGGAAGTAATTAAACCTAAACGCGGAGATATTAAAATATCTAGTTTGCGGAGGGGGATACAAAGACGCTATTTAGATGTTTTGACGGGAATGGTACTACGTAAAGGGGAGGATTTTAGTAGTGTTCCCGAAGATGCTCGCACAATAGCTTGGTATAAGTTGAAGCAGCTTGATGAAAAGTTAAAATCTGTGAATTCAGATGATGAGTACACCAAAGCGCATATTTTAGAAACACGAGACAGGATTGATAAAATTTTGGATGCGAGGATTCAATCAAATTAAATTGGGGATTGGGGATTGGGAATTGGGAATGATCTAAAATTAAAATCACCCGATTCCCACCTCTTGACTAAATACTATTCTTTAAGCCACAGTGCATAGAAATAAGTAAATTCAGCAATTTCTCCTCGCGAAATCTCAAATATCATGTATGGCAAAGCTTTCCAGACGTAAATTTTTGGCTACGACTACAGCAAGTGCCTTAGCGTACCATCTAGCTCAGAATTTTAATTCTGGAAATTCGACCCTTGCAGAGTTAAATCCAGGAGTGTATGCAGGTTACAACGATACACCAGAAACCACCAAAGCCGTTCTCGGTTTTGTCTCAGTAGTCAGTTGTTGCCCGCTAATTATTGCCAAAGCCAAAGGGATGTTTGCCAAGCATGGTGTACCAGATGTCATAGTACAAAAACAGCCATCTTGGGCAGTGATACGAGATAGATTGATGCTAGGTTCTGTTGATGAGGGATTGGATGGAGCGCATTTGCTGTTTCCAATGGCTTATTTGATTACTACCGGGGAGATTAGCTATAACCGCAAAATACCCATATATATCCTGGCACGTTTAAATCTCAATGGTCAGGGTATTTCCATTGCCAATACTTACAAAAATTTAAATTTGGGTTTAGATAGTTCCCCTCTCAAACCCGCATTACAAACCAAAGCCAAATCTGGTGAATCAATTCGCTTTGCCATTCCCTTTCGTCGAGTCACGGGGGATTTTTTTATGCGTTGGTGGTTAGCGAATGGTGGTATCGATCCAGAAACAGATGCATCTTTGATTGTAATTCCTCCACCGCAAATGGTTGCAAATATGCGAGGTGGTTCAATGGAAGGGTTTTGCGTCGTCGATCCTTGGCATCAGCGTTTAATTAACCAAAAAATTGGTTATTCGGCTGTTACCAGTGGTGAATTGTGGAATAATCATCCAGAAAAAGCTTTTGTCATGCGTGGGGAATGGGTTGATAAATATCCAAAAGCCACACAAGCGATTTTAGCAGCAATCATGGAAGCACAAATTTGGTGCGATCGCCCCGAAAATAAAGCTGAGTTATTCGAGATTGTTTCCCAACGACAATGGATCGGTGTACCAAAAGATGTTATTGATCAGCGTTTGCTAGGTAAGTTTGATTATGGGAATGGCAGAGTTGTAGAAAATAGTCCCCATGCCATCAAATTTTGGGAAAATAATGCTTCTTATCCATATAAAAGTCATGATTTGTGGTTTTGTATGAAGATATGCGCTGGGGGAATCGTTCGCTAGATTTTGACACAAAACCGTTAATTGATGCGGTAAATCGCGAAGATATTTGGCGAGAAGTTGCTAAAAAAATTGGTCAAGAACAAGCAATCCCAACTAGTACATCCCGTGGAATTGAGAAGTTTTTTAATGGTTTGGAATTTGACCCAGAAAATCCCCAGGAATACTTAAAAGCAGCAATTATTAACAATTAGAATTACGAAGAAATATTCTCGGTTGATTCAAAAAGTCAGAAATATCAATCTCAAAACATTTTTGTTAAGGATAGTTATTCAGCATGAGTTTAAAAATCAAAACTCTCTCCATTCAAAGGCAATTACAGCAAATATTACCTTCGTTTCTCGGAATTTTCACTTTGGTAATTATTTGGCATCTATTAAGTTTGCGTTCGGACACTTCATTACCTTCTCCAATTCAAGTTGTTCGAGATACTTGGGAATTAATTATTGACCCATTTTTCTATAAAGGTAACAATAATAAAGGCTTATTTTGGTTGATTTTAGCTAGCCTCAAACGTGTAACAATGGGTTATTTTCTGGCTGCATTCGTAGGTATCCCAGTTGGTTTTATTATCAGCCTAATTCCAATTATCAAACAAGCTGCCGAACCAGTTATCCAATTATTACGTCCCGTAGCACCTTTAGCGTGGTTGCCACTCGCACAGGCAATCTTTCTCAAACCAAATCCTTCTGCAATATTTGTAATTTTTATAACTGCAATCTGGCCAATTATTTTAAATACAGCTTTAGGAGTACAACAGATTCCTCAAGATTATATCAATGTGGGTAGAATGATAAAACTACCTTTATGGAAAAAATTTTATAAAATTCTTTTGCCTGCTACTTTACCTTATATTTTTACAGGTTTACGAATTGCTTTAGGTTTATCTTGGTTGGCTGTTGTCGCTGCGGAAATGCTGTTGTCTGATGATGGATTGGGATTTTTTATTGTTAATGCTTACAATAACTCTGATATCAGCGAAATTATTTTAGCAATCATCTATTTAGGTGGAGTTGGCATTATTCTCGATCGGATGATGTTGCTGCTTTTTTCATGTTGGGACAAAAGAAGTAAAGAATAGAATTCAACTCTAAACTTTTGACTACAACTGTTTCATTTTCCATAAATAACTAGAAACCAAATTAGTCACAATATGAGCCACAATAGGTACTAATAAATTACCGCTAATGATAGCACTATATCCCAGTACAAGCCCGACAATTGTAGCCCAAATAACATAAGACCATTGTTGAGGACCACTCAAATGTAAAACGCCAAAGCAAACACTGGAAATGATGACAGCAAAATCATTTGCCCCTAAAGCAGGCAATAATACACCACGAAATAACAATTCTTCACTTAATCCAGGTAGTAATCCCAACCAAATTATATCGGGTAATGCTAAAGGTTTTAAAACAATTTCTAAATAATAATCAGCACTACGATGATAAGTAGAATTAAAGCGATAGACGACACTACTTAAAGCAGTAATTAATAATCCTAAAATAATTCCGACAACAAATTCTTGTTCATCCCAACCCCAATTTAGGAGTGGGACATTGGCAAATTGCAAGCATATTTTCGCGACTATCCATAAAATAATTGCTGTCACTCCCATCGCTACTAGCACTTGCGTGCGAGTTAAATAAGGAATTTCTGGTTCTTGGTTTTGCTGTTGTTGCGCCACGATGATTAAATGTTAAGAGTAAGGAGTAAGGAGTTGGGAATTAGGAGTTTTGAGTTAGGAATTAGGAGTTGGGAATTAGGAGTTTTGAGTTATGTATTTTTTGCAAATTAATGATTTAATAAATTTAAAGACGTAATCCCTGGATGAAGTACAGATGGATTAATCCCTGCTTTATGAGCTGCGATAACACCAATTGCTTCAAGATAAGAACTAACCTGTAATGATTTTATCCCTAATGGCTGGGGTGGAACTTGTACCTGCGTCTGATTTTCTTCTACCGTTACGATCGCACATTGCTGCTGACTCAAACTCAATATAGCACTGCCACCACACGAAGAAGCAGGTACAATCAACGCATCAACCTGATTTGCCCAAATATCATCCATTGTCGGGTAGGCGTTTTTTCTACCTGTAACAATAAATTGGGGGGCACGATGCAAGCCAACAAGCACACTTGGTAGAAAAGTATAACCGATTTCTTCGGCTGCCGAACGAGGGGATAAATTAGAATCTAATGGTGGGGGCAAAAAAGCAGGTGCATGGGCACAAGGTATTTGAAATTCTCGGACTATTAAGTGGCTAATTACCGCTTCTGCTCCGGCAATTGGGTCTACACCTTTACCCATACGATAATTATAATCGACTACGGCATCCACCTCCTCCGGAAATTTAGCGACAACTGCGATCGCATTTGCCCCAGCTTGATTTATTAATACATCTGCTGCCCTTAATAAACTATCTGGATTTCCAATTGTTCCCCAACTCGCACCGGATATTGCAGTTCGTATTTCCACATTCAATGCTGCATCTGTAATTACATAATCAGTAAGCGATAATCCTAGTGTTGCTCTCGCTGCATCAACAGCTTGCAACTGTCGTAGTCGTAATTCTGGTTCAATTCCCTGGTCTAAAATCAAACCAATTTTATTTTGATGAACTGGACGCAAACCCCATTCCCCAGCAGCAAAGCGATCGAGTCCATACCCTTCCACATACAAGCCATTAGGAATATTCCAGTACAGCATTGCCCCATTCATCACATTGGGGTGGGTAATCAGTCTATCTACAACCTGTGACATTGCCTTGGCAACAGGTAATGCATCCCCAGCATAGCCACCAATCGCTGCACCAATGCCTGTAGGTATGATTAAGATGGCTGTGTATGGACGCATAAATAATTAAGTTAGAAAATAAGTTAGAAGTGAAGAATTAAAAACTATAACAGGATAAGTCTGCGGGGGGAAATATGAAGAAACCGGGTTTCTCTCAAAACTAAGTATGATTATCTTTGAAGCGTCATCAACAGAAACCGGGTTTCTCGTGTTACCAGATGCTTGATGCTGCGATTTTATTTTGGGGAATTTGGGGTTTTTGCGTGGGGTTAGAAGTCGGGTTACTGCTTTAGTCGTGCTGAGTGGGGGATTTTTCGTGGGGTAAGGAACCCGACTTCGTGGGTTAGTCGTTATTTATGCCAGATGCTAATAATTTCGCTTCCAATTCGTCTAATAGGATATCCACATCTTTCCCTAATTGCTCAAAACAAACTGGTGGTTCGGGTTTTGGTTCAAAATAAATCAATTTAACTTGGTCTTTGCCAATCCCTACCATTAAAACTTCGATTTCGGGTTTGTAGTGTTTGATTAACCCTAAAAGTTCCTGAAGTCGATTGTCAACTCTATCATTAAATTGCTCGATTGCAGTATCGGGACAATAGACAAAATGTGGTGTTGGCTCTAAGTCGATACCAATCGTACCTTGACTGCTGCCGTTTTCTTGCCACAATGCCCAAGATAATGCTGCTAGTTCTTGTTGGTGCGACTTAATAAATTTATCTAATTTATGTCGCCATTTATTATCAGAGGTATCGGGTTGAGGATTGGTAAACATGATATGGGAGGGGAAAAGGGCAAATGGGCAATGGGAAATTTTAATTATTTTCTTTTGGGGAAATCTCTACTGCGATCGCAGCTTGCCAAATCTGCTGACGATAATGTTTTCTGTAACTAAATAGACGCTAGAGATGGTGAACGGAACCAGTACGCTTTCGAGATAACCTAGAATGTCTTGATACCGTAACCACTGCTATATATTAGATGCGCGGATAATTATACTACCACATCTATTTAAACCAAATTTAAACCAAGCACAACAGGACAACTCGTGTCACGATTAAAGAAGAATATAGGAGTCAGAATATAGGAGTCAGAATATAGGAGTCAGAATATAGGAGTCAGAATATAGGAGTCAGAATATAGGAGTCAGAATATAGGAGTCAGAATATCAGGAGTCAGAATATAGGAGTCAGAATATGAGGAGTCAG